>NZ_JBEZWO010000001.1:412389-503413 GCF_040637515.1 Streptomyces sp. NPDC029041 | reverse complement strand
GCTTACTCATTACCGATGTGGTGGTGTGTGTGTTTCTTGTAAAACCCTCCGGCCGGCCGCGCCCCGTCAGGGGCGCGGGGAACTGCGCGGCCGGCGACATACGGCCCGCAGCCGAATGCCTAACGTTCCAGAACGAGCGCAAGCCCTTGGCCCACCCCGATGCACAGGGTGGCGACGCCGACGCCACCGCCCCGCCGGGCCAGCTGATGGGCCACCGTCCCGGCCAGCCGCGCACCGGACGCCCCCAGCGGATGCCCCAGCGCGATCGCCCCGCCCTGCGGATTGAGGATCGCGGGATCGAACTCGGGCCACTCGGCCACACACCCCAGCACCTGCGCGGCGAACGCCTCGTTCAGCTCCAGCACCGACAGGTCGCCGAACCCCCTGCCCGCCTTGGCGAGCGCCCGGTTCACGGCCTCCACGGGCGCCAGCCCGAAGTACTGCGGGTCGGTCGCCGAGACACCCGTCGCGCGGACCCGGGCCAGCGGTTCGCGGCCCGTCGCCCTCAGCCCCTCCTCGTCGACGAGCAGCAACGCCGCCGCACCGTCGTTCAGCGGGGACGCGTTGCCCGCCGTCACCGTGCCGCCCTCGGTGCGGAACGAGGGCTTCAGCCTGGCCATCGCCACCAGGGAGGCATCCGCCCGGACGCCTTCGTCGGCGGCGAAGACCACCGGCTCGCCCTTGCGCCGCGGGATCGTCACGGGCGCCAGTTCACCGTCGAACAGGCCCTCGGCCTGTGCCCGTGCCGCCTTCCGGTGGCTGCTCAGTGCGAACTCGTCCTGCTGCTCCCGGCCGATCTTGTGCTTGTCCGCGATGAGTTCGGCCGACTCGCCCAGCGGGATCGTCCACTGCGGGTCCATCCGCGGGTTGACCATCCGCCAGCCGAGCGTCGTCGAACACAGCTCGGTGTGCCCGGCCGGGAAGGGCCTGTCGTTCTTCGGCAGCACGTACGGCGCCCGGGTCATGGACTCGACGCCCCCGGCCAGTACGACGGAGGCGTCGCCGAGCGCGATGGCCCGGGCCGCCTGGATCACGGCCTCCAGGCCCGACGCACAGAGCCGGTTGACCGTCACGCCCGGGACGGACGTGGGCAGGCCCGCGAGCAGCGCGGCCATCCGGCCCACGTTGCGGTTCTCCTCGCCGGCTCCGTTCGCGTTGCCGAAGTACACGTCCTCGACCCGGGAGGGATCCAACTGTGGTGTACGGGACAGGACTTCGCGGATGACGTGCGCGGCGAGGTCGTCCGGGCGCACGTTTGCGAGGCCTCCGTTATAGCGGCCGATCGGCGTGCGGACCGCGTCGACGATGTAGACGTCCTTCACTTCAGGCCCTCCGGGACAATCAGTTCGGCGTCGGTCCTGGCGACGATCTCCTCGGCGGTCACGCCGGGCGCGGTCTCGGCCAGGACGAGGCCGCCGTCGGTGACGTCGAGGACGCCGAGGTCGGTGATGATCCGGTTCACGCACGCCTTGCCGGTCAGCGGCAGGGCACACTCGGTGAGGATCTTGGGGGAGCCGTCCTTGGCGGTGTGTGTCATCACCACGATGACCGTGCGGGCGCCGTGCACCAGGTCCATCGCCCCGCCGATGCCGGTGATCAGCTTGCCGGGGACGGCCCAGTTGGCCAGGTCGCCCCGCTCGGACACCTGCATGGCACCGAGCACGGCGACATCTATGTGCCCGCCCCGGATCATCGAGAACGACAGCGCCGAGTCGAAGAAGGAGGCGCCCGGCAGGACCGTCACCGTCTCCTTCCCGGCGTTGATCAGGTCCGGGTCGACGGCGTCCTCGGTGGGGTAGGGGCCGGTGCCCAGGATGCCGTTCTCCGACTCGAGCACCACTTCGACGCCCGGGGGGAGGTAGTTGGGGATGAGGGTGGGCAGTCCGATGCCGAGGTTGACGTACTGGCCGTCCCGCAGCTCCCGCGCCGCCCGCGCGGCCATCTCCTCACGCGTCCAGGCCATCAGGACCTCACCGTCCGCTGCTCGATCTTCTTGTCCGCCGCCTGCTCCGGGGTGAGCGCGAGCACCCGCTGCACGAAGATGCCCGGCAGGTGCACCGCGTCCGGGTCGATCTCACCGGGCTCCACCAGCTCCTCCACCTCGGCGACCGTGACCTTCCCGGCCATCGCGGCCAGGGGGTTGAAGTTCCGGGAGGACTTGTTGAAGACGAGGTTGCCGTGCCGGTCGCCACGCGCGGCCCTCACCAGGGCGAAGTCGGTGCGGATGCCCCGCTCCAGCACGTACTCCGTGCCGTCGAACTCCCTGACCTCCTTCGGCGGCGAGGCGAGCGCCACCCCGCCCTGGCCGTCGTAGCGCCAGGGCAGCCCGCCGTCGGCGACCTGGGTGCCGACGCCGGCCGGGGTGTAGAAGGCGGGGATCCCGGCGCCGCCGGCCCGCAGCCGCTCGGCCAGCGTGCCCTGCGGGATCAGCTCGACCTCCAGCTCCCCGGCCAGGTACTGCCGGGCGAACTCCTTGTTGGCGCCGATGTAGGAACCCGTGACCCGGGCGATCCGGCCGGCGGCCAGCAGCACCGCCAGGCCCGACTCCATCGCCCCGCAGTTGTTGGAGACCACCGACAGCCCGGCCACGCCGCGCCGGTACAGCGCCTCGATCAGCACGTTCGGCACGCCGCTGAGCCCGAAACCGCCCACCGCGAGCGACGCGCCGTCCGGCACGTCGGCCACCGCCTCCAGGGCTGTGGCGACCACCTTGTCCATCCGAGAGGCCCCATCTCTTCCGAGTGACCCGATCAAATTAATCAGGGCACTGAGCATTTCTGCGAGCTGCTCTCACGCTGCCACCGAGAGGAGAGGGCGTCAAGACCTCGGCAAACAGGCATGCCCACCTGTGCGGGGTCGGCAGACAGCGGCCGTCGTGTTGAGTATTGTTCAGTGCACCAACGAACGAGCGAGGGGTGCACATGGCGGCCGCGGACCTCACCACCCACCCCGGGCACCTGGCCCGGCGGCTTCAGCAGGCGCACTACCTGCTGTGGAACGCGATGGTCTCCGAGGAGATCACCTCGCCCCAGTACGCGGTCCTCAACACCCTCGTCGCCGAACCCGGCCTCGATCAGCGCACGGTGGGGGAGCGGGTGGGGCTCGACCGGTCCACCATCGCCGAGGTGATCAGCCGTCTCGGCCGGCGCGGACTTCTCGACAAGGTGCGTGACCCCCAGGACGGCCGCCGCTCTCTGCTGCGTCCCACGGACGAGGGGATGCGCACGCATCGCAGGCTGACCGTGCGCACCGCCCGCATGAACCAGGTGTTCCTCGCCCCGCTGACCGCCGACGAGCGAACCGTGTTCTTCGACCTCATCCGGCGGGTCGCGGACGCGGCCGAGGCGCTCCGCAACCCCGAGGAGCCCCTGGGGGCGCCCCGCTGAGGCGGCCCGTGGGTGGTACGGGAGGCAGGGCCGGTTCGGCGTGCAGGGCCGGGCCGGACGACGCGCAGGGCCGGTCAGGGCGTCTGGGCGAACACCACCCACACCGGGCCCTCGGCGAAGTTCACCGGAGTGCCGTCGCCGGTGGTGAAGGCGGTACCGTCCGTGGCCTCCTCCCGCTTCCAGTGCACGTCCCAGGCCCGCCCGTCGCGCAGCACCTGCGCCGTGCCCGAGCCGACCGTCTCGGTGTACGGCGTGTTGTTGCCGAGGAAGTCCCGGAAGGCGGACTCGCGCACCTTCACGTACTGCACGACGACCGTCGCGGCCGCCATCCGCTCGCCGTCGGCCGTCGTCGCGGGCGTGCCGTCCATGCCGATCAGCCAGCGGTCGCGGGAGTCCGACCAGGTGAAGGTGAATCGGGCTGCCGGGTAGCGCACGGTCCGGGAGTTCGTCGCCGTGCCGCCCCCGGGTGCCGCTCCGTAGTGGAAGCCGGTGGTCAGGGCGGCCTCGCCGGGGGTCTCGGGGACGATCCGCCCGGGCCGGAGGTAGAGGTTGTGCGGGGCGGGCTCGCCGGAGCCGCGGAAGTAGGCGTCGGCCGCGTTGCCCGGTGTCTCCGCCCGCAGCGGCGCCTTGTCGATCAGTGGCAGGAGCTTCTTCTGGGCGCCGGAGAAGGCGAGCGTGGGCCGCTCGAACTGGCGCAGCAGCTCCAGGTCCGACTCACGTGCGCTGCGCACCGGCCCCACCGTCTTGGGCAACCGGGTCGCATACACCGCCATCAGCCTGCTCATCCCGCCCTCGACCTGCTCCGCGTAGACCACGTCCGCCGCGTCGACGCCTGTGTGCGGACGGGCCGCGGGCGCGTTGTCGATCTTGACGGCGAGCGCGGAGGGGCCGGTCACCGACGGGGAGGCGCCCTGTTCCGACTCCTTCGGGGAACCCCGTCCGTCGTCACCCGGTCCGCTGTCGGCGGTGCAGCCCGCCGCGAGGGCGGCCGTCACCGCGGCGGCCAGCAGCGCCGCCGCCGTAGTCGTGGCGCGCCGTCCGCGCGCCCCTCGTCTCATGCCCACCGTCGCCACCGCGCCCCATGTCCTCGATGTGTCTTGATTGTGCGCTTATCTGAACATCGATGGCCAGAGTCGATCGTTCCCGTCGGGAAGGTGTCCGGGCCGCGTCCGTCGATCGGCTCAAGGTTCAGCGCGGGGTGTCCGGGTACCCGGACGGCGCCGTACGACCGACGCGCACGCTGACGGAGGGAGCGCGAGGCGATGAGGGCAGTGACCTGGCAGGGCAAGCGGGACGTCCGGGTGGAGAACGTGCCCGATCCGACGATCCAGGAGCCGACGGACGCGATCATCCGCATCACCTCGACCGGGCTGTGCGGGTCCGACCTGCACCTGTACGAGGTGCTCACCCCGTTCATGACTCCGGGTGACATCCTCGGTCATGAACCCATGGGCATCGTGGAGGAGGTCGGTGCGGGCGTCCAGGACCTCCAGGTGGGGGACAGGGTCGTGGTGCCGTTCCAGATCGCCTGCGGCAACTGCTGGATGTGCCTGACCGGCCTGCCCACCCAGTGCGAGACCACCCAGGTGCAGGGCGAGGGCATGGGCGCCGCCCTGTTCGGCTACACCCGCCTGTACGGCTCGGTGCCGGGCGCCCAGGCCGAGTACCTGCGCGTCCCGCAGGCGCAGTTCGGTCCGATCAAGGTCCCCGAGGGCCCGGCAGACGACCGTTTCGTCTACCTCTCCGACGTCCTGCCCACCGCCTGGCAGGCGGTCGTCTACGCCGATGTCCCGGAGGGCGGCAGCGTCGCCGTGCTCGGTCTCGGTCCCATCGGCGACATGGCCTGCCGTGTCGCGCAGGTGCAGGGGGCCGGCCGGGTGTTCGGTGTCGACCTGGTCCCGGAGCGGCTGCGCAGGGCGAAGGCGCGGGGTGTGGAGACCTTCGACCTGAGGTCCTTCGACGACGAGAAGGAACTCGTCGAAGCGATCCGCGACCAGACCGACGGCCGAGGCCCCGATGCCGTGATCGACGCGGTCGGCACCGAGGCCCACGGCAGTGCGGCCGCGCGCTTGGTGCAGAACGCCGCCTCGATCCTGCCCCGCAAGCTGGGCGGCCCGATCGCCGAGCGCTTCAGCGTCGACCGTCTCGCCGCGCTGCACACCGCCATCGAGCTGGTGCGCCGCGGCGGAACCATCTCGCTGTCCGGCGTCTACGGCGGTATGGCGGACCCACTGCCGCTGCTCACCCTGTTCGACAAGCAGATCCAGATGCGCATGGGGCAGGCCAACGTCCGCCGCTGGACCGACGACATCATCCCGTACCTGACCGACGAGGACCCCCTCGGCGTGGACGACTTCGCCACCCACCGGGTGCCGCTGTCGGAGGCTCCGCACGCATACGAGATGTTCCAGCGCAAGCAGGACGGCGCGGTGAAGGTCATCATGCAGCCGTGAGGGCCGCCGGCGCCGGGCGGTGCTGCCAGTGCCGCGGCAGGCAACGTTCGCCCGGTAGGGAGCGGCGTCCGGTGCGTGCTCTCGTGCGTGCTCTCGGCGCGCCGGCCGGGAGCCCTCGTACTGGATGTACTTGGGCTTTCGGCCGGTGCGGCGAGAGTGCGTGCCGGGCGTCGCGACGGGGCGAACGTTGCCTGCCACGGCACTAGGCGCCCAGGATCTCCGCCAGGTCGTAGCGGACCGGCTCCTCCAGCTGGGCGTACGTGCAGCTCTCGGGAGTCCGGTCCGGGCGCCAGCGGCGGAAACGGGCGGTGTGCCGGAAGCGCTGCCCGTTCTCCATGTGGTCGTACGCCACCTCCGCCACCCGGTCCGGCCGGAGCGGCACCCACGACAGGTCCTTGCGGCCGGACCAGCGGCTCGGCGCCCCCGGCAGCCGTGCCTGCTCGTGGGCGGCCTCCTCGGACCACGCCGCCCACGGATGCCCTGACACGTCGTCCAGACGCAGCGGCTCCAGCTCCTCCACGAGCTCCGCGCGCCGCTTCATCGTGAAGGCGGCGGAGACCCCGACGTGCTGGAGGGTCCCCCGTGCGTCGTACAGGCCGAGCAGCAGCGAACCCACCACCGGGCCGCTCTTGTGCAGGCGGTACCCGGCGACCACGACATCCGCCGTCCGCTCGTGCTTGACCTTGAACATGGCGCGCTGATCCGGCCGGTAGGGCACGGTCAGGGGCTTGGCGATGACACCGTCGAGGCCGGCCCCCTCGTACTCCTCGAACCACTGCCGCGCCACCTCGATGTCGGTGGTCGCCGGGGCCAGGTGCACCGGCGACCGCACCCCGGCCAGCTCAGCGGTCAGCCGCTCCCGCCGTTCGGTCAGCGGCGCGTCCATCAGCGACGCGTCGCCCAGCGCCAGCACGTCGAACACGACGAGCGAGGCAGGCGTCCGCTCCGCCAGCGTCCGCACCCGCGAATCCGCCGGATGGATCCGCTCCGTCAGCGCGTCGAAGTCCAGATGCCCCTCCCGCGCGATCACGATCTCCCCGTCCACCACGCACCGCTCGGGCAACCGCTCCCGCACGGCCGTCACAAGCTCCGGGAAGTACCTGGTCAGAGGCTTTCCGGTACGGCTGCCCAACTCGACCTCGTCCCCGTCGCGGAACACGATCGCCCGAAAGCCGTCCCACTTGGCCTCGTACTGCATACCCGCGGGGATCGCGGCCACCGATTTGGCGAGCATCGGCAGGACAGGGGGCATCACCGGCAGATCCATGGATTGATTCTGCTCCCGTACGTCCCGGACTGCCCGATATGCGAGGTGTGCGGGCTGCGCCTACCGTGTCGAGCATGGGTGACGCGGTGGAACTGGAGGTCGACGGCCGGACCGTACGGCTGTCCAGCCCGGACAAGGTCTTCTTCCCGGAGCGCGGCTTCACCAAGCTGGACCTCGCCCGCTACTACATCGCCGTCGGCCCCGGCATCCTGCGCGCCCTGCGCGACCGGCCGACCACCCTGGAGCGCTACCCGGAGGGCGTGAACGGGGAGAACTTCTTCCAGAAGCGGGCGCCGAAGAACATGCCCGACTGGATCCCGACCGCGCACATCACCTTCCCCAGCGGCCGCAGCGCCGACGAGATGTGCCCCACCGAGGCCGGAGCGGTGGTGTGGGCGGCCCAGTTCGGCACCCTCACCTTCCACCCCTGGCCGGTTCGCCGCGGCGACGTCGACCATCCGGACGAACTCCGCATCGACCTCGACCCGCAGCCCGGCACCGACTACGACGACGCCGCCCGCGCCGCCCACGAACTGCGCCAGGTGCTCGACGAGTTCGGCGGGCTGCGCGGCTTCCCCAAGACCTCGGGCGGCCGGGGCCTGCACGTGTTCGTGCCCATCGAACCGCGCTGGACCTTCACCCAGGTCCGGCGCGCCGCCATCGCCGTCGGCCGGGAGATGGAACGGCGGATGCCGGAGCAGGTCACCATCAAGTGGTGGAAGGAGGAACGCGGCAAGCGCATCTTCATCGACTACAACCAGACGGCCCGCGACCGCACGATCGCCTCCGCCTACTCCGTACGCCCCCGCCCGCACGCCCCGGTCTCCGCGCCCCTGCGCTGGGAGGAGGTCGGCATCGCGCACCCCCAGGACTTCGACCTCGCGACCATGCCCGCGCGCTTCGCCGAACTCGGCGACGTGCACGCGGACATGGACGACAAGCGTTACTCCCTGGAGGCCCTGCTCGACCTCGCCCGCCGCGACGAGCACGACCACGGCCTTGGCGATCTGCCGTACCCGCCCGAGTATCCGAAGATGCCGGGGGAGCCCAGGCGGGTACAGCCGAGCAGGGCCCGCAAGGAGAAGGAGCCTCCTCCTACAGCTCCTTGATGCGGATGTCCCGGTACGAGACCACATCCGTCGTGCCGTGCACCTGGAGCCCGATGTAGCCGGAGGCGAACCGCCGCCCGTCCGTGCCCGGGTCGTCCGAGCGGGGCGGGGCGAACTCCTGGCCGCCGGTGTTGTCGAACTCGTTGATCAGCACACCGTTGCGGAACACCGAGTAGTGCTGGCCCTCCACGCGGATCTCGTAGTCGTTCCAGGTGCCCTTCTGTGTCACGCCCGCGCCGGCGAGACCGACCCGGTCGAAGCCGTAGACCGACCCCGTCTTGTACAGGTCGCCGTCGGGCCGGTCGAGCACCTGCACCTCGTGCCCGTACTTGATGGCGACCCACTCCGGGCGGGACTCCTCGGGGTGGTCGTGGACCCACGGGAAGCGCACGAAGACACCCGAGTTGGCGTTGCCGGTGCCGGGTGCGTCGTCACGCCACTGGAGCTTCAGGGAGAAGTCGCCGTACTTGCGCTGCGGGAACCACAGCATGCCCATACCGGACGTCGTGGTGCCGGAGGTGATCGTCCCGTCCGGGTTCAGCCCGAAGGAACCGCCGCCCACCTGCCGCCACTCGGCGAGGGACTCTACGGTGCCGTCGAAGAGCGAGCGGTAGCCCTCGGTCTGCCCCGGCGTGCCGATGCCCGACGCGCGGGCCGCCTTCCGGATGGCCTTGGACTCCCGCTCGTCGACGACCCCTTCCCTCAGCAGCCGGTCGAGCACGGCCGTCACGTGCTTGAGGAACAGCGCCTGGGACGTCCACTCCTTCTCGTCCTCGATCAGCTCGCCGATCCGGCACCGGTTGTCCGTGACCCGGTTGCGTACGCCCGAGTCGACCGTGCCCACGATCACCGTCAGCCGCTCGTCGTGCTCCGGGCAGTCCGGTGCCGGGACCTGACCGGAGACGACCGTGAAGGTCACCGTGCGGGCCGCCGCGGTGTTGCCCGCCTTGTCCGTCGCCCGGTAGGCCACGGTGTGCGCACCCGCCCGGTCGACCACCACCGGCCCCGTGTACGCGAGGTAGGGCCCGCCGTCCAGCGAGTACTCGATCTTCTCGACGCCCGAACCGTGCGCGTCGGTCGCCGTGACCGTCACCCGGGCACTGTTGACGTACGCCCCGTTCGAGTTCTTCGTGCCCTCCACGGCCACGCCCGTCGCCGGCGGCGTGGTGTCCTGCGGGGGTGCCGCGACGACCGTGAACCGCACGCTCTTCTCCGCCGCCACGTTGCCCGCCTTGTCGGTGGCCCGGTAGCGGACGGTGTGCTCACCGACCTGGTGGACCATCACGGGCGCGGTGTACGGCTGCCAGGCACCCGACCCGAGCGCGTACTCGATGGTGTTGACCCCGGATCCCGTGTCGGAGGCCGACACCGTGACCGTCGCCATGTCGATGTACGCCCCGTCGGCGTCGCGCTCACCGCTCACCGTCGCCGAGGTGCCCGGCGCGGTGGTGTCGTCCGACTGCGGCGCGACGACCGTGAACGCGGCGCTCTTCTCGGTGGAGACGTTCCCCGCCTTGTCGAAGGCGCGGTAGCGGAACCTGTGCTCACCCACCTGGTCGACGACGACCGGCGCGGTGTACGGCTGCCAGGCCCCCGCGTCGCCGATCGCGTACTCGATCCTCTCGACACCGGAGCCGCCCTCGTCGGTGGCGTGCAGCGCCACGCTCGCCGAGCCGACGTACTGGCCCTGCGTGTTCTGCGTGCCGCTGACATGCGCCGACGCCACGGGCGCGGTGGTGTCCTCGCCGGTGCCCTCGGTGACGACGAGGATGCCCTGCATCTGGCCGTGGCCGGGGATCGTGCAGTGGTAGAAGTACCGGCCGGGGGTGAGCGTGACCTGGGCGGTGTGCTTGCCGCCCTGGGCGTCGTTCGGGTTGGCCAGAATATTGAGCTGCACGTCGTCGTTGAACTCGGGGTCGCTGGTCACGAACGTCAGCGTGTGCGGCATGCCCGTGGTGTTGCCGGTGGCCGCGCTGTTCTCGAAGACGATCGTGGCGGCACCGGCCACCGCCGTCCTCGGCGCCGAGAGGTACTTGTCGATGTCGTTGCCGGCCGTCCAGGTCAGCACCTGGTCGGCGGCAGCCTTCGTCTCTGGCTGCCCGGCGGCGGGCAGTGCCTGCACGCCGAGCATCATCAGCAGGGCGGCCAGCAGGGCGGCCCAGACTCTTCGTTGCCGGATCACTCGGTCCCCCTCGCCAACTGGCCGGCGGCCGGGGTGGGCCCGCCGCCCTTGTAGGTGACCCGCCACAGCGCCGACTTGGAGTCGGAGGTGAAGAAGCCGCGCCCGTAGTCGAGGACGTACAGCGCGCCGTCCGGACCGAACCTCCAGTCCATCAGGTTCCTGATGCCGTCGTTGCCGACCGGCACGATCTTCTTCAGCGACTCCGCGTGCACCGGCAGACCGCCGTCGCCTTGCGTCTTCGGGTCCATGAGCACCGCGTGGCGCGGCTGGTCGGCGTCGTAGAAGTCACCGACGAACCACTTGCCGTCCCAGTACGCCGGCCACTTCACCGCACTGTCGGCCGCGGCCGTGCCGTACCGGTAGACCGGCCCGTTCATCGCGGCCTGACCGCCGCCCTTCAGCCAGGGCAGCCGGTACGTGGCCTCCGCCGGCTTGTACGACGGGACACCGTTCGCGTCCCTCGGGTAGTCCGGTGCTCCGCCCGACGGCGAGTACCAGATGTTGTTGCCGGTCACCGGCGGCACGTTGACCAAGCCGTCGTTGTTCGGCGACTCGTTCTTCGGGTGGTCGCAGTCGTACCAGCCCAGCGGCTTGGACGGGTCCGGCAGGTTGCGGTCCCGGTAGGGCTGCTTGTTGCCCATGCAGTACGGCCAGCCGCGGTTGCCCGCCTCGGTGATGGCGGCGAACGTGTCGTACTTGGCCGGACCCCAGGTCGTCGACGGCGCACTCGCGTCCGGGCCGACCCAGCCCGCGTAGAGCACGTCGGTGGACTTGTCGACGGAGATCCGCGCCGGGTTGCGGACACCCATCACGTAGATCTCGCCGCGCGTCTTGCCACCGCCCTCGTCGGGCTCCTTGCCGGTGAAGAGATTGCCCTCGGGCAGCGTGTAGGTGCCGTCCGGCTCGGGGTGGATGCGCAGGATCTTGCCGTTGAGGTTGTTGGTGTTGCCCGCGGTGCGGCGCGCGTCCGCGAAGGAGACGCCCCTGTAGTTCGGCTGCGGGTTGTTGCCGGAGTAACCGCCGCTGAAGCCACTGGAGTTGTTGTCACCCGTCGCGATGTACAGGTTGCCCTTGGAGTCCCAGGCCATCCCCCCGCCCGCGTGGCAGCAACTGTGGATCTGCACCGGCCACTTCAGCAGCACTTTCTCACTGGCCAGGTCGAGCTTGTTCGTGGCCTGGTCGAGTGTGAACCGGGAGACTCGCCGCTCCGCCATCCGTGTCTCGCGATCGATCCGCTCGTGCGGCGTGTAGTGCAGGTACACCCAGCCGTTCCGCGCGAACCCCGGGTCCAGCTCGATACCGAGCAGCCCCTCCTCGACCTTGACCAGTTCGTCACCGCCGCCCTTGTTGCCGAAGACCGTGAGCGCGCCGGCCAGGGTGACCTGCTGGCTCTTCGGGTCGTAGACGTGGATCTCGCCCCTGCCCTTGCCGATGTCGGGGTTGTTCCAGTCGGTGATCACCGGCTGTGAGGAGTCCGCGCCGCCCCGGCCGATGTAGAAGACCCTGCCGTCGGGCGCGGTGACCATCCCGTGCGGCTCGCCGATCTGGTCGTTCTGACCCGGCTGGTTGGGCCTGGTCAGCCGCTCCGCCGCGTAGTTGGCGTTGATGGTGGCCTTGCAGTCGGCCCGCTCCAGCCGGGTCGTCCACAGCAGCGCGCCGCGCAGATGGGCGCGGAAGTCGCTCTCGTCGTACGACGACACCGTCCCGCCCATGCCGGTGTAGAACGAACGGCCGCCGTCGTAGTCCCGGCACCAGCTGACCGGATGGTCCCAGCCGTTGGAGCCGGTGCCGGGCTGGTACGTCGACTCGCGGACCCGGGCCACCGTGTGCACGTCGCCCGACGGGTTCTTCACCCAGTTCAGCCACCGGTCCGGGCGCTTCCACTGCACTGGCAGCTCCTTGGTGGCGGGGTGCCCGCGGTCGCCGACCTCCACCGTCGCCCGCTGGACGGCCGTGGGGCTGGACGCGGCCGGACGGGCGCCCACCAGCCCGGTGAACCAGTCCGAGTACGGCTCCGCCCGCGCCGCGTCATGGATGCCGACGAACCCGCCGCCGGCCTCCATGTAGGCCTCCAGGCCCGCCTCCTGCTCCGCGTCGAGGACATCGCCCCCGCCGGTCAGGAACACGATCGCGTTGAAACGGCCGAGCCTGGTCTCGTCGGTGAACACCGAGGCGTCGCCGGTGGCCTGCACCTTGAAGCGGCGGTTCGCCGGGCCCGACAGGCCGATGTCCTCGATGGCCTCGATCCCGGCGTTCACCACCGGCGACTCCTCCCCGGCCGCCGCGGAACCGTGGAAGATCAGCACCCGTACGTTCGCGCCGCCCGGCGGCGACTTGATCGACATCGTTGTCAGCGGGGGTTCCGGAAAGGGGCGCGCGCTCGCGGCGGGGCTCGACAGCAGCCCGGCGGTCACGACCCCGGCGGCGACGGACGCCGCCCAGACACGTCTTGACTTGCTCAACCCTCGTAAGTGCATGGGCACCTCCTCGGTCACAGCAGCACCGCCAAGGAAGCTAAACCCCTTTGCATGTCCCGCCAATACCTATGACCGGTATGGCGCCAACTTTGTCTTGAGTGTGGATAAACGGGTGTGCGGCCGGTACCGTCTCACAGGTTCATCACAGGTACGCCTCCGTAAATGCCTTACCAGGGTGGGGAGTTCCGCATGGACAGACGCAGCTTCAACCGGCGGGTCCTGCTGGGCGGCGCGGCCGTCGCGACGTCGCTGTCCGTGGCGCCGGAGGCCGTGAGCGCCGCCGGGCCCGCGAAGACGGCTCCCGCCGGGGGCGAGGTGAAGCGCATCAAGCTCTACGCCGAGAAGCTCCCCGACGGGCAGATGGGCTACGGCCTGGAGAAGGGCAGGGCGAGCATCCCCGGGCCGCTGATCGAACTCAACGAAGGGGACACGCTGCACGTCGAGTTCGAGAACACCATGGACGTGGACGTCAGCCTGCACGTCCACGGCCTCGACTACGAGATCACCAGCGACGGCACGAAACTGAACCGCAGTCACGTCGAACCGGGCGGCACCCGCACCTACACCTGGCGCACCCACGCCCCGGGCCGCCGCAAGGACGGCACCTGGCGCTCGGGCAGCGCGGGTTACTGGCACTACCACGACCACGTCGTCGGCACGGAACACGGCACCGTGGGACTGCAGAAGGGCCTCTTCGGCCCGGTCGTCGTCCGCCGCAAGGGTGACGTCCTGCCCGACCGCACCCACACCGTCGTCTTCAACGACATGCGCATCAACAACAGGCCGCCGCACTCGGGGCCGGACTTCGAGGCCACGGTCGGTGATCGCGTCGAGTTCGTCGTGATCACGCACGGCGAGTTCTACCACACGTTCCACCTGCACGGTCATCGCTGGGCGGACAACCGCACGGGCATGCTGACCGGCCCCGAGGACCCCAGCCAGGTGATCGACAACAAGATCACGGGCCCGGCCGACTCCTGCGGCTTCCAGGTGATCGCGGGGGAGGGGGTCGGAGCCGGCGCCTGGATGTACCACTGCCATGTCCAGAGCCACTCCGACATGGGGATGGTCGGACTGTTCCTGGTGAAGAAGCCGGACGGGACCATTCCCGGGTACGAGCCGCACGAGCACTTCCAGGAGCCGCCCGGCGGCCACGAGCACTGACGGGCGCTCGCTCTCCGACCGCGGGAGGGCGCGCACGAGAGCGCTCTCACCGCGCTGCGTCCCCGGGCTATCCTGATCCGCAGCCGCAGGTGAGGAGCCCGAAGTGACCGACACAGCGCCGCGTCCCACGCTGGAGGCGGTGGCCGCCCGGGCCGGTGTCTCGCGGGCCACCGTGTCCCGTGTGGTCAACGGCGGGGACGGGGTGCGGGACGTCCTCGTGGAGAGGGTCCGCAAGGCCGTGGAGGAACTCGGGTACGTGCCCAACCAGGCCGCCCGCTCCCTGGTGACCCGGCGTCACGACGCGGTGGCGGTCGTCGTCGCCGAACCGGAGACCCGGGTCTTCGCCGACCCGTTCTTCGCGCTCCAGCTGCGCGGCATCAGCAAGGAGCTCACCGCCCACGACAACCAGCTCGTACTGCTGCTCACGGAGGGCAGGGACGACCATGCCCGGGTCGGCCGCTACCTCGCCGGCGGACACGTCGACGGCGCCCTCGTCTTCTCCCTGCACCTGGACGACCCACTGCCGGAGCTGATCCAGCGGGCCGGCGTCCCCACCGTCTTCGGCGGACGGCCCGGCTGGAGCGGTGACCGGCGCGACGTGGTCTACGTCGACAGTGACAACCGCGGTGGTGCCCGCGACGCCGTACGGCACCTGGCAGGGCTCGGCCGCACCCGGATCGCGCACATCACCGGTCCCCTCGACCAGACTTCCGCCGCGGACCGCCTCGACGGCTACCGGGACGTGATGGTGGACGCCGACCCGCGGCTGATCGCCGAGGCCGACTTCACCCCGGCCGGCGGCGAGCGGGCGATGCGCGAGCTGCTGGAGCGCTGCCCGGACGTGGACGCGGTGTTCGCCGGCAACGACCTCATGGCCTCCGGCGCGCTGCGCGTCCTGCGCGCGTCCGGCCGCCGCGTTCCCGACGACGTGGCCGTCATCGGCTTCGACGACATGCGGCCCGTCGCGGACCAGACCGACCCGCCACTCACGACGGTCCGTCAGGACATCGAGGAGATGGGCCGCCTGATGGCCCGCCTGCTGCTGCGCGGCCTCGACCGGGACGCCCCGCGGGAGGGCGTCGGGGCACCCCCGTCGAGCGTGGTACTGCCGACGACGCTGGTGCTGCGCGGTTCGGCCTGAGGGGCCTTCGCTCCGCCGTGCCGTGCCGTCCTCGCCGGGCGGGCTGGACCCGGCGAATGCGCCTCGAGGAAGCGCGCTCCGAAGGGGGCGCGGGGAACTGCGCGACAAGCCACCCCGCCGCGGCACCCGCACGACTACCAGGACATCCGATGTCCCAGGCGCCCCGCACGGCCCCGGCAAGGCCCGCAGGATCCGCTCCCCGGCCGGCCTTGGAGCCGCCGGGGCGAACCGGCCGGCCCGCCCCGGTCCGCCTCAGCCCTGCCGCGGCTCGCTGCGGATCACCGCGAAGCGGGCGCCGTAGGGGTCCGCGAGTTTGGCGAGGCGGCCGACGGACGGCAGGTCCGTGGCCGGGAGGCGGACCGTGCCGCCCAGCTCCTCGGCCCTGGCGACGACGGCGTCCGGGTCGGCGACCTCGAAATACGGCAGCCAGTACGCCTCGTTCTCCGCCGGGTCGTCGGCCAGGGGCACGACACCGCCGAACATGGCGTCCTCGTTCTGTCCGGCGGGGTGGAACGTGGTGTACGTGCCGCCGGCGAAGTCGGCACCGAAGGTCTCCAGACCCAGCACGGAGTGGTAGAAGGCCGCCGCGGCCGGGACGTCCGCCGTGTACAGCTCCACCCAGCACAGCGAGCCGTGCTCCTGGACGACCTCCAGGCCCGTGTTGCGTCCCGGCTGCCACAGCCCGAAGGTCACCCCGGCCTGGTCGGCGAGAATAGCCATCCGGCCCAGGTCCTGGACGTCCATCGGCTGCACCCTCACCGCACCGTGCGCCTGCTCGGCCGCCCGCGCCGTGGCGTCCGCGTCCGGCGCCTGGAAGTACACCGTCCAGGACGGCGGCCCCTGCTCCGGCGCGGTCTGCATGCCCCCGGCGGCCGTCCTGCCGCCGAGCTGGAACAGGCCGTACCCTCCGACCTCCGGGCCGCCCGGCTGGAACCGCCAGCCGAACAGTCCGCCGTAGAAGGCGGCGGCGCCGTCGATGTCGGGAGTGCCGAGATCGATCCAGTTCGGAGCGCCGGTGACAAAACGGGTGGTGAGCATCGTCGCCCTCCTCGCACAGTGACCGTTCTCTGCACTGCCGAGTCTCGCACCGCCCGGTGACGACCGCCGCCGGAGCGCCGCCGGGGCGGCCTGCGGTGTTCGCGCGCGCCGCCGTGCGTCTTCCTGCCCGGTGGGCGATCATCGAGCGGCCGGGGGCCCGTGAACGCCGGGTGTTGATTACACGTTGATCGAACGTTTTTCACCGTCCGCGACGCTCTCGGTCATGCACATCGACACCATCACCCCACCCGAACTCGCATGGCAGCACGAGGCGTTGTGCGCGCAGACGGGGGCGGACTTCTTCTTCCCCGAGCCGGGCAGTTCGGTGCGCGAGGCGAAACGGATCTGCGGTATGTGCCCCATCCGGGCGGCCTGCCTGGCGTACGCGCTGGAGCACGACGAGCGCTTCGGCGTCTGGGGCGGTCTTTCGGAGAAGGAACGGCTGGAGCTGCGGCGGGTGCCGCGCTAGCCGTCCCGGGGGGCGGGGCCTCCCGTTCCGGTGCCGCCCGCGGCCGGCAGCCCACGAGGCCCCGGACGCTCGTGGCGTCCGGGGCCTCGTGGCCGTGCGTGTGGGCCGGTGTCAGGCGCCGGCCCGGGCGGCCATGCGGGCCTTGCGGGCGGCCAGCTTCTCGTCGAACTTCGACGCCTCGGAGTCCAGACCGCCCATGAACAGGCCGAGCTCCTCCTGCGCCTTGCGGCCCTCGGGGCCCAGGCCGTCGATCTCCATGATCTTCAGGAAGCGCAGCACCGGCTGGAGCACGTCGTCGTGGTGGATGCGCATGTTGTAGATCTCGCCGATCGCCATCTGCGCGGCGGCGCGCTCGAAGCCGGGCATGCCGTGGCCGGGCATCCGGAAGTTCACGATGACGTCGCGCACCGCCATCATCGTCAGGTCGGGCGCCAGCTCGAAGGCCGCCTTCAGCAGGTTCCGGTAGAAGACCATGTGCAGGTTCTCGTCGGTGGCGATGCGAGCCAGCATGCGGTCGCAGACCGGGTCCCCGGACTGGTGGCCGGTGTTGCGGTGCGAGACGCGGGTGGCGAGCTCCTGGAAGGCGACGTAGGCGACCGAGTGCAGCATCGAGTGCCGGTTGTCCGACTCGAAGCCCTCACTCATGTGGGACATCCGGAACTCCTCCAGCTTGTCCGGGTCCACCGCGCGCGAGGTGAGCAGGTAGTCGCGCATCACGATGCCGTGCCGGCCCTCCTCCGCGGTCCAGCGGTGCACCCAGGTGCCCCAGGCGCCGTCGCGGCCGAACAGCGAGGCGATCTCGTGGTGGTAGCTGGGGAGGTTGTCCTCGGTGAGAAGGTTGACGACGAGCGCGATGCGCCCGATCTCGGTGACCTTGGACTGCTCCTTCTCCCACGCCTCGCCGTCCTCGAAGACACCGGGGAAGTTGCGACCGTCGGTCCACGGCACGTACTCGTGCGGCATCCAGTCCTTGGCGACCTTCAGATGCCGGTTGAGTTCCTTCTCGACCACTTCCTCCAGGGCGTACAGCAGCTGAGCGTCGGTCCAGGCGCCGGCCGGGCTGCCGAGGTGGGGAGTGGTGATCGTCATGGACTCTCCAGGGGACAAGCGTACGAGCGGTGAGCAGTAAACCTACGGCATCGTAGGCTACGTCTCCGTAGGTTACGAAGCCGTAGGTTAAGGGTGCTGTAAAGGCCGCTGATCAGCACGGTCGCCCGATGGCGCGTCAGCTCCGCTGACCCCGCAGGCCGAAGGGCCGGACGGGGGACACGCGGTCCGCTCAGACGTACAGCTCCCGCAGCCGCACCGAGAGGCACGTCACACATCCCTCGAGCTTCTCGAACTCGCTGATGTCCACGACGACCGGTTCGTACCCGAGGTCGGCGAACAGCTCGGCGGTCTTCGGCGCGCTCGCCGCCATCAGCAGCTTGTCGCCGCCGAGCAGGACCACGTGCGACCCCGCCTCCTCCGGGACCGGCAGGAAGCGCGCGAACAGCGACGGCGTGTCCATCTTCGGGATGTGCCCGATGACCGTGCCGTCGGGCAGCGCCGTGACCGCCGACTTCAGGTGCAGCACCTTGCTCACCGGCGCCGAGACGACCCGGGCGCCGAGCGGCTCGAACGCGGCGCGCAGCTGCCGGACGCCGGCGGCGTTGGTACGGCCGCCCCGCCCGACGTAGACCGTGTCGCCGATCTTCAGGACGTCTCCGCCCTCCAGGGTGCCCGGCTCCCAGATCCAGTTCACCGAGCAGCCCAGACCGGCCACGGCCTCCTCCACCCCGGCGGTCTCCTCCCGCCGGGATTCGGCACCCGGACGGGCGATCAGGGCGACGTTCTTGTACATCACGACCGTGTCCTCGACGAACACCGAGTCGGGGCAGTCGTCGGCCGGGTCCACCTCGATGGTCTCCCAGCCGTGCGTGCGCAGGGCCTCCACGTACGCCTCCCACTGCTCGGCGGCGAGGCCGGTGTCGACCTTCTCCCGCTCGATGTGGGTCACCAGCCCTTCGGCGAGACGCGGACCGGGGCGGCGGACGAGGGCCTTCTTGCTGGGCACGAGCGTGACTCCGTATCGGATGGGACGGTCGGGACCGCACCGACGGAGCCTCCGGGATCGACCGGAACCCATCGGGCGTCGGCCGACCATCATGCAGGGCGAACGAGGGCGAGGACAGCCCCGGGGGAGGGCGGAGCAGGTGGAGGGGCCGAGCCACCGCCCGCCGGGTACCCGTCGAGCGCCGCTCCCGTCCTGCACGTGTTCCTGGGGTCAGCCCGCCGAGGTGGCGGCTCCCAACGCTAATCGGCGCGGTGTCCTGCACGTGTTCCCGGGGTCAGCCCGCCGAGGTGGCGGCTCCCAACGCTGGTCGGCGCGGTGTCCTGCGCGCGTTCCCGGGGTCAGCCCGCCGAGGTGGCCGCCCGCGGCGCTCGTCGGCCCGGCGCCCCCGTCCGCGTTCCTCGGCTCAGCCCGCCACCCCGGCCTCGTCCAACCCTCGCCGCTGCGCCGGCGTCACTGCGCCGGCGGTGGTCCCGTGCTGCTCGTCCGGACGCAGGCACTCGATCAGGTAGTCGCCGGTGTCCGCGTCGCGGGTCACCCCGTGGGTCTCGCTGCCGAAACCGGGGAAGTGACGGTCGAAGGACTCCAAGGCGCCGAGGTAGCGCAGGAGGGGGCCGTCCGCCTCGCCCGTGCTCTCGCCCGGCATGAGGACCGGGATGCCCGGCGGCGTCACCGTGACCATCGCCGCGGCGACCCGCCCCGGCGCGTCCGCCAGACGAACACGCTCCGTGCCGCCGCGGATCAGCCGCTGGTAGCACAGCTGAGGCGGGGCGACCGGCTCGGGCAGGTCCTGGAAGGCGGTGTCGAGCAGATCGACCAGGCGGGCCGCGCGCAGATGGTCGTGCATCTCCTGGCACAGGTCGCGCAGGGTCAGCCCGGTGTAGCGCCGCGGGTGCTCCGCGACCAGCGCGGGAAGCACCCGGTCCAGCGGGGCGTCGCCGTCGTAGAGGTCCTTGAAGTCCATGAGGGCGTCCAGCAGGGTGCCCCACTTGCCCTTGGTGATGCCCATGGAGAACAGCACCAGCGTGGTGTAGCTGTCGGTCTTCTCGACGACGATGCCGCGCGTCGTCAGATAGGCGGTGAGCACCCGGGCCGGGATGCCCCGGTCGGACATCTCCCCGGTCGCGTCGAGCCCCGGGCAGGTCAGGGTGACCTTGATCGGGTCGAGCATGCAGTAGCCGTCGGTCAGCCCGGGGAAGCCGTGCCAGTCCGCGCCGGGCGCGAGGTGCCAGCAGGACGGATCGGTGCGCAGCAGGTCGGCCGGTGCCTCGTCGAAGGGCAGGCGTTTCCCGCTCGCGGGGTCCGTCACCTCGTCGGGCTGCCACACACCGAAGAACCACGGCGGCCGGTCACCCGCCGCCTCGATCCGCCGCCCGAGCCGCACCATCTCCTGGCGGAACCGGATCGCCTCGGTCACCGCCTCGTCGACCAGCCACTGTCCCTGCGGACCGTCCATCATGGCCGTCGCCACGTCCAGCGAGGCGATCATCGGGTACAGCGGCGAGGTGGTCCCGTGCATCATCAGTGCCTCGTTGAACCGGTCGTGCTCGACCGGTGCCCGCGGTGCCGGCCTGACGTGCACCATGGCTCCCTGTGACAGGGCCGCCAGCAGTTTGTGGGTGGACTGGGTCGCGAAGACCGTCGGCCGGTCGGGGCCGGGAAAGGCATCCTCGTCCACCGACATGCCGTAGCGCCCGGCGTAGAGCGGATGGAAGCGGGCGTAGGCGAACCACGCCTCGTCGAAGTGCAGCCGGGGCGTGGCCGTGGCGAACGCCCGGGCCGCCGCCACCGCGTCGTAACACAGCCCGTCGTAGGTGGAGTTGGTGAACACCGCGTACTGGGCGCGCGAGGAGACGGCGTCCGGCGTCAGCGGATTCGCGGCGATCCGCGCGGCCACCGAGTCCGCCGCGATCTCGGCGGGCGGCAGGGGGCCGGCGAGGCCGTAACCGTTACGGGTGGGGACCAGGTACACCGGGCGCGCGCCGGAGACGACCAGGCCGTGCAGGACGGACTTGTGGCAGTTGCGGTCGACCAGGGCGATCTCGTCGCGGGTCACGCTGAAGTGTCCGACCAGGCGGTTGCAGGTGGAGTCGCCGTGCAGGACGAAGTAGGTGTGCGCGGAGCCGAAGACCCGCGCGGCGTTGCGCTCCGCCTCGCCGATCGGCCCGGTGTGCTCGAACAGCGAGCCGAGCTCCTCCACCGAGATCGACAGGTCGCTGCGCAGCAGCCGCTCCCCGAAGTACGCGTGGAAGGCCCGGCCCACGGGCGACTTGAGGAAGGCGACACCCCCGGAATGCGCGGGCGTGTGCCACGAGTACTCGTGCGCGTCGTCGAAGCGCCGCAGCGCCTTGAAGAACGGCGGGAGCAGCGCGTCCTGGTAGGCGCGCGCGGCGGTGGTGATCCGCCCGGCGATGAACGCCGGCGTGTCCTCCAGCGGCCACACGTAGCCCACCACCGACTGGGACACCCACAGCGGCAGCTCGCGCAGCCCCTCGTCCGCCATGACCAGGAACACCGGAAGGTTCTGGAACCGGCGCCCGATCCGGCGCAGCACCGTCGCACCGCCCGGCCCGTCCCCGGTTCCCGCTCCGCCCCCGCCCTCGGCACGTGCTCCGCCCAGGGCCCCGGATCCGTCCCCCGCCCCGGACGGGAGGTCCCACGCGACCACCGCGGCGGTCAGCCCGGCCTCGGTCCGCAGCACCGCATCGGCGTCGGCGACGCTCACCACCCACCGGACCTGTAAGCCGCGCGCCCGGATTCCCTCGGCGATGCACCTCAACTGCTCGGCGCCGGCGCCCCCGTCGTCCGGGTGCTCCGCCACCGCCACCAGTACCGTGCCGTCGGCCATGCCGTTCCCCCTCCCCGGTGGCCCGCGCCACCTCCCTCCAGTGTTCGCGGGCCCCGCACGCCTGGTCGGCCGGCGCCGGGTCAAACCACCCCATCGACCCAACCCCGGGGCCGCGCGTTGACGAGCGGTACCCCCGGCCGCGCGTCGGTGGGCGGTCCGACGCCCGGACCGCCCACCGACGACCGGCCGGCACGGGCCCCCGCTCACCGGCGGTGCCGCACCGCCCGCCGCAGATGCTCCCCGGTGAACGAGCCCGCAGCCTCCAGCAGTTGCCGCGGTGTCCCCTCGAAGACCACCTCGCCGCCGTCCCGGCCACCGCCCGGGCCGAGGTCGATCACCCAGTCCGCCCGGGCGACCACGTCCAGGTTGTGCTCGACCACGACGACCGTGTTGCCCGCGTCGACGAGCCGGTCCAGCAGGGCGACGAGCCCCTCCACGTCCGCCATGTGCAGGCCGGTCGTCGGTTCGTCGAGGACGTAGACCACCCCGGTGCGGTGCAGTCGCGTGGCCAGCTTGATCCGCTGCCTCTCGCCCCCGGAGAGGGTGGACAGGGGCTGTCCCAGCGTCAGATAGGTCAGCCCGACGTCCCGCAGGGCACGCAGCCGGCGTCGTACGCCCGGGTCGTCGAAGAAGCCCAGCGCCTGCTCGGCCGTCATCTCCAGGACGTCCGCGACGGAACGTCCCCGCACGGTCAGCCGCAGCACCTCCTCCTTGAAGCGCCGCCCCTCGCAGGCGTGGCAGGTCGTCGTCACCGGGTCCATGAAGGCCAGGTCGGTGTAGATGAGGCCTCGTCCCTCGCAGCTGCCGCAGGCCCCGCCGGAGTTGAAGCTGAACAGGCCCGCCTCGGCCCCCGTCTCGCGAGCGAAGATCCTGCGGACGGTGTCCATGATCCCCAGGTACGTCGCCGGGGTGGACCGGCCCGAGATGCCGATCGACGACTGGTCGACGACCACGGCCTCGTCGTGCGCCGCGGTGAACTCCGCGGCCAGGGTGCTCTTCCCGGACCCGGCGACCCCCGTGACCGCGGTGAGCACACCGGCCGGGAACCGTACGTTCACGTCCCGCAGGTTGTGCCGGTCGGCGCCCTTGACCCACAACTGCCCGGCGGGCTCCCGGACTTCATCCTTGACCGCTGTACGGCGGCGCAGGCACCGCCCGGTGAGCGTGCCGGACGCCGCCAACTCCTTCGGCGTCCCCTCGAACACCACCGTGCCGCCCCCGGCACCGGCGCCCGGTCCCATGTCGACGACGTGATCGGCCAGAGCGATGACGTCCGGGTCGTGTTCGACGACCAGCACGGTGTTGCCCTTGTCACGCAGCCGCAGCAGCAGCTCGCCGAGACGGCCCACGTCCCGCGGGTGCAGGCCGACGCTCGGCTCGTCGAAGATGTATGTCATGCCGGTGAGGCTGGAGCCGAGGTGCCGCACCGTCTTCAGCCGCTGCCCCTCACCGCCGCTGAGCGTGGCGGTCTCCCGGTCGAGGCTGAGGTAGCCGAGGCCGATCGCCTCGATGCGCTCCAGCGCGGCCACGGCGGCGGAGGCGACCGGCCCCGCCACCGGGTCGTCGATCTCCTTCAGTACGGTGATCAGATCCGTGACCTGCATGCGGGTGCAGTCGGCGATCGACCGGCCGTTGACGCGGGTCGCGAGCGCCGCGGCGTTCAGACGCGCTCCACGGCAGACCGGGCAGGCGCCCTCCACCAAGTACGCGCTGACCAGGTCCCGGGTCTTCTGGCTCATGGCCGACAGGTCCCGCTTCAGGTACAGCCGCTCGAAGCGGACGGCCAGCCCCTCGTACTCGGTGGTCCAGGTGCCGCCGCTGCCGTTGACCGTGACCTTGCTGCCGGGCCGCCCGCGCATCAGGAACTCGCGTTCGGCGGCGGTGAACCGCCCCACCGGCTTGTGCGGGTCGAGGTCGGTGGTGTTGATGTACGCCTGCCCCTGCCAGGTACCGGCGGCGAACGGCGGGAAACGGACCGCCCCGTCCGCGAGGGAGCGGCCCGGATCGAGGATCCGGTCCCAGTCGGGCCGCACCGTCCGGCCGAGGCCGTCGCACTCGGGGCACATGCCCGACGGGTCGTTGAACGAGTACGCCGTCGCCGGCCCGGCGCTCGGCGTGCCGTGCCGGGAGAAGAGCACCCGGATCACCGAGTAGACGTCCGTCATGGTGCCGACGGTCGACCGGGAGTGGCCGCCGATCTGCCGCTGGTCGACGACGATCGCGGGGGTGAGGTGCTCCAGGCCGTCCGCGTGCGGCCGCTCGAACTTGGGCAGCCGGTTGCGGACGAACCAGGGGTAGGTCTCGTTCAGCTGGCGCTGCGACTCCACCGCGATCGTGTCGAAGACGACGGACGACTTCCCCGACCCCGAAACGCCGGTGAACACGGTCAGCCGGCCTTTCGGGATGCGGAGGGTGACGTCCTTGAGGTTGTTCTCGCGTGCTCCGGTCAGGGTGATGGCATCGTGCGCGAAGTCGGTCATGCCTCCGACGCTAGGAGGAAATCCCGACAGCCTCTGGCGTGATTTCCTTCAGTTCTCCTTCTTCCAGCAGCAGCCAGCGCGTGATGCCGACCGACTCCAGGAACGGCAGGTCGTGGCTGGCCACGACCAGTGCTCCCTCGTACGACTCCAGGGCCGTGGTGAGCTGCCGGACGCTCGCCATGTCCAGGTTGTTGGTCGGCTCGTCCAGCATGAGCAGCTGCGGCGCGGGCTCGGCCAGCATCAGCGCGGCCAGCGCGGCCCGGAAGCGCTCACCGCCGGACAGGGTCGCCGCCTGCTGGTCGGCGCGGGCGCCCCGGAACAGGAAGCGCGCCAGCCGCGCCCGGACCCGGTTGTTGGTGGCGCCCGGAGCGAACCGGGCCACGTTCTCGGCGACGGACAGCTCCCCGTCGAGGACGTCGAGCCGCTGCGGCAGGAACCGCAGCGGGACGTGCGTGCGCACCTCGCCCGACTCCGGGGCGAGCTCCCCGGTGATCGTGCGCAGCAGCGTCGTCTTGCCCGCGCCGTTGCGTCCGATCAACGCGACCCGCTCGGGCCCGCGCAACTCGAAACCGCCCTGCACGCGGGCGCCGTACCGGAGTCCGAGATCCTGCAGGGTGAGCACGGTCCGTCCCGGCGGCACGGCCGTGTACGGCAGGTCGACGCGGATCTCGTCGTCGTCCCGAACCGCCTCCACCGCCTCGTCGAGCCGCTCCCGGGCCTCGGCGAGCTTCTCCTCGTGCATGATGCGGTGCTTGCCCGCGGACTCCTGCGCCGCGCGCTTGCGCGCCCCCATGACGATCTTCGGCTCGCGCTTCTGATCCCACATCTTCTGCCCGTACCGCTTGCGGCGGGCCAGTTTCACCTGGGCGTCGGCCAGTTCCCGCTTCTGTTTGCGGAAGTCCGACTCGGCGACGCGCACCATGCGCTCCGCCGCCTCCTGCTCGGTCTCCAGTGCCTCCTCGTAGGCCGAGTAGTTGCCGCCGTACCAGGTGATCTCGCCGGAACGCAGATCGGCGATCTGGTCGACGAGGTCCAGCAGTTCGCGGTCGTGGCTGACGACGACCATCACGCCCGGCCAGGACCGGACAGCCGCGTACAGCCGCCTGCGGGCGTACAGGTCGAGGTTGTTGGTCGGCTCGTCCAGCAGCAGCACGTCGGGCCGGCGCAACAGCAGTGCGGCCAGGCGCAGCAGGACGGACTCGCCGCCGGACACCTCGCCGACGGTGCGGTCCAGCTCGACGTGGCCCAGGCCGAGTTCGCCGAGCGCGGCCAGGGCGCGCTCCTCGACGTCCCAGTCGTCGCCGACGGTCTCGAAATGCGCCTCGGAGACGTCGCCCGACTCGATGGCGTGCAGGGCGGCGCGCTGTGCGGCGATACCGAGAGCCTCGTCGACGCGCAGGGCGGTGTCGAGCGTGACGTTCTGCGGGAGGCAGCCGACCTCGCCGGCCACGCGGACGGTGCCGTCGGCCGGTGCGAGATCACCGGCGATCAGCTTCAACAGGGTTGACTTTCCGGATCCGTTGACGCCGACCAGGCCGGTCCGGCCGGGGCCGAACGCGACGTCCAGGCCCTCGAAGACGGGACTGCCGTCGGGCCAGGCGAACGCAAGGGACGTAACGGTGATGGAAGCGGACATGGAGCCTCATTCGCGGTTGCTCGAAGCGGTCAGGGGCAAACGCGTGTCGAGACACCTGCGACCAGGGGAGGAGGCTCCATGGGTACGTCACGGACATGAGAAATGCCCTGCACCGGAGGACGGCTCGAACGCCGAGGTCGCACGCAGCGCACACCACACAGGGGTGTGACGCGGTGTCTCAGGACCTCAGACGAGCAACGTCCTTCTCCAATCGGCGGCAACAGGACTTGTAGACCGTACGAAGGCGCTGTGCGCCTGTCAACGCATTTACGCGCAACCCGTTTCCTTCCGCTTCGGAGGCCTCCCGTGCCGCACGGCCCGCTCTCGCTGCCGGCCCGGCTCTGCCTGCTGGCCTGGGACGCCGCACGCCCCGCGGCCGGCCGCACCGTGCCGTGGCCCGGCCTGGTGCGGGCCGGTGCCCTCGTCGAGCTGGCCCAGCGCGGGCTGCTGACCGACGTGGACGGTATCGCCACGCCGGTGGACCTGGACGCGCGCGCGGGTGACCCGGTCCTCGACGGGCTGCTGGAGCTCGTCCGCGAGTCGTGCCCGCACTCCTGGCGGACCTGGGTGACGCTGCGGGCGCGGGTGACCTCGGACGCCGTACGGGAGCAGCTGGTGGCCGAGGGCTGCCTGCGGGCCGAGAAGCGCCGGGTGCTCGGGGTGTTCCCGTCCGTGGAGTACACGCTGGAACGTGCGACCGTCGTGGCGGCGCTGCGGGAGGAGACCCGGCAGGTCCTCCGGGGACCGCTGCCCGCCGGGATCTCCGCTCGCGACGCGGCGGTCGCCCTCCTCGCCGCCGTCGCGGACCTCTTCGCGGAGAGCACCCCCGGACACCGCACCCGGGATCTGACCGAACGGGCCGGAGCGGCGACGCCCGGACTGGGGCGCATCGTCCGCGAGGTGGCCGCGGCGGTCACCGCGGGGAGGTCACCGGATCCGGCAGCGGCCCGAGGATGATTCCCCGTGCCCGGTGGCGTGACGGCCGGCCGGGACGGAACAGGCGGCGCCTGCCGGCACGAGACCGTCAGCTCAGCATGCGTCCCGCATCAGCTCGGCGAGACCGTGGTCCAGATCCAGCTGGAGGTGCTCCAGACCGACCGGCACGAGCTCGCTCGTGGCCTCGAGGAACCGGCGGATCTCGCTGGAGCGGACATGGACCACGGCGGTGCCCTCGGGGGCGTGGAACTCCAGCACCGTGCGGTCGTAGCCGTAGGGGCGCACGCGCACGTCGCCGTGCCCCTCGGCGCTCTTCTGGCCCGCGGTCAGCAGCTCGCGCGAGAAGGTCCAGCAGACCTCGACGCCCTCCAGCGTGGCCGGAGCGGGGAAGGTCATGCGGACCGCGAAAGGGTCACGCCGGTCGTAGTGCAGCGTCGCGGGAATGCTCGGCATACGCGGCGCGGCTGCGACGAGGCGGGCCTCCACGGGCTGCTCTATGACGATGGACAACGCCTTGCTCCCTTGTGACGGCTGGACGGACACTTCCGGGCGGATGAGGCCGGGCACAGGAAGAGACGACGGAATCAGCCAATCCGTGCACACGAAAGGCGAGTGACCTCTGTCACCGCGTTCATGCACAGGAGTGACCTGACTCTCCTTGTGTGCTTCCCCGGGCACTTGTGGCGTCCACCGCGCCGTCGGCAGCACCCGCGAGGCCATCTGGACGCCACCCGGGCGGCGGGCTAGCTTCCCCGCCATGAGGCGCATGGGGAGCACGCGACGGACGGGACGAACACGACGGACGGGACGAACGCGGGGCAGGGTGACCGCCATAGCGGTCTGCGGGGCGGCACTGGCGGCCGTGACCGCCGTACCGGCGCACGCGCACGCGCCCGCGCACCGTTCGCCGCACTGGGAACTCAAGGACACCGGCACCCCGCAGGCACGCTTCCGGGGCCTCGCCGCCGTCAGCCGGAACACCGCCTGGGTCGCCGGCACCGGCGGCACCGTGCTGCGCACCACTGACGGCGGTGAGAACTGGCGGAACGTGTCACCGCCCGGCGCGGGGGAGTTGCAGTTCCGGGACGTCGAGGCGTTCGACGCCCGCCGGGCCGTGGTGCTGGCCATCGGGGAGGGCGAGGCGTCCCGGGTCTATCGCACCGACGACGGCGGAGCGACCTGGACGGAGTCCTTCCGCAACTCCGACCCGAAGGCGTTCTACGACTGCCTCGCCTTCTTCGACCGCCGCCACGGGCTCGCGATGAGCGACCCGGTGGACGGGAAGTTCCGCATCCTGTCGACCGGGGACGGCGGCCGTACGTGGAAGGTGCTGCCGGGCCGGGGGATGCCGGCCGCGCAGGAGGGCGAGGCCGGGTTCGCGGCGAGCGGCCAGTGCCTGGTGACGTCCGGGACACGGGACGTCTGGCTGGCCACCGGCGGGGCGGCACGCGCACGGGTCCTGCACTCCTTCGACCGCGGACGTACCTGGACGGCCACCGACTCGCCCCTCCCCGCGGGTGACCCCGCCCGGGGCGTCTTCGCGCTCGCTTTCCGCGACCGCACCCACGGTCTCGCCGTAGGCGGCGACTTCCGCCCCGACCAGGCCTCACCGCAGGCCGCCGCCCGCACCGCCGACAGCGGCCGCACCTGGCGCCCGGCCGCCACACCCCCGCCCGCCTACCGCTCGGGCGTCGCCTGGCTCCCGCACAGCCGCACCGCCGCCCTCGCCGTCGGCCCCAGCGGCACCGACCTCACCACGGACGCCGGCCGGACCTGGCGGACGGTCGACGCGGGCTCCTACGACACCGTCGACTGCACCCCGGACCACGGGTGCTGGGCCGCAGGTGAGAAGGGCCGGGTTGCCCGCCTGGAGCACTGAGCATGCGGGGTGCCCTGATCGTTGGCAGGCTGGGTACTCGTTCACTGATCAGGAAAGGAAGTGAGCGGCAATGCCACGCGGTTCGAGCTCCAAGCGGGAGCGCCAGTACGAGCACATCAAGGAAAGCGCGAAGGACCGGGGCGAGAGCACCGGCCGCGCGAAGGAGATCGCCGCGCGGACGGTGAACAAGGAACGCGCCCGCTCCGGCGAGTCCAAGACCGCCAGCCGTACCTCCACCAAGGACATGTCCTCCGGCAAGCGGGGCGGTCAGCGGTCGGGGCAGGGCTCCCAGGGACCCACGTACGACCAGCTGTACCAGGAGGCCAAGCGCAAGGGCGTCGAGGGCCGTTCCAGCATGAACAAGAGCCAGCTGCAGCGCGCCCTGGGCAAGTGAGGCGGACGCCTCAGAGGGTCTCGCGGTAGGCCTCCAGCGCGGGTGCCGTCTTCGTCGCCGCGAATTCGGTGACGCGGTACGCGCACACGCCCGCGGTCACGAACGGGTCCTCCGCGGCGATCGCCTCGATCCGCGCGCGATCCCCCGCGACGGCGATGATCACCCCGCCGTCGCGGGGGTTCTTGCGCCCGGACGCGAGGAACACCCCCTGCCGGTACTGCTCGTCGAGCCAGTCCACGTGCTCCTCGAGCACGGCGTCGACGGCTTCCAGCGGGGCGGTGTACGTCAGTTCCAGCACGAACATGATCGGGAGCCTACCTCCAGGCCCCTGTCCGGCTGCCGGGGAGCCCGTAGGCTCAGGTCACCATGAGGACCGTACGCATCCCCGAAGACTGGCCCGCCACCGAGGAACAGGCCCGCGCCGTCCAGGACCGACTGCGCGCACGCGTGATCCTCGACGCGGCCGGGCCGCCGCCCGGAGCGGGCCGGGTGACGGGCGTCGACGTGGCGTACGACGACGAACGGGACGTGGTCGCCGCTGCGGCGGTCGTCCTGGACGCGTCGAGTCTCGAGGTCGTCGCCGAGGCCACGGCCGTGGGCCGGGTCTCCTTCCCCTACGTGCCCGGGCTGCTCGCCTTCCGCGAGATCCCCACGGTCCTTGCCGCCCTCGACGCCCTGCCCTGCCCGCCCGGCCTGGTCGTCTGCGACGGCTACGGCCTCGCCCACCCCCGCCGCTTCGGCCTCGCCAGCCACCTCGGCGTCCTGACCGGCCTGCCCACGATCGGCGTCGCCAAGAACCCGTTCACCTTCACCCACGACGACCCGGACACTCCGCGCGGCAGCACCGCCCCGCTTCTGGCCGGCTCCGAGGAGGTCGGCCGGGCCCTGCGCACCCGGGCCGGGGTCAAGCCGGTCTTCGTCTCCGTCGGCCACCGGATGACGCTGGACGACGCCTGCGCCCACACCCTCGCGCTGACCCCCGCCTACCGCCTCCCGGAAACCACCCGCAGGGCGGACGCGCTGTGCCGCGAGGCGCTCCGGGAGACCTACTCGGCCTGACCGTCCACCCGCCAGCGGCCCACCTCGCGGTACTCCGAGTCGTACACCGCCGACTCGTCGCCGGGGACGAGTTCGTAGTGGCGCAGATTGCCGGCCCAGTACCTGAGGATCCGGCCCAGCTCGCCCGCCGGGTCCTTAGCCAACGCCGCGTCGTCCAGGGAAACTTCCAGAAGGAATCTCATGCCTTCAAGGGTTTCATTGAACTCCTTGTTGGGACTTTTCGAGCGATCACCGCAGGCGGGAGGCGTGGAAGTCCCAAGCGAGGGAGAGGCGCGGGCCGGGCGGGGCGAGCGAAGCTGAGTACCGGCCCTGAGTACCCGTACGGATGTCCGGGGGCGGCCGCGCCGACAGGCTGGGGCGCATGACGACGCACCGCGCCCCCAAGCCTGTCGCCGCTCCGACCCAGACCGTCGAGCGGGCCGTCACCATAGGGCTGATCCTCGCCGTCCTGGCCGGACTCGGCTGGATCGCCGGGATGATCTACACCCTCGCCGAGTGGCCGCTGTAGGCCCCCGGCGATCCCTCAGCGGGCCGCCGCGACGCGGAAGCGGATGCCCGCCGCGCGCAGCCGGCCGATCAGCGCGTCGCCCATCGCCACCGCCGTGGTGACCTGACCCGCCGTCTTCGGAAGGTCGTCGAAGGCCAGGCACAGCGCCGACTCGGCGAACATCTTCGCCGTCTCGTCGTAACCCGGATCGCCGCCCGAGACCTCCGTGTACACCCGCGAGCCACCGCCCTCGCCCACGAAGCGCACGGAGAACCAGCTCTTCGCCCGCTTCTCGGGGCTCGGCCCGTCCCCGGGCTTGAGCCGGTCCGACAACCAGCGCCGCGCGGGCGCCACCTGCGCCGCCGCGACCAGCGCGCCGACCGCCGCGACCCCGCCCACGGCGACGGGCAGACGCCGGACGGCCGCGTACTGCCGGTAGCGGAAGTCGGGGCCGTACCGTTCGAGGGCCGCCGCCGAACGCCGCACGATCTGCGGGTCGATGGTCGGCATCGGCAGCGCCCACGCGCCGACCTCCCTGGCGAATCGCGGAGCGCCCACCGGTGCCGACGTCCGCCGGCCCACCAGCCGGGGCTCGTGCCGCCGCCGGTCCCGCGCGGCCGCCGCCATCTCGCGCTGTCGTGCGAACTGGCCCAGCGCGGAGGCGAAGGTGCCGCCGGAGAAGGCCGCGTCCGCGGTGACGAAGCCCTCCACGGTCAGCGGTACGTCCTCGGGCAGCTGCTGCACGGTGAAGTACACGCCCAGGTCGTGCGGTATCGAGTCGAACCCGGCGGCGTGCACCAGCCGCGCCCCGGTCTCCCGCGCGCGGGCGTCGTGCCGGACGTACATCAGGTCCACGAACTCGGGCTCGCCGGACAGGTCCAGGTAGTCGGTCCCGGCGTCCGCGCAGGCGGCGACGAGTTCCTCCCCGTACGTCACGTACGGGCCGACGGTCGTGGCCACCACGCGCGCCTGCCCGGCGAGGTCGCGCAGCGAGGCCGGGTCGCAGACGTCCGCCCGCAGCACGCCGATCTCCGCGTCGGCGGGCAGCCGCTCCCGCAGCCGCTCCAGCTTCTGCGCGCTGCGGCCCGCGATCGCCCAGCGCAGCTCCTTCGGCGCGTGGGCGGCCAGGTACTCCGCGGTGAGCGCACCGGCGAAACTGGTCGCTCCGAAGAGCACGATGTCGTACGGACGGTCCGTCCTGCTTTGCCTGCTCATGACACCCCTCGGTCGTGCAGCCCGTGCCGCTGTCGGTGGCCGAGGCTAGCGTGAGGTGTGCGGAGCCCGACGACGAGCCCGGAGGACCACGATGGCCGTGCCCAGGAATGCCCTGAAGAAGTGGGAGAAAGTGCGCGCGTTCGCACTGGGGCTGCCGGACGCCGTCGAGGAGTTCCCCTGGGGCGAGTCCGTCGCGAAGGTCAACAAGAAGGTGTTCGTCTTCCTCGGGGTCGTGGACGGCAGTTACCCCCTGGGGGTGACAGTGAAGCTCACCGACGAGACGGCGCACGCCCACGCACTGGCCTGTCCCGGCGCCGAGCCCGCCGGGTACGGCCTGGGCAAGGCGGGCTGGGTGTCCATCCCCCTGGAGCAGCAGGGCGCCCCGGCCGCGGACGTGCTCTGCGACTGGGTGGAGGAGAGCTACCGCGTCATCGCCCCGAAGCGGCTGATAGCCGCCCTGGACGGGACCTGACCTCGTCCGGCAGATTGCTAAGCGCTTGCTCGTTCAGGCCTTGTGCCGAGTGGAACACGTTCTTAGCATCACTGGTGTTACATCAGATGTGTCACAGCACTGGGGGCTGGATGACCACGGCAAGGACGCCAGGACACGGCCCGCTCACCGGCGTGCGCGTCGTCGAGCTGGCCGGCATCGGGCCCGGCCCGTTCGCCGCCATGCTCCTGGCCGACCTCGGAGCCGACGTCGTGCGCGTGGACCGCCCGGGCGGCCCCGGACTCGGGATCGACCCGGCGTACGACGTCACCAACCGCAACAAGCGCTCGGTGGTCGTCGACCTGAAATCACCCGAGGGGCGGGAACGGGTGCTCGACCTCGCGGCCCGTGCCGACGTCCTGGTCGAGGGCTACCGCCCCGGCGTCGCCGAACGCCTCGGTGTCGGCCCCGAGCCCTGCCACGCCCGCAATCCACGCCTGGTCTACGGCCGCATGACCGGCTGGGGCCAGCACGGCCCGCTCGCCCGGCGCGCCGGGCACGACATCGCGTACATCGCCCCCACGGGCACCCTCGGCATAATCGGCAGGCCGCAGGAGGCGCCGCCCGCCCCGGCCAACCTGCTCGGCGACTACGCGGGCGGCTCCCTCTACCTCGTCGTCGGCGTCCTCGCCGCCCTCCACCACGCCCGCGCGACCGGCACCGGCCAGGTCGTCGACGCCGCCATCGTCGACGGGACGGCCCACCTCGCCACGATGATCCACGGCATGCTCGCCGCCGGCGGCTGGCAGGACCGCCGCGGCGGCAACCTCCTGGACGGGGGCTGCCCCTACTACGGCACCTACGAGACGGCCGACGGCCGGTACATGGCCGTCGGCGCCCTGGAACCGCAGTTCTACGCCGAGTTCCTCTCCCTCCTGGGCGTCGACGACCGGGCCGAGGCCCGCACGGACGTCACCCGATGGGGCGAACTGCGCGACGAGATCGCCGCCCGTTTCAAAGCGCGGACGAGGGACGAGTGGACGACCGTCTTCGACGGTTCCGACGCCTGCGTGGCGCCCGTGCTGTCACTGCGCGAGGCCCCGCACCACCCGCATCTGGCCGCCCGCGGCACCTTCACCGACCACGGCGGCATCACCCAGCCCGCCCCGGCCCCCCGCTTCTCCGCGACCCCGACCTCCGTCCGCACGGGCCCGGCCCGGCCGGGCGCCGACACCGCGGACGTCGCCCGGGACTGGGACGTCCCCGGGCTGCTCCCGTCGTCCCGCACCCCTCAGTGAAAGGCCTCCTCGTGAGCACCGAAGCCTATGTGTACGACGCGATCCGCACCCCGCGCGGCCGCGGCAAGGCCAACGGAGCCCTGCACGGCACCAAGCCCATCGACCTGGTCGTCGGACTCATCCACGAGATCCGCGCCCGGTTCCCGGACCTGGACCCGGCCGCCGTCGACGACATCGTCCTCGGCGTCGTCGGCCCGGTCGGCGACCAGGGCTCCGACATCGCCCGGATCGCCGCCATCGCCGCGGGCCTTCCCGACACCGTGGCCGGCGTGCAGGAGAACCGCTTCTGTGCCTCGGGCCTGGAGGCCGTCAACCTGGCCGCCGCCAAGGTGCGTTCCGGCTGGGAGGACCTCGTGCTCGCGGGCGGTGTCGAGTCCATGTCCCGGGTGCCGATGGCCTCCGACGGCGGCGCCTGGTTCAACGACCCGATGACCAACCTCCAGGTCAACTTCGTGCCGCAGGGCATCGGCGCCGATCTCATCGCCACCATCGAGGGCTTCTCCCGGCGCGACGTCGACGAGTACGCGGCCCTCTCGCAGGAGCGGGCCGCCACCGCCATGAAGGACGGCCGCTTCGACAGGTCCGTCGTCCCGGTCAAGGACCGCAGCGGTCTCGTCGTCCTCGACCACGACGAATTCCCGCGCCCCGGCACGACGGCCGACTCCCTGGCCAAGCTGAAGCCGTCCTTCGCGGACATCGGCGAACTCGGCGGCTTCGACGCGGTGGCGCTCCAGCAGTACCACTGGGTGGAGAAGATCGACCACGTCCACCACGCGGGCAACTCCTCCGGCATCGTCGACGGCGCCTCGCTCGTGGCGATCGGCTCCAAGGAGGTCGGCGAGCGCTACGGCCTCACGCCCCGCGCCCGGATCGTCTCCGCCGCGGTCTCCGGGTCCGAGCCGACCATCATGCTCACCGGCCCCGCCCCGGTCACCCGCAAGGCCCTCGCCAAGGCGGGCCTCACCATCGACGACATCGACCTCGTCGAGATCAACGAGGCGTTCGCGGCGGTCGTGCTGCGCTTCGTCAAGGACATGGGCCTGTCCCTGGACAAGGTCAACGTCAACGGCGGCGCGATCGCGCTCGGCCACCCCCTCGGCGCCACCGGCGCGATGATCCTCGGCACCCTCGTCGACGAACTCGAGCGCCAGGACAAGCGCTACGGCCTCGCCACGCTGTGCGTCGGCGGCGGCATGGGCGTAGCGACCATCGTCGAGCGCATCTGACCCCCTCCCGACGGATCACACGGAGCACCTCCACATGAGCACTGAATCCACCACCATCCGCTGGGAACAGGACCGCACCGGCCTCGTCACCCTCGTCATCGACGACCCGAACCAGTCCGCGAACACCATGAACCAGGCGTTCCGCGACTCCCTCGCCGCCGTCACCGACCGGCTGGAGGCCGAGAAGGACACCATCCGGGGCGTCATCATCACCTCCGCCAAGAAGACCTTCTTCGCCGGCGGCGACCTGCGCGACCTGATCCGCGTCACCCCCGAGACGGCCCAGGAGCTGTTCGACGGCGGCATGGCGATCAAGCGGAACCTGCGCCGCATCGAGACCCTGGGCAAGCCGGTCGTCGCCGCGCTCAACGGCGCCGCTCTCGGCGGCGGTTACGAGATCGCCCTCGCCTGCCACCACCGCGTCGCCCTCGACGCGCCCGGGTCCAAGATCGGCTGCCCCGAGGTCACCCTCGGTCTGCTGCCCGGCGGTGGCGGCGTCGTCCGCACCGTCCGCCTGCTCGGCATCGCGGACGCGCTGCTGAAGGTGCTGCTCCAGGGCACGCAGTACAACCCCCGCCGCGCCCTGGAGAACGGCCTCGTCGACGAGGTGGCCGACAGCCCGGAGGACATGCTCGCCAAGGCCCGCGCCTTCATCGACGCCAACCCCGAGTCCCAGCAGCCCTGGGACAAGCCGGGCTACCGGATCCCGGGCGGCACACCGGCCAGCCCCAAGTTCGCCGCGAACCTGCCCGCCTTCCCGGCGAACCTGCGCAAGCAGACGGGCGGCGCCCCCTACCCGGCCCCGCGCAACATCCTGGCCGCCGCCGTCGAGGGCTCCCAGGTCGACTTCGAGACCGCCCAGGTCATCGAGGCCCGCTACTTCGTGGACCTCGCGGCCGGCCAGACCTCGAAGAACATGATCCAGGCGTTCTTCTTCGACCTCCAGGCCGTCAACTCCGGCGCGAACCGCCCCCAGGGCGTGGAGCCCCGCAAGGTCCGCAAGGCCGCCGTGCTCGGCGCCGGGATGATGGGCGCAGGCATCGCCTACTCCTGCGCCCGCGCCGGCATCGACGTCGTCCTGAAGGACGTCTCCCTGGAGGCCGCCCTCAAGGGCAAGGCCTACTCCGAGAAGCTGTGCGCCAAGGCCGTCGCCAAGGGCCGTACGACCCAGGAGAAGGCCGACGCGCTGCTCGCGCGCATCACCCCGACCGCCGAGGTCCAGGACCTGGCCGGCTGCGACGCCGTGATCGAGGCGGTCTTCGAGGACACCTCCCTCAAGCACAAGGTGTTCCAGGAGATCCAGAACGTCGTCGCCCCCGACGCGCTGCTGTGCTCCAACACCTCCACCCTGCCCATCACCGCCCTCGCCGAAGGCGTCGAGCGCCAGGCCGACTTCATCGGTCTGCACTTCTTCTCGCCCGTCGACAAGATGCCGCTCGTCGAGATCATCAAGGGCGAGCGCACCGGCGAGGAGGCCCTGGCCCGGGCCTTCGACCTGGTCCGGCAGATCAACAAGACGCCGATCGTCGTCAACGACTCGCGCGGCTTCTTCACCTCCCGCGTCATCGGCCACTTCATCAACGAGGGTGTCGCCATGGTCGGCGAGGGCATCGAGCCCGCCTCCGTCGAACAGGCCGCCGCGCAGGCCGGTTACCCCGCCAAGGTGCTGTCCCTCATGGACGAACTGACGCTGACCCTGCCGCGCAAGATCCGCGCCGAGTCGCAGCGGGCGGTCGAGGAGGCGGGCGGCACCTGGACGGCCCACCCCGCCGAGGCCGTCATCGACCGCATGGTCGACGAGTTCGGCCGCACCGGCCGCAGCGGCGGCGCCGGCTTCTACGACTACGGCGACGACGGCAAGCGCACCGGCCTGTGGCCCGGGCTGCGCGAGCACTTCACCAAGCCGGGGTATCGGATCCCGTTCCGGGACATGCAGGAACGCATGCTGTTCTCCGAGGCGCTGGACACCGTCCGGCTGCTGGAGGAAGGCGTGCTGACCTCCGTCGCCGACGCCAACATCGGCTCCGTCTTCGGCATCGGCTTCCCGGGCTGGACCGGTGGCGTGCTCCAGTACATCAACGGCTACGAGGGCGGCCTGCCCGGCTTCGTGGCCCGTGCGCGGGAACTCGCCGGGCAGTACGGCGAGCGCTTCACCCCGCCCGCGCTGCTGGTGGACAAGGCGGAGAAGGGGGAGCGGTTCGGCGACTCAGCCCGCGTCTGACCCGCCGGACTCCGACGGCCCGGTGAGCCACTCGCCCAGCTCTTCCTTCAGCGACCGCTGAAAAGCGGTGAGGAGCGCCTGCACCACCAGCGGGTGCATGTGCGCCGACAGGGACCGCACGTCCCGCGCGTCACGCTCCGCCACCTCTCCGCGGAAGAGCAGGGACAGCTCCCGGGCCGCGGCGCGGGCGTGCTCGATGAGTACGGTGCGCGCCGCGAAGATCGCCTGCTGGGACAGCGGTACGTCCAGCAGCCCCGCGCCCAGCCGGAGCAGACCGAGGTCGGCCTCGTACTCGCCGTCCGCGGGCCGGACCACCCCCATGGCGACCAGCCGCTCGACGTCCTCGTCGCCCAGCGGCCGGCCGGCCCGCCGCTCCAGCTCCGCCCGCGTGACCGTCTCCACGCTCTCCGGCGCCCAGGACGCCACCACGGCCCGGTGGATGGCGAGGTCGTGTGCGCCGAGGTCCGGCGGCAGTTGCCGCAGGTAGCGCTCGATGCCGGCCAGTGTCATGCCCTGCTGCTGCAACTCCTCGATCAGCGCCAGCCGGGCCAGGTGCCCGCGTCCGTAGTGACCCACCCGCCGCGGCCCGAGCACCGGCGGGGGCAGCAGCCCCTTCGTGCCGTAGAAGCGGACCGTGCGCACCGTGACTCCGGCCCGGGCCGCCAGCTCGTCGATCGTGAGGGTCGGCTCCTCGGTGTCGGTCGTCATGTGCAGCAGTATCGCTGTCTCACCAGTGCTGTGAAACCTCCGGTGTCCCAGGTGAAGGTGGTGTGAGGAGTCGCGCTCTGTGACGTATGCCATCGCGTGAGCCGCGAAGGGTGGGGGAAGGTGGCCCCTTGGTCTGTGCCTTTACCGAGGGCACGGACCTTATGTACGTCAGGAAGCCGAGCGCGACCCGCTCGGGAGCACCAGAGAGTGGATCCACCGTGAGCAAGGACGCCGTGAACACGGCAGCAGCCGCATCCCGCGGTGACGCGGCCCAGGTGCCCGCGGACGCGGGCGACGCCGGCTACAGCAAGGACCTCAAGCCCCGCCACGTCAACATGATCGCCATCGGCGGCGCGATCGGCACCGGCCTCTTCCTGGGGGCGGGCGGCCGCCTGCACAACGCGGGCCCGGCCCTGGCGATCGCCTACCTGGTCTGCGGCATCTTCGCCTTCTTCGTGGTCAAGGCCCTCGGGGAGCTCGTGCTCTACCGTCCCTCCTCGGGCTCCTTCGTGTCGTACGCGCGCGAGTTCCTCGGAGAGAAGGGCGCGTACGTCGCCGGCTGGATGTACTTCCTGAACTGGTCGACCACCGGCATCGCCGACATCACCGCGATCGCGCTCTACACGCACTACTGGAGCCTGTTCACCGACATTCCGCAGTGGGTGCTCGCGCTGGTCGCCCTCGCGGTGGTCCTGGTGGTGAACCTGATCTCGGTGAAGATCTTCGGCGAGATGGAGTTCTGGTTCTCGATCATCAAGGTCGCGACGCTCGTCGGCTTCATGTTCATCGGCATCTTCCTGATCGCCACGCAGCAGAACGTCGGCGGCGGTACGCCGGGCCTGAGCGTCATCACCGACAACGGCGGCGTCTTCCCGCACGGCATGATGCCGGTCGTTCTGGTCATGCAGGGCGTGATCTTCGCGTACGCCGCGCTGGAGCTGGTCGGTGTCGCCGCGGGCGAGACCGCGGAGCCGGAGAAGGTCGTCCCGCGCGCGGTGAACTCGATCATGTGGCGCGTGGGCCTCTTCTACGTCGGCTCGGTCGTCCTGCTCGCGCTGCTCCTGCCCGGCTCGGTCTACTCGGCCGACCAGAGTCCCTTCGTCACGGTGCTGTCGAAGATCGGCGTCCCGGCCGCCGGCGACGTGATGAACCTGGTGGTCCTCACGGCCGCCATGTCCTCCCTCAACTCCGGCCTGTACTCCACGGGCCGCATTCTGCGCTCCATGGCGATGGCCGGCTCCGCGCCCAGGTTCACCGCCCGCATGAACCGCAGCCAGGTGCCCTACGGCGGCATCCTGCTCACCTGCGCGGTGTGTGTCCTCGGCGTCGGCCTGAACTTCCTCGTGCCGGCCCAGGCCTTCGAGATCGTGCTGAACGTGGCCTCCCTCGGCATCATCAGCACCTGGGTGATCATCATGATCTGTCACCTGGTCTTCGTCCGCCGCGCCAAGGCGGGCCTGGTCAGCCGTCCCTCGTTCCGTCTCAAGGGCACCCCGGTCACGGAGATCGCCACGATCGTCTTCCTGCTGGCCTGCCTCGGCATGATGTGGAACGACCCCGAGGTCGGCCGCAAGACCCTCCTGCTCGTCCCGGTGATCGCGGCGATGCTGGTCGCCGGCTGGTTCGGCGTCCGCCGCCGGGTCTCTCAGACCGCGGACCAGGAGCTGTCGCAACTGACGAAGTAGCGGGCGGGGCCCCGGCAGCCGTCGGCTCAGCCCTGGCTGTCGAAGGCCCCCGCCAGGCAGTCGGTGAGGCGGTGGGCGAGGGTGCCGTCGGGGTCCAGCCGGGGGTTGAAGATCGTGACGGTGAGGCCGACGGCGCCGCCGCCGGACAGGGCCGTGCGCAGGACGGTCTCCAGTTCCTGCCAGGTCAGGCCGTCCGGCTGCCGGTAGTCGACGGCGGGCATGAGCGCGTCGTCCAGCACGTCGACGTCGAGATGGACCCAGTACCCGGCGTCCGCGCCGCCGCCGCTCAGCAGCACGACCGCGCGGCGGGCCGCCTCTGCCGCCCCCAGCGCACGCACGGTGTCCAGTTCCATCGCGTGCAGCGCGGGCGGCAGCGGCTGCATCCCGTACCCCGCGGATTCCGCCGCGTCCCGGAAACCCAGCGCGACGACGTCCTCGTCCCGCACGAGCGGACCCCGGCCCTCGAGGTCGGCCAGCACGCGCGGGCCGCGCCCGGTGGCGAGGGCGAGTTCCATGGAGGCCACCTCGCCGGCCGGCTCGGCCGAGGGCTGGTAGAAGTCGGTGTGACCGTCCAGGAAGAGCAGGCCGTGCCGGTCGAGGCGGCGCAGCGCGAGCAGGGTGCCGAGCAGCACGCTGCAGTCGCCGCCCAGCACGACGGGGAACCGGCTGCCGTGCAGGACCTCGCCCACCGCGTCGGCCAGCGAGACGGAGTACGCGGCGATGCCGCCGGGGTTGAGGAGACCCGTTCCCGGGTCCCGCTCCGAGTCGTACGGGGGCGGCTCGACCCGCCCCGCGTGCACCGCCCCGAGCGCCTCGGCCAGCCCCGCACCGAGGAGAGCCGCCGGCAGGTCCTCCACCCCGGTGGGGCGCAGCCCGAGCACGGACGGGGCCTCGATGATCGCCAGTTTCCGCAACGCCGGCTCCCTCGTCAGCGGCCGCGGCCCCACTCGTCACGGCGCATGAGCTCACCGTAGACGGCGGGGCCCGGCCCGGCAGGCCGGGTGCCTCCCCACGGAGTGGAGGCACCCACGCCCCGGTGCGGCCGAGCCGCCCCTCCCCGGCCGGTCGGTCCTGACTCCTGTGCACTGGACGAGGTCCCGCCGCGGGCCGCTCCCGGCCGGACACCTGTGCACCATGACGAGGTTTCGCCACGGGCCGCCCCGGCCGGATCGCGGCGCACCGCCCTTGCGCGACGACGACGTCAGTGCGCGTGCACTCCGTTCGTCGCCGCGATCCGCTTCCACGACCTGGGCTGGGAAACGCCCTCCGCAGCCGCGGCCACCGCGGCGGCCCGGGCAGCCGGCGCCCCCGGCTTCGACGGCTGGAACAGCCACGTGTCGAACAGCGCGGCCAGCGGTTTGCCCGACACCTCCTCGGCGTACCGCTGGAAGTCCGCCACCGACGCGTTGCCGTGGGCGTACTCCGACGGCCAGCCCTTGAGGATCGCGAAGAACGCCTCGTCGCCGATCCGGTTGCGCAGCGCCTGGACGGCCAGTGCGCCACGGTCGTAGACCGCGATGTCGAACTGGTTCTCCGGGCCGGGATCCCCGGGCTTCACCGTCCAGAACGGGTCGTCGGCGGGATGCGAGGCGTACACGTAGTCGGCGAGTTCCTGCGCCGTGCCCTCGCCCTCGTGCTCGGACCACAGCCACTGCGCGTACCGCGCGAACCCCTCGTTGATCCAGATGTCCTTCCAGCGCTTGAGCGACACCTCGTCGCCGTACCACTGGTGGGCCAGTTCGTGGACGACGACCGACACGTTCGACCCGTTCGCGAACTGCCGCGGGCTGTAGAACGGCCGGGTCTGGGTCTCCAGCGCGTACCCGGTGTCCGTGTTCGGCACGTACCCGCCGAGCGCGTTGTAGGGGTACGGCCCGAAGTACCCGGCGAGCCAGTCCGCGATCTCCCCGGTCCGTTCGATGCTCGCCCGCGCGGCCCCGGCGTTCGCTCCGAGATCCTTGCTGTAGGCGTTGAGGACCGGGATGCCGCCCTCGGTCGTGCCGGTCGTGATGTCGAACCTGCCGACCGCCAGTGTGGCGAGGTAGGTGGCCTGCGGCTTGTCGGACCGCCAGTTCCAGCGGGTCCAGCCGAGCTTCGAACTCCTCGACTGGAGCGTGCCGTTGGAGATGGCCTGGGTGCCGTCCGGGACCAGCACGGACACGTCGTAGGTCGCCTTGTCCAGGGGATGGTCGTTGCTCGGGAACCACCACGCCGCGGCCTCGGGCTCGTTCGCCGCGACACCCCCGTCGGGGGTGCGGTGCCAACTGGTGAAGCCGTAGGCCTGCTTCGACGAGGGCACCCCGCTGTAGCGGACGACGACGGTGACCGGCGCCCCCTTGGCCAGGGGGCTCTTCGGGGTGATCTCCAGCTCGTGCTCGCCCGAGGTCCGGAACGAGGCCTTCGCACCGTTGACCCGCACCTCGCCGACGTCCAGCAGGAAGTCCAGGTTGAAGCTCGACAGGTCCTGGGTGGTGCGGGCCACGAGGGTGGCCGTGCCCTCCAGCTCGTCCGTGGCCGGCCGGTACTTCAGGCGGAGGTCGTAGTGGGAGACGTCGTATCCGCCGTTGCCGTAGGCCGGGTAGTAGGGGTCGCCGATACCCGGCGCGCCGGGGGAGCGGGGAGCGGCCGATGCCGGGATCGCCAGCAGGAGAACGGTCGCCGCCAGGGCTCCCGGCGCGATGATTCTGCGGTGCACGCAAGGCTCCAAGTCGTAGGTTCCCGAGGTCTTCCGGGGTCTGTCCGGAGCCTATTGACTCCCTGCGCCCTCAATCATGTCCATGACCTCCGCTGTCACACGATCGCCATTCGGCCGACATGAGACAGCCGCCCCGAACGTCCGCCCAGGACACGCCGGTCCGTCAGCTGCCCTCTTCTGAACGGGAGTTCACCGATGTACCGTCCGGCGCATGCCGAAACGCACGCGCTTCACGACCTGGAGACCGCTCGCGACGGCGGCCACGGCCGCCCTCTTGGCCACCCTGATCACCCCCGCGGCCGTACAGGCCGCACCGGCCGCCCCGCGCGGGAGCGAACCCGTCCACTCCTACGAGAACGCCATCCGCGAGGCCGTCTGGGTGGACACCGGTCTCGACGGCGACCGCGACGGAAAGGCCGACCGGGTCGCCGTCGACATCGTCCGCCCCCGCGAAACCGCCCGGCAGGGCCGCAAGGTCCCCGTCATCATGGACGCCAGCCCGTACTACTCCTGCTGCGGGCGCGGCAACGAGAGCCAGAAGAAGACCTACGACGCGCAGGGCCGCGTCGACCGCATGCCGCTCTACTACGACAACTACTTCGTCCCGCGCGGCTACGCCTTCGTCGGCGTCGACCTGGCCGGAACCAATCGCTCCGACGGCTGCGTCGACGTGGGCGGCCGCTCCGACATCCAGTCCGCGAAGGCCGTCGTCGACTGGCTGAACGGCCGCGCCAGGGCCTACACGAGCCGTACCGGCACCACCCGCGCCCAGGCCGGCTGGACCAACGGCCGCACCGGCATGATCGGCAAGAGCTGGGACGGCACCATCGCCAACGGGGTGGCCGCCACCGGTGTCAAGGGCCTGAAGACCATCGTCCCGATCAGTGCCATCTCCTCCTGGTACGACTACTACTTCCAGCAGGGCGCCCCGCTCTACGACTCCGGCCCCGAGTGGCTGTCGGACTACGTCGACAGCCCCGACGCCCGTGCCAAGTGCCAGGCCGTCCAGCAGAAACTCGTCGACGGCGCCCCGCGCACCGGCGACCGGACCCCGCTGTGGGCCGAGCGCGACTACGTGAAGGCCGCGCGGAAGGTCAAGGCCAGCGTCTTCCTGGTGCACGGCATGCAGGACCTCAACGTCCGTATGAAGCACGTCGGCCAGTGGTGGGACGCCCTCGCGAAGAACGGCGTCGAGCGCAAGATCTGGCTCTCCCAGACCGGTCACGTCGACCCCTTCGACTTCCGCCGCGGCGCCTGGGTCGACACCCTGCACCGCTGGTTCGACCACGAGCTCATGGGCTACGACAACGGCATCGACCGCGAGCCCATGGCCGACATCGAACGCGCACCCGACCGGTGGGAGACCTCCAGGACCTGGCCGCCGAGCGGCACCCGGGCCACCACCCTGCGCCCCGACCGCGGCTCCCAGGCCGGCGTCGGCACCCTCGGCCTGCGCCGCGGCCACGGCACCGAGAGCTTCACCGACGACCCGAAGCTGAGCGAGACCGACTGGGCCGCCCGGATCGACCGGCCCACACCGGAGAAGGCCGGTTTCGTCACCGGACCGCTCACCCGCGGACTGCGCCTGTCCGGCTCCTCCGAGGTCACCGTCACCGCGACGCCCTCCACTCCCACGGCCCACCTCTCCGCCGTCCTGGTGGACCTCGGCCCCGCCGGCATCCGCGACTACGCCGACCCGGGCGAAGGCATCACCACCCTCACCGGCCGCACCTGCTGGGGTGCGAGCAGCACCGCGGACAGCGCCTGCTTCAAGGAGACGAAGGCGAAGACCGCCGACGTCGACTACACGGTCGTCAGCCGCGGCTGGGCCGACCTCGGCAACCACGCCTCCGACCACAAGGGCTCCCCGCTCACCCCGGGCAAGCGGTACACGATCACCCTCGACCTCGCGGCGACCGACCACGTCGTGCCGAAGGGCCACCGCCTGGCGCTGATCGTCGCGGGCACGGACAGGGACCTCATCGACCCTCCCGCCGACCGGCCGAAGCTCACCCTCGACCTGTCCCGCACCTCGGCGCGCGTCCCGTTCGTCGGCGGAACCACGGCCTTCGCCCGCGCCACCGCCGGGACCCCGCTCGCCACCCCCGCAGCCACGCTCCTGGACGGCGTCCGGGAGCCGCGCACCACGCACCGCGTCCCGGAGGGAACCCGATGACCCGGGCCGGCGCCCTCGTCCTGACCACCGCGGCCCTCGCGGCCTGCCTGGTCACCGCCCCGGCCCAGGCGGCCACCGGTTCCCCGCCGCGCACCGGTTTCGAGCAGTCGGACGGCGCCCGCTGGACCACCCGGTCCGAGGAGCAGGACTTCCTCCGGGCCGTCGACCGGTCGGGCAGCCGCGTCTCCGTGACCCGCTTCGGCACGACGAAGCAGGACCGCCCACTCCAGCTGGTAAGGATCGGCAACCGCCCGAGCACGAACAAGGTCCTGCTCGTCTGCAGCCAGCACGGCGACGAGCCCTCCGGCCGCGAGGCCTGTCTGACCACCGTCCGCGACCTCGCGTACGCCGACGACAGCCGCACCCGCCGCTTCCTGGACCGCACCACGGTCCTGGTCGTGCCCACCGCCAACCCGGACGGCCGGGCGGCGAACACCCGCGGCAACGGCGACGGCGTCGACATCAACCGCGACCACCTCGCCCTGAAGACCGCGGAGGGACGTGCCCTCGCCGCCCTCATCCGCGACCAGCGCCCCGACATCGTCTACGACCTGCACGAGTACGGCGCCACACCCCGGTTCTACGACAAGGACCTCTTCGACCTGTGGCCGCGCAACCTCAACACCCACGAGGCGGTCCACGACGAGGCCAGGACTCTGTCCGAGACGTACGTACGGCCCGCCGCCCGGCGGGCCGGCCACTCGACGGGCACCTACGGCATCTGGACCGACCCCGGGACCGGTGAGCCGGTCAAACAGGTCGCCGGAGACGGACAGGAGCGCATTCTGCGCAACATGTCCGGTGTGAAGCACTCCGTCGGGCTGCTCATCGAAAGCCGCGTCGACCCGCTCACCGAGGCGGAGAAGGCGGACGAGGCGCTCAACAACCGGCGCCGGGTCACCTCGCAACTGAACGCGCTGGGCGCCCTGTTCGACTACACCGGTCAGCGCCGCGCGCGCATCGAGGCGACGACGGCTCTGGCCCGTCTCGCGGGCTACACCGACACCGGCCCCGTCTACGTGGGTGGCGCCGACAACGACCCGCCCGAACCGGCTGAAACCATCTCGAACCCACCCTGCGGCTACCGGCTCACCGCCGCCCAGTACGCCGAGGTGGGCGACGAACTCGCCCTGCACGGCGTGCGGGTGCGCAAGGACGGCGAGGGCGTGCTCGTCCCGCTGCGTCAGCCCCTGCGGGCACTCGTGCCGCTGCTGCTCGACGACCGGGCCGAGTACCACCTGACCGGAGGTTCATACGAAACCGCATGTTGAGAGGGGTGAAATTCCGCCACACGTGGTAGCAGCGTTTACGGAGGGCCTACATCCTCCCCCGCTGTCCCGATGAAAGGTTCCGCCTGTGACGCAAGAACGACCAGCCGACAAGGACTCCCCGGAGGGAGCCGCGCTGCCGGGGTCGGAAGCGGGCCTGCCCGGTCAGGACCGGCCGCAGACCGACCGCATCGTCTTCGGCGTCACGGCGGCCCTCACCCTCGCCTTCGTGGTGTGGGGCGCGACGGCGACCGACTCGCTCGAGGACGTCTCCACCAGCATGCTCGGCGGGCTGATGCACAACGGCGGCTGGGCGTTCATGCTCGCCGCCTCCGGGTTCGTCGTCTTCGCCCTCTGGCTCGCGATCAGCCGCTACGGCCGTATCCACCTCGGTACGGAGGGTGAGGAGCCCGAGTTCCGCACGGTGTCCTGGGTCGCGATGATGTTCAGCGCCGGCATGGGCATCGGCCTGATGTTCTACGGCGTGAGCGAGCCGCTGTCGCACTACGGCACGCCCCCGCCGGGCACCGACCCGGCCGACTCCGGCGACCGCATGGAGACGGCCATGGCCACCACCCTCTTCCACTGGACGCTCCACCCGTGGGCGATCTACGCCGTGGTGGGTCTCGCCATCGCCTACAGCACCTTCCGCAGGCGCCGCCGCCAGACCATCAGCGCGGTCTTCACCCCGCTCATCGGCAGGAAGAACGCCAACGGCGGCGTCGGCCGGGCCATCGACGTCCTCGCGATCATCGCGACCGTCTTCGGCTCCGCCGCCTCCCTGGGCCTGGGCGCGCTCCAGATCGGCTCCGGTGTGCAGGAGCTGAAGTGGATGGACAAGGTGAGCACCGGGCTGCTCGTCACGATCATCGCGGTGCTGACCCTGGCCTTCGTCGCGTCCGCGATCTCCGGTGTGGAGAAGGGCATCCAGTGGCTGTCCAACACCAACATGGTGCTGGCGCTGATCCTCGCGCTGTTCGTGTTCGTGGCGGGCCCGACCATCATCGTCCTGGACCTGCTGCCCACCTCCGTCTTCGCCTACCTCGGCGACCTGCCCCAGCTGGCCGGCCGGACCGAGGCGAGCGGCGGCAAGGGCGTCGCCGACTGGCTGGGCAGCTGGACCGTCTTCTACTGGGCGTGGTGGATCTCCTGGACGCCGTTCGTCGGCATGTTCATCGCCCGCATCAGCCGGGGCCGTACGATCCGCCAGTTCGTCGGCGGCGTCATCCTCGTGCCCAGCACGGTCAGCCTGATCTGGTTCGCGATCTTCGGCGGCTCGGCGATGAAGATGCAGGAGGACGGGCAGCTCGGCAAGGAGGCAACCCCGGAGGGCCAGCTCTTCGACGTGCTCCAGCAGTTCCCCGTCGCCACGGTCACGAGCCTGCTCGTGATGATCCTCGTCGGCATCTTCTTCGTCTCGGGCGCCGACGCGGCCTCCATCGTCATGGGCACCCTGTCGCAGAAGGGCGCGCTCGAACCCGGACGCTTCGTGGTCGTGTTCTGGGGTGTGGTCACCGGAGCGGTGGCCGCGATCATGCTCCTGGTCGGCAGCGGCCAGGGCGACGCGCTGACCGGTCTGCAGAACCTCACGATCCTCGCGGCCGCGCCGTTCGTGATCGTGATGATCTTCATGTGTGTCGCCCTCATGCGCGACCTGCGCCGTGACCCGGTGATCGTGCGCGAGCAGATGGGCTCCGAGGCCGTCGAAATGGCCGTCATGGAAGGCCACAAGAAGTACGACGGCGAGTTCGAGCTCCGCGTCGGCCCGGGCCGCGGCCCGGACGTGGAGGGAGACCCGATCGGCAAGCACTGATCCGCACGGCGATCGGCAAGCACCGAACCGAACCGAACGGCAGCGGCGGCCCGGGGTCCGAGACCCCGGGCCGCCGTCGCGGTTCGGGCAGAGCCGCACGGCTCAGCCGGACACCAGTCGGGCCGCTTCCTCCGCACATCCCCAGGCCACGGTGACGCCCGCGCCGCCGTGGCCGTAGTTGTGCACCAGCAGCCGCCCGTCCGGCAGGGCGTCACGCTCCAGCCGGGCCGCCGGCCGGGTGGGCCTGAGGCCCACCCGGTGCCCCAGCACGCGGGCGCCGGCGATCTCCGGCCTGAGGGCCGCACAGCGGCGGACGATCGCCTCGGCCGTGGCGGGGTCGGGCTCCAGCGACCACACGTCCTCCTCGGAGGTACCGCCGAGGACGAGCCCGCCCGGCTGCGGGAACAGGTACGCGTGCTCACCGGCCGCGTCGGTGGATACCAGCCAGGTGTCGATCCCGGGGTTCTCCACGACGACCAACTGCCCGCGCACGGGCCGCACGGAGGGGTCCGGCACGAGCTCCCGCGCGGCGAGCCCCGTGCAGTTGACCACGACGGGCGCGTCCACCTCCGCGAAGGAGGACACCGTACGCGCCTCGACCACGCCGCCCGCAGCGACGAACCGCTCCCGCAGCCACGGAAGATGGGCGGGCATGTCGATCAGCGGCAGCCGTGCCCACAGGCCCGTCCCCGCGTACTCCTCGGGCGTGGCCGCCCGCAGCCCCGGCACCCGGCCCGCCAGCCACGCGTCGGCCTCGTCGAGGAGGACCTCGCCCTGCACCCCCTCGACCATCCGTACGCCGGCCGGTTCGGCCCCTGCCGCCAGCTCCTCGTACACCTCCAGCGACCGCAGCGCCCACACGTGCGCCGCCGCGACCGGCTCGATCCGGTACGGCCACCACAGCGCGCCCGCGACGGCGGAAGTGGTCGCCTCGGCCGCGTCCCGCGTCCACACCCGCACCCGCCGGCCCCGCTCCGCGAGAACCAGGGCGGTCGTCAGCCCGACGACCCCGCCGCCCACCACCACGATCTCGCCACTCGCTGCACGCGTCATGCCCCGGACCGTAGCGGAATCCCATAGGCCGTGCTCACATCACGCGCAGTGTGGGGATACTCACCGTATGTGTGCCGAGTACGCGACCTTCGGCCTGGCACCCGCGATGCGGGCCGGGGGAGTACGCAACGACGGTGGTTACCAGGTCCACCGGGACTTCGTGGACTTCATCGTCGACGGACGCCCACTGCTGTTCCGGCTCTCCGACCTCGACGCGGTCTCCCCGCTCGCCTCCGACGTCCCGCCCGCGATCTTCACCGCGCAGGTCCGCAGCCTGCTCCTGGAAAGCCCGGCCCCGCTGCCCGGCGGCCGCTACGTCGTCTACGGCTGTCCCGAGTGCGAGGACCTGGCCTGCGGCGCCGTCACCGCGGTGATCCGCGGCGACGGCGAGGACTTCGTCTGGCGGGACTTCGCCTGGCAGACCGACGAACACGCCGACCTGGAGCTCAACGGCTACCACGGCATCGGCCCGTTCCGCTTCCGCGGCGCCGAGTACCGGGCGGCGCTGAGCGCCCTGCTGGACGGCTCCGCGCCCGACCCCCGGCGCCGCGTCCTGCTGATCGGTGCCCGCGTCGCCGTCCTCGCCAAGCTGGCCGCCGCCTTGCGCACCATCGGCGTCGGCGCCGACATCGCCCAGGACGCCGACGGCGTACCCGCCGACGAACTGCGCGGTTACGGCGCCGTCGTCCTCGGTCACGCGGCCGGGGAGCGGGAACGCGCCGCCGTCCGCCGCGCCTTCGAGCGCGCCGGGGTCCCGGTCGCCCACGTCGACGGTCTCGCCCCGATCGTGCCGCTCCTCGTCGCCCAGACCGAACACGCCTTGGACCGCAGCCCGGCCGGGCAGCGCCGCCTCACCGGCCTCACCGCGACCGACGGCTCCGCGGACGTCGAGGTCACCTCCGCCTGCCGGGTGACCCTGACCGCGTACCGCCTCGACCGGCTCTCCCGCACCCACACCCACGAGATCTTCGACGGAGTCCTCGAAGCGGGCCGCCACCGCCTCGCCCTCGACCCCGGGACGGCCAGGGGCCGGTCGTTCGTCGTGGCGCGCACCGCCGGAAGCGTCCTGGTGGCGGCCGTGCGGCGGTGAGCGGGCGGCGACTAGGATCGGCGCCCTGATGACTGCCACCCTCGTCGCCAAGAACCTCGCCGCCGGCCACGGCGACCGCTCCCTGTTCACCGGACTCGACCTGGTCGTCCCGCCCGGCGACGTGATCGGGCTGGTCGGGGCCAACGGCGCGGGCAAGTCCACGCTGCTCAGGATGCTCGCCGGACTCACCGCACCCGAGCAGGGCGAACTGCGCCTGTCCCCGCCGACCGCCACCGTCGGGCACCTCCCGCAGGAGCCGGACCGCCGGCGCGGCGAGACCGTGCGGGCGTTCCTGGCCCGCCGCACCGGCGTGGCCGAGGCCCAGCGCACCATGGACGAGGCGACCCAGGCCCTGGTCGACGGGGCGCCCGGCGCCGACGACGCCTACGCCACCAGCCTGGAACGCTGGCTCGGCCTCGGCGGCGCCGACCTCGACGAACGCGCCGAGGAGGTCGCCGACACCCTCGGTCTCGCGGTCGGCCTGGACCAGCCGATGACGTCCCTGTCCGGCGGCCAGGCGGCCCGCGCCGGACTCGCCTCCCTGCTCCTGTCCCGCTATGACGTCTTCCTCCTCGACGAGCCGACCAACGACCTCGACCTGGACGGCCTGGAGCGCCTGGAACGCTTCGTGAGCGGCCTGCGCGCCGGCACGGTGGTCGTCAGCCACGACCGGGAGTTCCTCACCCGCACCGTCACCAAGGTCCTCGAACTCGACCTCGCCCAGCGGCAGATCAACCTCTACGGCGGCGGCTACGAGGCCTATCTGGAGGAGCGCGACGTCGCCCGCCGGCACGCCCGCGACGAGTTCGAGGAGTACGCCGACAAAAAGGCGGCGCTGCAGGACCGCGCACAGATGCAGCGGTCCTGGATGGACAAGGGTGTGAAGAACGCGCGCCGCAAGGCGGGCAGCGACAACGACAAGATCGGCCGCAAGTTCCGCAGCGAGGCCAGCGAGAAGCAGGCCGCGAAGGCCCGCCAGACCCAGCGCATGATCGAGCGCCTTGACGTGGTCGAGGAGCCCCGCAAGGAGTGGGAACTGCGGATGGAGATCGCGTCCGCCCCGCGCTCGGGCGCCGTCGTCGCGACCCTGCGGGACGCCGAGGTGCGCCGGGACGGCTTCGTCCTCGGCCCCGTCTCCCTGCAGATCGACTGGGCGGACCGGGTGGCGGTGACGGGCGCGAACGGCGCGGGCAAGTCCACCCTGCTCGGCGCCCTCCTAGGCCGGGTCCCGCTCGACGCCGGACACGCCGCGCTCGGCTCGGGCGTCCTGCTCGGCGAGGTCGACCAGGCCCGCAAACTGTTCCACGGCGAGGAGTCGCTGCTCGACGCTTTCCGTACGGCCGTCCCGGACACCGAACCGGTCGAGATCCGCACCCTGCTGGCCAAGTTCGGCCTCAAGACCGATCACGTCCTGCGCCCCGCGGCGAGCCTCTCCCCGGGCGAGCGCACGCGGGCCGCGCTGGCGCTGCTCCAGGGCCGGGGCGTCAACCTGCTGGTCCTCGACGAGCCGACCAACCACCTCGACCTGCCGGCCATCGAGCAACTGGAGTCCGCCCTCGACGCCTACGAGGGCACTCTCCTGCTGGTCACCCACGACCGCCGCATGCTGGACGCCGTGCACGTCACCCGCCGCCTGGAGGTGGCCGACGGCAAGGTGACGGAGCGCTAGCGGGCCGTCAGACGCCTGGCCAGCTGCGGATAGTCGACGACGTATCCCTCGTCGTCGAACTCGAGATCGCTGCGGAAGCCGCCGGAGGAGTACCGGGCCCGCCCGGGCCCGAGATGCGTGTAGGTCTGCCGCGACGGCCGCACCGTCAGGTCCGGCACCGACACCCAGGCCATCAGGAACTCCCGCTCGCCGGGCACCTGATGAAGCCCGTGGCGGAGCACCGGCATGGTGTTGGTGAGCGGACACAGCCCGAGATCGCAGTCGAGCGCACCGCCGACATCGGGCAGCGGCTCGCCGTTCGCGGTCCATCGGCCGTGACCGTCGTGGAGCAGATCGAGTGCGCGGGTCCCGGCCTCGGCCTCCGCCGTGACAGTCAACCGCCTGGTCACGAATCCTTCGGCGGTCTCCAGCTCGTACGAGATCCAGTACGGCTCCGGAACGGTACCGACAGCCCGCCCACGCGCCCGCAGCACGCCTTCTCCGAGCTGGACCCAGGCGGTCTCGAACCCCTGGCTTCCCGACACTTCCCAGGTGATGGCACGCATGCGGCAACCCTAGAACGGAAAGGGCGCGAAGCGCCTCTCTCCCAGGGGCGCGGGGAACTGCGCGACCAGCCACAACCGGCCCGCAGCTCCCCACGGCCTCGCCCAAGAAACAGTCAGCGCTTGCCGCCCTTGGGATCCGCCAGCCCCGCGCGGCGCAGCGCATCGGCCATCGCGCTGTTGGCAGGCGGCGGTGCCTGACGCGAACCGCCGCCACCGCCACGGCCGCCACCACGCCCACCCTGCCGCTGCTGCGGCGGACGCCCGCCCCGCTGCCGGCGCTCACCGGAGCCCCCGCCCTGGCCCTGCGAGGCAGCCGCCTCGTCCTCAAGGCGCAGCGTCAGCGAGATCCGCTTGCGCGGGATGTCGACGTCGAGCACCTTCACCTTGACGATGTCGCCGGGCTTCACCACGTCCCGCGGGTCCTTCACGAACGTCTTCGACATGGCGGAGACGTGCACCAGGCCGTCCTGGTGGACACCGACGTCGACGAACGCCCCGAACGCGGCGACGTTCGTGACGACACCCTCCAGGATCATCCCGGACGACAGGTCGGAGATCTTCTCCACGCCCTCCTTGAAGGCGGCCGTCCTGAAGGCCGGCCGCGGGTCGCGGCCGGGCTTCTCCAGCTCCTTCAGGATGTCCGTGACCGTGGGCAGACCGAACTTCTCGTCCACGAAGTCCTGCGGCTTCAGCGAGCGCAGCACGCCCGTGTTGCCGACCAGCGAGGCGACCTCCTGCCCGGCGGTCTTCACCATGCGACGGACCACCGGGTACGCCTCGGGGTGCACGCTCGACGCGTCCAGCGGGTCGTCGCCGCCGGGGATCCGCAGGAAGCCCGCGCACTGCTCGTACGCCTTCGGGCCGAGCCGCGCCACCTTCTTCAGCTCGCCGCGGGCCCTGAAGGGCCCGTTCTGGTCCCGGTGCGCCACGATGTTCTCGGCGAGCCCGGAGGTGATGCCGGAGACCCGGGCGAGCAGCGGGGCCGACGCCGTGTTGACGTCCACGCCGACTCCGTTCACACAGTCCTCCACCACCGCGTCCAGCGAACGCGACAGCTTCACCTCGGACAGGTCGTGCTGGTACTGGCCGACGCCGATCGACTTCGGGTCGATCTTCACCAGTTCGGCCAGCGGGTCCTGGAGCCTGCGGGCGATCGACACGGCGCCGCGCAGCGAAACGTCCATGTCGGGCAGCTCCTGCGAGGCGAAGGCGGACGCCGAGTACACCGAGGCGCCGGCCTCGGACACCATCACCTTCGTGAGGTTCAGCTCGGGGTGCTTGGTGATCAGCTCCCCGGCGAGCTTGTCGGTCTCGCGGGACGCCGTGCCGTTGCCGATGGCGACCAGCTCGACCGCGTGCTCCTTGGCGAGACGGGCGAGCTTGGCGATGGCCTCGTCCCACCGGTTGGCCGGGACATGGGGGTGGATGACGTCCGTGGCGACGACCTTGCCGGTCGCGTCGACCACGGCGACCTTCACGCCCGTACGGAAGCCGGGATCCAGGCCGAGCGTCGCGCGCGTGCCCGCCGGGGCGGCGAGCAGCAGGTCGCGCAGGTTCGCCGCGAAGACCCGCACCGCCTCGTCCTCGGCGGCCGTACGCAGCCGCAGCCGCAGGTCGATGCCGAGGTGGACCAGGATGCGGGTGCGCCACGCCCAGCGGACCGTGTCCTTCAGCCACTTGTCCCCGGGCCGGCCCCGGTCGGAGATCCCGAACTTGTGCGCGACGATCCCCTCGTACGAGGAGGGGCCGTCCGTCTGCTCCTCGGGCTCCAGGACGAGGTCCAGGACCTCCTCCTTCTCGCCGCGGAGCATCGCGAGGACGCGGTGCGAGGGCAGCTCGGTGAACGGCTCGGCGAAGTCGAAGTAGTCGGCGAACTTCGCGCCCGCCTCCTCCTTGCCCTCCCGCACCTTGGCGGCGAGCCGCCCGCGCACCCACATGCGCTCGCGCAGCTCGCCGATCAGGTCCGCGTCCTCGGAGAACCGCTCGGTGAGGATCGCGCGGGCGCCGTCGAGGGCTGCCTGCGGGTCGGCGACGCCCTTGCCGGCGTCGACGAAGGCGGCGGCCGCGGCGAGGGGGTCCACGGTGGGATCGCCGAGCAGCCCCTCCGCCAGCGGCTCGAGCCCGGCCTCGCGGGCGATCTGCGCCTTGGTGCGCCGCTTGGGCTTGTACGGGAGGTAGATGTCCTCCAGGCGCGCCTTCGTCTCGGCGCCCCGGATGCTCGCCTCCAGCTCCTCGGTGAGCTTGCCCTGCTCGCGCACCGACTCCAGGATCGCCGTCCGCCGCTCCTCGAGCTCCCGCAGATAGCGCAGTCGCTCCTCGACGGTGCGCAGCTGCGCGTCGTCGAGCATCTCGGTCGCTTCCTTGCGGTAGCGGGCGATGAAGGGCACCGTGGAACCGCCGTCGAGCAGTTCCACGGCGGCCCTGACCTGCCGCTCCCGTACGCCGAGTTCCCCGGCGATCCTGCCTTCGATGGACACTGCGTTGATGGACCCGTTGGACCCGGGTGTCGTCACGATCCCGTACCGCCTTCTCCGCTGAGGTTGCGCGGCAATTGTGGCAGGTGGCACCGGCACATGGGGATCAGGGCGGCACCCGGCAGGTCGGATTGCGGATCAGGCCCTGCGGGTGGAGGACGAGGCTCCGCCGAACAGCCGGGCCAGGGCCCGGAAGGGCAGGGTCACGACGGTGGCGATGGCGCCACCGATCTGGCGCAGCACGTCTGCGATAGCACGGAACACGAAATTCCCCTTTCTCCACTCCCGACCTCGTCGGCCGGTGGAGTGCGGGTACCTCGCAGACGCGTCACTATGCGTCACCCTTTGCCGATCAGATCCGCCGGGAACGCCCCCGCCCCCAAGGCCGCCTGCGCGAAGACCCCGCCCAGCTCGGTCAGCCGGGCCACTCCGTCCGGGCCGAGATGCTCGTACGGGGCGCGGTCCAGGCGGTCCGTCTCCTCCTCGATCTCCCGGCGCAGGGTTACGCCCCGCTCGGTGAGGTCGCCGGAGGCGTCCAGCAGCCCCCGCCCGCGCAGCCGGTCCGTCGCCGCGTTCCATTCGTCCCGGCTCCAGCCCCGGGTGGCGCACACCCACTTCGGAGCCATGCCCTTGCCCGTCGCCGTGTGGGTCACCATCGCCTCCAGGCCGTCGAGGTCCGCGGACATCAGCGCGGCCAGGTGCCCGTCGCCGCGGTGCTCCCGCAGCAGGGTCGCCGCGTGCCAGTAGGCGAGGTGCGGTTCCTCGGGGACGGGCAGGTCGGCGTGTGCCGAGTACAGCGGCCGTGCCGCGCGCGAACAGGCCTCGGCGGCGCGCAGCGCGAGCCGGGCGGCCTCCGCCATCTCCGCCGATGCCAGGGCCTCCTCGCCGATCAGGCGGCGCAGTGTCGCGTCGACGGCACGCGTGCGTGCGGCCAGGACCTGTCCCGGGGTGGCGGTCTCCCAGACCGCCGGCACGTACCGGGCCACGAGCTCGTGCTTGTAGTTGTAGAAGGCGGCCGTCACGACCCCGGCCCCGACCGGTCCGAAGGCGGCGGCCCGCACGGCGAAGTTCACGGCACGCGGGTCGGTCACCCCGACGGCGCCCAGCTCGCGCCCGAGGTCGGGGGAGAAGTAGTGCGTCGCGTGCAGGGAGTTGAGCACGGTGTGGCAGCGTCGGCCGGCGCGCGGCTCCAGAGCGGCAGTCGTCATGCCCGGCAGGTTACCAACCGCTTGGTATGTGCTCCATGGGTGGGCGCCGCATGGCAGGAAAGGGGCTGCCTGCTCGGCGAGATCGTCTTCCCGGTGGATCAGCGCGCTGAATCGAGCAAGGGGTGGATGAGGGAGGGCTTACTCCGGACGGTGAACAAACGGTGCGAGAGCGTGCCGGCGCCGGTGAACACCTCAGTCTCCTCCTCCGTCGGGGCGGCCTTCACCGGCCGGGTCCGGTTGCGGGCTTTGCCGTGCGGCGCCGTCCTGCCGCGTGGTGAGCGTGCCGGAGATCCAGGCCGTTATGTACGCGCTCATGCCGTCGCTGTGCCGGACCCACCGGAAGTGGTCCAACCGGTGGCTGCCGGCAAGGGCCTCGGAGTAGTGCCACCGGCTCACTGGAGCAGCCGGGATCTTCTGCAGCAGATGGTCCGTCGCGCCGGGCGGCGCCAGACTGTCGTTCTCCACGTCGACCGCGAGGACGGGAAGCTTCAGCCGCGCGAGCGCCGCCTCGTAGTCGGTGTCGCTCCCTCGCAGTGTGTAGCGGCCGGTGCGGCCCTGCCGCGCCCAGTCCCGCATCACTGCCGTGGCTTGGGTGCCACCGAAGCCGAGCCGTTCCCCGGGCCAGTAGCCGAGCGCCGTGGCGAGCGCCCCGAGCAGCTGGCTGCCGACCAGGTTGCGGAGCCCGCGTACCGAGCCGAACCCCCGCCAATAGACCGACCCGGCCGCCGTCAGCACGACGGCGTGCACCCCGGTGAGCCGGGTCGCGCTGCTGAGCAGCGCGAGCTGGCCGCCGAGGCTGTGCCCGATGAGCACCATCGGCGAACGCGGGAACGCGGCGGAGACCGCATGGGCGACCGCGGGTAGGTCGTCATCGACCATCTCCCGGTATCCGTATGCCACTCCGCGGCCCGCCACCGGGGTGCTCTCGCCCTGGCCACGGAGGTCCGTGACCGCCACGTGCAGGCCGCCTCGGAGCAGCCCGCGGGCGAAGGAAGCGTAGAACCGCGCCCGCGCCCCCATCGCCGGTACCACGAGCGCCACCGGGGCGTCTGGCCGCTCCGCACGCAGTAGCCGGACCACGAACTCCGCGCCTCCTGACGACTGCACCCGCACGGACTCCTCGGCAGACCCGTCCTGCTCCAGCCCCGACGACGGTCCCGCATCGTCCGTCTGCGCCTTCTCCGAGATCACCCTGCCCGGCGCAGTGTGTCGATCCTGATACGTCATCCCGGTGCTCGTCCTCTCATCGGTGCCGACTTCAGGCCCGGGTGAATCCAGACCCCAGGGGCCGCCGGGTGGGGACGCGGCGGCCCGCAAGGGCCAGCACGGCCGCCGGTCGTCACCGACGACATGCTCCACCCCGTGCTCCCCTGGGCCGAGCGGGCGGCGAATCCGTCGGCCTGAGCCAGCCCGGCCTGATCATCCCCACCGGCAGGCGCAAGGGACGGAACTCCTCCGTCGGTCGCATCCAGCGGGCGCTCGCCGAGCATGCCGAGCGCGAGGTGTACCCCGAAGCCGTCGAACGGGCCCGCGCCGACTTCGCTGTCCTCCGGGTCGGTGAGGCCCCCGGACCCGCCCCGCTCTCCCTGACCGCGCGCCACGATGATCACAGGGAGCTCCTTGTCACTTCGCCGCAGCTTCGGAGAGAACAGGGCCGGGTCAGCCCTGTTCCTTCGCCCTCGCCGCGTAGACGGGCACGTACTCCTGGCCGGAGACCTCTGCTATGGCCTGCACGATCAGGTCGGAGACGGCCCTTCGGGCACTGGCGTCAGCAGCGGAGCCCTCGTACAGGGAGAGGTCGACGGGCTTGCCGAAGGTGACCGTGACCTTGGCCGGACGCGGAAGCACGCGCCCGGGCGGCAGGACGCGGTCGGTGCCGCTCATGGCCACCGGCACCACGGGTGCGCCGGACTTGAGAGCCAGCCATGCCACACCCGTCTTGGCCCGGTAGAGCCGGCCGTCCGGGGAGCGTGTGCCCTCGGGGTAGATACAGAAGACGCCGCCCTCCTTCACCACCCGAAGACACGCGTCAAGCGAGGCTACCGCCGCCCGTTGGTTCTCGCGGTCGACTGGAACCTGCCCACTTCCCCGCATGAAGGACGAGACGATCCGCGTCGGCCAGGAGCCTCCCTCAAAGTACTCCGCCTTCGCCATGAAGGTCACCTGTCGGTCCAGCACCAGCGGCAGGAAGGTGGAGTCCACGATGGACAGGTGGTTGGACGCGAGAATGACGCCGTTCGACTGCGGCACATTCTCCCGGCCCAAGGCCTCAAGCCGCGCCGCGGTACGCAGCACCGGTCCGGTCAGCCGCTTTAAGTGCTCGTACATCAATTCGTTCCTCTCTTGGATATGTGCCGGGCTCGCGGCGAGCGAACGCTGCAGGCTGGGCTGCGCCCCAGCAGAACGGTGCCGTCCAGTGCGACGATCACCGCCCCGGCCACGCTGACGAGAAGAGGGACCGGGCGTCGCGGCCGCCCGGTCACGAGGCCATCGGCCCGAGATGGGCGTCGAGCGCGGCTTCGATCAACCGGTCGTGACTGTCGGAACCCTCGCCGCCGAGGGCGAGTTGCAGGCTTCCCCAGGACCACAGTTGGGCGATGCCGTGCAGGTTCGCCCACAGGGCAGCCGCGGTGACTGCCGCCGAAGGCTCCAGCGTCTGTGCCCGGCACCGAGCAACGAGCTCGGTGACGCGCTGGAACAGCGGGAGCGTCGCCTCCCTCAGCCGAGGCCCGTCCGGAGTTCCACTCTGCTCACCGCTGTCGAGCAGGTCGTGACGGAACATCAACTCGAACATGCCGCGCCGTTCCAGTGCGTAGGTGACGTACACCCGCGCCAGTGTCGCCAACTCATCACGGGGCACGGCAGTCCTTGCCTTGGCTGCGGCGGACCGCGCGCCCAGCTCCTCGAAGCCTCTGCGCGCGATGGCCGACAACAGTGCCCGGTGTGTCGGAAAGTAGCGCCGCGGCGCACCGTGCGACACACCTGCCCGGCGGGCGATCTCCCGAAGACCGACCGAAGCGGTGCCCTCAGACAGCACCAGCTCCACGCCGATATCGACCAGTCGTTCCCGCAGAGGCCTTTCACCATCCATAGACAGTGTCTACCAGACACCAATAGACAATGTCTACGGCAACTCATCGTCCGAGGGCAGGCGAGAGCGGGTGTGGTGAGGTTGAGGCAGTTGTCGATGTCGAGGTCCTGGCCTGGCCGGCTGCTTCACTTCAGCGAGCTGAACCTGACAGAGAAAACTCGCGGGCGACGACCACGCGCAGCTCGTCCAGCTCGCCACCGAGTACGACCCGCAGCCGCCCTACGACGCCGGTTCACCCGAGAAGGCCCCCGCCCGCCTCGTCGACCTGTTCCGCACCCACTCCGGCGTCATCCTGACGTAGGCACGCTCCAGCCGAACCGCGGCTGCCGGCGCTCCAGGAAAGCGGCGACACCCTCCGCGGTGTCGCCGCTCGCGCGCGCCTGCCCGGCCCAGTGCACGTCCCGGTCCGTACGCCCGTCCGCGAACTCCTTGGCCGCCGCCTGTGTCAGCTGCGAACGGGACGCGAGGACCCGGGTGAACTCCGCGACCCGCTTGCCGAGTTCGCCCTCGGGCAGCACCTCGTCCACCAGCCCGGTGCGCAGCGCCCGCTGCGCGTCGATCAACTCCCCGGAGAACAGCAGGTACTTGGCGGTGGCCGGCCCCACCAGGGACACCAGCCGCCGGGTCGAGGAGGCCGGATACACGATGCCGAGCTTCGCGGGCGTCACACCGAACAGCGCCCCCTCCTCGGCGAACCGCAGATCACAGGCCGCCGCCAGTTGCGACCCGCCGCCCACGCAATGGCCCCGGATCGCCGCCAGCGTCGGCTTCGGGAACGCGGCCAGCGCCTCCTCGGCCCGCACGGCCAGCCCCTGCGCCTCCTCGGGCGAGCCCCGCAGCGTGGAGATGTCGGCCCCGGCGCAGAACGTGCCGCCCTCACCGGTCAGCACCAGCACCCGCACGGCGGGATCGCCCGCGAACTCCTCCAGCAGCGGGGGGAGGGAGCGCCACATCGCGGCCGTCATGGCGTTGCGCTTCTCGGGATGACGTATGACGACCGTCGCGACCGAGTCGGTCACGCGGTGCTGCAGCTGCGGCTCCATGCGCCGGATGCTATCCGGATGCCAAACCCGTACAACCCGAATAGTTCGCCGAGACGGCACAACAGGGACAGGACCAGTCCCACAACTGACCGTGTCATACGCCAACGGTCAGAAGCGTTCGATACGTGCTGACTTCTGTTCAGTCCCGGGGCGCGAGGCGCATCGTTCCCAACACTCGGGGTGTGGCGACAATCGAGCGCGAGGGTGGCGACCGGACTATGGACGACGACGGGCGTGGGTTCGGTCCACGCCCAGAGGGCGGCGCGGCGCCCCTCGGCCCGGGGCCCGCGGATCCGCTGCCCTACGAAGGGGTCTGGAGGTTCACCGCACCGGCGGTCGACGCCTCCGTCCCCCAGGCACGGCACGCCGTGCGGGACCTGCTGCTGCGTCAGGGAGTGCCGGTCTCCGACGATCTGGCGCAGGGGCTGCTGCTGATCGTCTCCGAGCTGGTGACGAACGCCGTGAAGCACGCGGCCGTACTGTCCCCGACGATCGCCGTCGAGCTGGCCGTCGGTGCCGAGTGGCTCCGGGTGTCCGTCGAGGACAACCATCCGTACCGGCCCACCGCCCTGGAGACCGACCACGGCCGCACCGGGGGGCGCGGACTGCTCCTGGTGCGCGAGGTCACCCGGGAGGCGGGCGGTGTCTGCGAGGTCGAGCACACCGCGAGCGGCGGCAAGGTGATCTGGGCCGCCCTGCCGCTCAAATGCGCGCGCTCGGCGTGAGGGCCCGTCGCCGGGCCCCGGTCACCAGCCGGCCGACGGGCCCGTCAGTTCCCTGATCGCCGGCCGGGCCGCGTCCAGGACGGTCATGAACCACGACGAGAAGGTGTCCTTGGCGTGCCGCTCCGCCAGCTCCGGCGGGGTCACGAACACCGTCGACGCCACCTCCTCCGAATCCGGCCGCACCACGGCCTGCACCATGCCGACGAAGAGGTGGTTGTACTCCTGCTCCACCAGGCCGGACTCCGGGTCCGGGTGGTTGTAGCGGACCGTGCCCGCCTCGGCCAGCAGGGACGGGGACGCGCCGAGCTCCTCGAACGTGCGCCGTGCCGCCGCCGCGAAGGGCGCCTCACCGGGGTAGGGGTGGCCGCAGCACGTGTTGGACCACACACCGGGGGAGTGGTACTTGCCCAGCGCGCGCTGCTGGAGCAGCAGCCGGCCGTACTCGTCGAAGAGGAACACCGAGAACGCGCGGTGGAGCTGTCCGGGCGGCTGGTGGGCGGCGAGCTTCTCCGCGGTGCCGATCGTCACGCCGTCCTCGTCGACCAGTTCCAGCAAAATCGCGTCTGCGGTGCCGCTCGACGGGTTGTGCGTCGCGGTGGCAGGTGTGATCGGCATACCCATCCTTCACATCGGTCTTCGCGCCCCAAGTCTGCCGTACGAATCCGGCACTCCCGGCACTTCGCGGCACGCCCGCATGTCCCGCGCGGCGGCGCGGACCGCGGCCGGCACCGGTCGGACGCCGGGAAAGGGACCCGGTAGATGATCGTGCCCGGCCGGGCAGGCGGAAATTCGCCGCTCCCCGGATTGCGGGGCTCAGGGCGCGGGTGTCGGGCGGAGGGTTGCGTCTGCCGGCGCACACGTCGCCCAGTGCGCCCCACCTGTCGCACCTGCCCCCTGCCCCGCCTGTCTCGCACAGCTCCGCGAGCCGCCGGGTCAGTGGCAGAGCCGCGCCTCGTGCTCCGCGTGCCCGCTCGGCTCCAGCTGGAAGGTGCAGTGCTCCACGTCGAAGTGGTCACCGAGGCAGCCCTGGAGCTCGTGGAGCATCTTCTCGTGGCCCATGGCGTTCAGCACCTCCGAACTGACGACGACGTGCGCCGACAGCACCGGCATGCCGGAGGTGATCGTCCAGGCGTGCAGGTCGTGCACGTCCTCCACACCGTCCGTGGCGAGAATGTGCGACCGCACCTCCGCCATGTCGACACCCTTCGGAGCGGCCTCCAGCAGCACGGAGAGCGTCTCGCTCAGCAGCTTCCACGTCCGGGGCGCGATCATCAGCGCGATGACGAGCGAGGCGATCGGGTCCGCGGCCTGCCAGCCCGTGAGCATGATCACCACGGACGAGACGATCACCGCGACCGAACCCAGGGCGTCGGCCGCCACCTCCAGGAAAGCGCCGCGCACGTTCAGGCTCTCCTTCTGCCCGCGCATCAGCAGCGACAGCGAGACCAGGTTCGCCACCAGGCCGATCCCGCCGAACAGCAGAGCCAGCCGGCCCTCGGTCTGCGCAGGGTCGATGAAGCGCTGCACCGACTCGTACACGACGTACCCGCCGGCCCCGAGCAGCAGCAGACAGTTGGCCAGGGCGGCGAGGATCTCGGCCCGGGCGTAGCCGAAGGTGGCCCGCTCGCTGGGCGGCCGGTTCGCGAAGTGGATCGCGAGCAGCGCCATGCCGAGGCCGAGGGCGTCCGTCGCCATGTGCGCGGAGTCCGCGACGAGTGCCAGGGAGTCGGCCAGGGCACCCCCGACGATCTGCACGACCACGATGCCGAGCGTGATCGCCAGCGCGACACGCAGCCTGCCGCGGTACGCCGAGGTCGCCGTACCGCCGGCCGCCGCGCCGTGCGCGTGCCCGTGATCGTGCCCAGCCCCCATGAGAAGTCAGCCTCCCTGTGTCCGCCTGCTCGTGCTCGGGGCCCCAGTGAACTACGGGGAGGGGGTATGTGCAAAGCGGCACTGAACACCGTTGTCATGTGCCCTGACCTGCGGAAACGATATGCAGGTCAGGGCGCCGCCGGGCTTCAGGAGCCGTGGTGCAGCTGCCAGCCCCGCCACGCTGACTCGGTCATCTCGCGCACCCCGCGCCGGGCGGTCCAGCTGAGCTCGGCGGCCGCCCGGGCGGCCGAGGCCACCGCACGGGGGGCGTCCCCGGGGCGGCGCTCCTCGACGAGCGCAGGCCGGCGGTCGCCGGTGACCTCGCCGATGACCGTGACGAGTTCACGGACCGACACACCCTCGCCGCGGCCGATGTTGACCGTCAGATCACCCTTGCCGCCGCCCCCGGCCAGTCGCCGGGCCGCCGCGAGATGGGCCTCGGCGAGGTCGGCGACGTGAATGTAGTCACGGACGCAGGTGCCGTCCGGGGTCGGGTAGTCGTCGCCGAAGATCCGGGGCGCCTCGTCGCGCGTCAGACGGTCGAAGACCATCGGGACGATGTTGAAGACGCCCGTGTCGGCCAGCTCCGGCGCGGCGGCGCCCGCCACGTTGAAATAGCGCAGGCATACGGTGGAGATCCCGTGCGCCTTTCCCGCCGCCCGCACCAGCCACTCCCCGGCCAGCTTGGTCTCCCCGTACGGGTTCACCGGCGCGCAGGGGGTGTCCTCCGTGATGAGGTCCACACCCGGGTCGCCGTACACGGCGGCCGACGAGGAGAACACGAAACGCTCGATCCCGGCCTCGGCGACCGCGTCCAGCAGGGTCGTCAGGCCGCCCACGTTCTCCCGGTAGTAGCGCGTGGGCTGCGCGACGGACTCGGCGACCTGCTTACGCGCCGCGAGATGCACCACACCCGTGACGCCGTGCTCGGCGAAGACCCGCTTCAGCAGCGCCCCGTCCAGCGAGGAGCCCCGCACGAGCGGAACCTCGGCAGGGAGGCGCGCGGGCACCCCGGCCGACAGATCGTCCAGGGCGAGAACGCGTTCCCCGGCCTCGGTCATGGCCCTGGCCACATGTGCTCCGATATAGCCGGCACCGCCGGTGATCAGCCACGTCATGGTCGCCCACCCTATGCGGCCACGGCCACCGCCTGCCCCATGTCCCCGATGTCCGCTTACGGGTCACGGTTTGTGGGGCGGGCCCCGGATCCACGATGATGATCGCGGCAAAGGCTCGTGCGAACCGCGTCGATCCATCCGCCGAACGGGCGGTGAACGTGGCCCTCCCGGCATCCGATAGCCTCTGCCGACACGCCGCCCGGCAGCCACCGGAGAAGGCGCCCCATCATGTACGTCACCGGCGTCGATGCGCCGGTACCCAGGGAGTGAATTCGGTTGTCGACCGCCATCCTCACCGGCCAGCCGGTCCCCGGATCGTCGATCGAGGCCGACCTGCGGTCCCTCGGGTTCGACCTCCGGACCGCGAGCGACGCCGCCGAGGCCGAGACCCTCCTCGCCGAGGTGCCGGGCGACGAGCGGGTCGCCCTGGTCGACGCCCGCTTCGTGGGCCACGTGCACGCGCTGCGCCTCGGCCTCACCGACCCCCGCTTCCCGCTCGCCGCGATCCCCGGCGCCGTCACCGCCCAGCCCGCCGGCCGCCAGGCGCTGACCCGGGCGATGGCCCGTGAGAACTCCGCCGGCGTCGGCACCACCCTCGTCGACAGCCTCGCCGACCGCATCCTCACCGCCCTGGACGCCGACGGCACCGCCGTGCACCGCCCCGAACTGGGCAGCCTCGTCGCCGCCGTCCCCACCGACCCGCAGGCCCGCAACGAGGCACGGCAGGCGGTGACCGAGGTCGACGACGAGGCCGTACGCCTGAAGTCGGCCGTGAAGGCCCGCGACGGCTTCTTCACCACCTACTGCATCAGCCCGTACTCCCGCTACATCGCCCGCTGGTGCGCCCGCCGCGGCCTGACCCCCAACCAGGTCACCACCGCCTCACTGATCACCGCCCTCATAGCGGCGGCCTGCGCGGCCACCGGCACCCGCGGCGGCTTCGTCGCGGCCGGCGTCCTGCTGATCGCGTCCTTCGTGCTGGACTGCACCGACGGCCAGCTCGCCCGCTACTCCCTGCAGTACTCCACGCTCGGCGCCTGGCTGGACGCCACCTTCGACCGGGCCAAGGAGTACGCCTACTACGCCGGCCTCGCACTCGGAGCCGCCCGCGGCGGTGACGACGTGTGGGCCCTGGCCCTCGGCGCCATGGTCCTGCAGACCTGCCGGCACGTCGTGGACTTCTCCTTCAACGAGGCCAACCACGACGCCACCGCCAACACCAGCCCCACCGCCGCCCTCTCCGACAAGCTGGACAGCGTCGGCTGGACGGTGTGGATCCGCCGGATGATCGTGCTGCCGATCGGCGAGCGCTGGGCGATGATCGCGGTGCTGACGGCGCTGACCACGCCCCGCATCACCTTCTACGCGCTGCTCATCGGCTGCGCCTTCGCCGCGACGTACACCACGGCGGGGCGGGTGCTGCGCTCCCTGACCCGCAAGGCCAGGCGGACCGACCGGGCGGCGCGGGCACTGGCGGACCTGGCGGACAGCGGGCCCGTCGCCGGCGCACTCACGCGCGGGCTGCGCAAGCTGCCCGCCAAGCCGCCGTTCGGCGCCCGGTTCTTCGTCGCGCTGCCCGGTGCGGCCCTGCTGGTCCTCGCGGCGGTGCTCGAGCCCTACGGCAGCGTGTTGCCCGTCGTCGCCGCGGTCGTGTACGCGCTCACCTCGGCCGCCGCTGTCGCGATGCCCCTCAAGGGCGCCCTCGACTGGCTGGTCCCCCCGTTCTTCCGGGCGGCCGAGTACTGCACCGTCCTGATCCTCGCGGCCAAGGCGGACGTGAACGGGGCCCTCCCCGCGGCCTTCGGGCTGGTGGCCGCGGTCGCCTACCATCACTACGACACGGTCTACCGCATCCGCGGCGACGCCGGAGCGCCCCCGGCCTGGCTGGTGCGCTCCATCGGAGGGCACGAAGGGCGGACGCTGCTCGTCGCCGTCCTCGCCGCGCTGCTCACCGCCTCGCAGTTCAAGGTCGCGCTCACGGCACTGGCCGTGGCTGTGGCCCTCGTGGTGCTCGTCGAGAGCATCCGCTTCTGGGTCGGCGCCCACCAGGGCGGCGCACCCGCCGTACACGATGAAGGAGAAACCGCATGATCGGCCTCGTGCTCGCGGCCGGCGCCGGACGGCGTCTGCGCCCCTACACCGACAGCCTCCCCAAGGCACTGGTGCCGGTGGGCCCCGCGGGCATAGAAGGCGAACCCACGGTTCTCGACCTGACCCTCGGCAACTTCGCCGAGATCGGTCTCACCGAGGTCGCGATCATCGTCGGCTACCGCAAGGAGGCCGTGTACGCGCGCAAGGAAGCCCTTGAGCAGAAGTACGGCCTCAAGCTCACCCTGATCGACAACGACAAGGCCGAGGAGTGGAACAACGCCTACTCCCTGTGGTGCGGGCGCGACGCCCTCAAGGACGGGGTGATCCTCGCCAACGGAGACACCGTCCACCCGGTCTCCGTCGAGAAGACGCTGCTCGCCGCCCGCGGCGACGGCAAGAAGATCATCCTCGCCCTGGACACGGTCAAGGACCTCGCGGACGAGGAGATGAAGGTCGTCGTCGACGCCGAGAAGGGCATGACGAAGATCACCAAGCTGATGGACCCCGCCGAGGCCACCGGCGAGTACATCGGCGTCACCCTCATCGAGGGCGACGCCGCCCCCGAGCTGGCCGATGCGCTGAAGGCCGTGTGGGAGACCGACCCGCAGCAGTTCTACGAGCACGGTTACCAGGAGCTGGTGAACCGCGGCTTCCGCATCGACGTCGCGCCGATCGGCGACGTCAAGTGGGTGGAGATCGACAACCACGACGATCTCGCCCGGGGACGGGAGATCGCATGCCAGTACTGACCCGGCTCATCCCCTCCCCGCTCGTCGTCGACATCCGCGCGGGTGCCCTCGACGACCTGGCATGCGTCCTCGCCGACGAGCGCATCTCGCACTCCGGCCGCCTCGCCGTCGCGGTCAGCGGCGGCTCCGGCGCCCGCTTGCGCGAACGCATCTCGCCGAGCATGCCCGGCGCCACCTGGTACGAGGTCGGCGGCGGCACCCTCGACGACGCGGTCCGGCTGGCGAGCGACATAAAGGCCGGCCACTTCGACGCGGTCGTCGGCCTCGGCGGCGGCAAGATCATCGACTGCGCCAAGTTCGCCGCGGCACGCGTCGGCCTGCCCCTGGTCGCCGTGCCGACGAACCTCGCGCACGACGGCCTGTGCTCGCCGGTCGCCACCCTCGACAACGACGCGGGCCGCGGCTCCTACGGTGTGCCGAACCCGATCGCGGTCGTCATCGACCTGGACGTCATCCACGAGGCCCCGGTCCGCTTCGTCCGCGCCGGCATCGGCGACGCCGTCTCCAACATCTCGGCGATCGCCGACTGGGAGCTCGCCAACCGCGTCAAGGGCGAACGGATCGACGGCCTCGCCGCGGCCATGGCCCGCCAGGCCGGCGAGGCCGTGCTGCGGCACCCGGGCGGCATCGGCGACAACGACTTCCTCCAGGTGCTCGCCGAGGCGCTGGTCCTCAGCGGCATCGCCATGTCGGTGTCGGGCGACTCGCGGCCGTCCTCCGGGGCGTGCCACGAGATCAACCACGCCTTCGACCTGCTCTACCCGAAGCGTGCCGCCGCCCACGGCGAGCAGTGCGGTCTCGGCGCGGCCTTCGCGATGTGGCTGCGCGGGGCGCAGGAGGAGTCGGCGTACATGGCCGAGGTCCTGCGCCGGCACGGCCTGCCCGTACTGCCGGACGAGATCGGCTTCACGACGGACGAGTTCGTCAAGGCCGTCGAATTCGCCCCGGAGACCCGGCCCGGCCGCTACACCATCCTCGAACACCTCGACCTGAACACCGAACAGATCAAGGACACATACGCCGACTATGTCAAGGCCATCGGTAGCTGAACTCCGCCCCGTCGTTCACCCCGCGGGGGTGAAGGACCGGCGCAGCGGTGAGCACTGGATGGGACGCCTCTACATGCGTGAGGTGTCCCTGCGGGTCGACCGTTACCTGGTCAACACCAGGGTCACGCCCAACCAGCTCACGTACCTGATGACCGTCTTCGGTGTGCTCGCGGCCCCGGCACTGCTCGTGCCGGGGATCGCGGGCGCCGTGCTCGGTGTGGTGTGCGTCCAGATGTACCTGCTGCTGGACTGCGTCGACGGCGAGATCGCGCGCTGGAAGAAGCAGTACTCGCTCAACGGTGTCTACCTGGACCGCGTCGGCGCCTACCTGACCGACGCCGCCGTGCTCACCGGCTTCGGTCTGCGCGCCGCCGACCTGTGGGGCAGCGGCCGCATCGACTGGCTGTGGGCCTTCCTCGGCACCCTGGCCGCCCTCGGTGCCATCCTGATCAAGGCCGAGACGGACCTCGTCGGCGTCGCCCGGCACCAGGCCGGCAAGCCGCCGGTCCAGGAGGCCGCCGCGGAGATGCGCTCCTCCGGCATGGCGCTGGCCCGCAAGGCCGCCGCCGCCTTCAAGTTCCACCGGCTGATCCTCGGCATCGAGGCGTCCCTGCTGATCCTGGTCCTCGCGATCGTGGACCAGATGCGCGGCGACCTGTTCTTTACCCGGCTCGGCGTCGCCGTGCTGGCCGGCATCGCGCTGCTGCAGACGCTGCTGCACCTCGTGTCCATCCTCGCCTCCAGCAGGCTGAAGTGAGCGGCATGAAGGTCGGCGCCGTCATCATCACCATGGGCAACCGGCCCGAGGAGCTGCGCGCCCTGCTCGACTCCGTCGCCAAGCAGGACGGCGACCCGGTCGAGGTGGTCGTCGTCGGCAACGGCTCACCGGTCCCGGACGTCCCCGAAGGCGTCCGCACCATCGAGCTGCCCGAGAACCTCGGCATCCCCGGCGGCCGCAACGTCGGCATCGAGGCCTTCGGCGCCTCCGGCCGGGACGTCGACGTCCTGCTGTTCCTCGACGACGACGGACTGCTCGCGAGCCACGACACCGCCGAGCTGTGCCGCAAGGCGTTCGAAGCCGACCCGAGGCTCGGCATCGTGAGCTTCCGCATAGCCGACCCGGAGACCGGCGTCACCCAGCGCCGTCACGTGCCCCGGCTGCGTGCCTCCGACCCGATGCGCTCCTCGCGCGTTACCACCTTCCTCGGCGGCGCCAACGCCGTGCGCACCCGCGTCTTCGCCGACGTCGGCGGTCTTCCGGACGAGTTCTTCTACGCCCACGAGGAGACCGACCTGGCCTGGCGGGCCCTCGACGCGGGCTGGATGATCGACTACCGGTCCGACATGGTGCTGTACCACCCGACGACCGCCCCCTCCCGGCACGCGGTCTACCACCGCATGGTCGCCCGCAACCGCGTCTGGCTGGCCCGCCGCAACCTCCCCGCGCCGCTCGTGCCGGTCTACCTCGGCGTGTGGCTGCTGCTCACTCTGCTGCGCCGCCCCTCCCGCAGCGCGCTGCGGGCCTGGTTCGGTGGATTCCGCGAAGGCTGGACCACCTCGTGCGGTCCCCGCCGGCCCATGAAGTGGCGTACGGTGTGGCGGCTGACCCGGCTGGGCCGGCCCCCCGTCATCTGACAAGCTCGTATCCGGGAAACGCCCGGGAGCCCCCGGGCCGTACCCTGGCCCCGGCGCGTGCCGGACCGGCACAGGCCGAGCATCTCGAAGACGAAAGTTTCCACTAGTGAGTGAGACAACGCACGACGCCACGGTCGCGGTGACCCCGCCCGCGGCGCCCGACGAGGGCCTCACGGCGAGGGAACTCGCCGCCAAGCACGGGCTGACCGTGAGCGGCGCCCGTCCGTCCCTCATCGAGTACGTCCGTCAGCTCTGGGACCGGCGGCACTTCATCCTCGCCTTCTCCCGGGCGAAGCTGACCGCCCAGTACAGCCAGGCCAAGCTGGGCCAGCTGTGGCAGGTGGCCACGCCGCTGCTGAACGCGGCCGTGTACTTCTTCATCTTCGGCCTGCTCCTGGAGGCCGACCGGGGCATGTCCCGGGAGGTGTACATCCCCTTCCTGGTCACGGGCGTGTTCGTGTTCACCTTCACGCAGAGCTCGGTGATGGCGGGCGTGCGCGCGATCTCCGGCAACCTCGGCCTGGTCCGTGCCCTGCACTTCCCGCGCGCCTCGCTGCCGATCTCCTTCGCGCTGCAGCAGCTCCAGCAGCTGCTGTTCTCGATGATCGTGCTGTTCGCCATCACGATCGGCTTCGGCCACTACCCGGATCTGTCCTGGCTGCTGATCGTGCCGGTGCTGGTCCTGCAGTTCTGCTTCAACACCGGCCTCGCGCTGATCATGGCCCGGGCGGGCGCCAAGACCCCGGACCTCGCCCAGCTGATGCCGTTCGTGATGCGGACGTGGATGTACGCCTCCGGCGTGATGTTCTCCATCCCGATCTTCCTGGCGGACAAGCCGGCCTGGATCGCGAACGTCCTGCAGTGGAACCCGGCCGCGATCTACATGGACCTGATGCGCTTCGCCCTCATCGACGACTACGGCTCGAAGTTCCTCCCCGACCACGTGTGGGCGGCCGCGGGCGTCTGGGCCGTGCTGTTCGCCGCCGGTGGCTTCGTGTACTTCTGGAAGGCGGAGGAGAGGTACGGCCGTGGCTGAGCAGCAGCGGGACGCACGCGTCCCCACCGTCGTCGCGGACGATCTGCACATCGTCTACCGCGTCAACGGCGCCAAGACCGGCAAGGGCAGCGCCACCGCCGCCCTCAGCCGCATCATCAAGCGGGGCGAGGAGCGGGGCGTGCGCAAGGTGCACGCCGTGCGTGGCGTCTCCTTCGTGGCGTACCGCGGCGAGGCGATCGGCCTGATCGGCTCCAACGGCTCCGGCAAGTCGACCCTGCTGCGCGCCATCGCCGGTCTGCTCCCCGCCGAGCAGGGCAAGGTCTACACCGACGGCCAGCCCTCGCTGCTGGGCGTCAACGCGGCCCTGATGAACGACCTGACCGGCGAACGCAACGTCATATTGGGCGGCCTCGCCATGGGCATGTCCCGCGAGGAGATCAAGGAGCGCTACCAGGACATCGTCGACTTCTCCGGCATCAACGAGAAGGGCGACTTCATCACCCTGCCCATGCGCACCTACTCCTCCGGCATGGCGGCCCGGCTCCGCTTCTCCATCGCGGCGGCCAAGGACCACGACGTCCTCATGATCGACGAGGCCCTGGCGACCGGCGACCGCAAGTTCCAGAAGCGCTCCGAGGACCGCATCAGGGAGCTGCGCAAGGAAGCCGGGACGGTGTTTCTGGTCAGCCACAACAACAAGTCCATCCGCGACACCTGCAACCGCGTCCTGTGGCTGGAGCGCGGTGAGCTGCGCATGGACGGCCCCACCGACGAGGTGCTCAAGGAGTACGAGAAGTTCACGGGCAAGTAGCCCACTTTCGGACAGGGCCCCGACGGAACTGCTCCGGCGGGGCCCGGCGTCTGCAAAGGAAACGTCAACTCCGGCCCATCTCAGGAATCTTGGGGCCAATCGGTGTGTTCTGGTGATGTGCGGGACACCCTGACGAACCGTGTCGCGTTGTACAACGTAAGCTGTACCGGTCCCGAAACACGGCAATCAGGGCGATAATGCGCGACACCGCCCGTCGGGCCACCGTGCGGACGGCGAGGCGGCGTGTCCGAAATAGTGCGTATTGGGTCGGCAGTGTAGAACGGGAGATGTGACGGCGATGGCTACGGAAACTCCCCAGCTCCACGCAGCACGTGCCGTCCCCGCGCCGGGCAGCCGGCGGTGACGGGAACCGGCACGGCGCGCTCCCTCGATCCGGAGCGCGGCACGCTCGACAAGGCCGCCGGCGAGAACTTCCCGGTGGCCCCCTTCTTCCTGCCCCGGGCCTGGCGCACCGACCTCATGGCCGTTTACGGCTTCGCCCGCCTGGTCGACGACATCGGCGACGGCGATCTGGCCCCCGGCGGCGCCGACGCCCGGCTGCTCGGTGTCCGCCCGCAGGAGGCCGAGGACCGGTTGGTGCTGCTCGACGCCTTCGAGGCGGACCTGCGCAGGGTCTTCGACTCGACGCCGCGCCACCCCCTGCTGCGCCGCCTCCAGCCGACGGTGCGCCGCTGCTCCCTGACGCCCGGCCCGTTCCTCGGCCTGATCGCCGCCAACCGCCAGGACCAGCTGGTCAGCCGCTACGAGACCTATGACGACCTGCTCGCCTACTGCGAGCTGTCGGCCAACCCCGTCGGGCGTCTCGTCCTCGCCGTCACCGGCACCTCGACGCCCGAGCGGATCCGCCGTTCCGACATGATCTGCACGGCCCTCCAGATCGTCGAGCACCTCCAGGACGTCTCCGAGGACCTCGCCCGCGACCGGGTCTACCTGCCGGCGGCCGACATGAAACGCTTCCACGTCCAGGAAGCGGATCTCGCCACGACATCCGCCGGAGCGTCGGTCCGTGCATTGATTGCGTACGAAGCGCAAAGGGCCCGGGATCTTTTGAATGAAGGCGCCCCCCTGGTGGGTAGCGTCCACGGCAGGCTGAAGCTGCTGCTCGCAGGGTTCGTGGCAGGGGGGAGGGCGGCCGTCCGCGCGATCGCCGCCGCCGGATACGACGTACTTCCCGGCCCGCCCAAGCCCGGCAAGGTCCGGCTGCTGCGTGAGGTCGGCGTGACTCTGCGAGGAGAGGGGTGATCCGGACCGTGGAGCCGGAACCGCACACGTCCCCGCCGGTACTCGCCGCCTACAGCTACTGCGAGGCCGTCACCGGACGGCAGGCCCGCAACTTCGCCTACGGCATCCGGCTGCTGCCGACGCCTCAGCGCCGGGCGATGTCGGCGCTGTACGCGTTCTCGCGGCGGGTCGACGACATCGGTGACGGCGCGCTCGCCGACGACGTCAAGGTGGCCAGGCTGGAGGAGACCCGGGCGCTGCTCACCCGGATCCGCGAGGACCGCGTCGACGAGGACGACACCGATCCGGTCGCGGTCGCCCTCGCGCACGCCGCCGGGGCCTTCCCGATCCCGCTCGGCGGCCTGGACGAGCTCATCGACGGCGTCCTGATGGACGTCCGCGGCGAGACGTACGAGACCTGGGACGACCTGAAGGTCTACTGCCGCTGCGTCGCGGGCGCGATCGGGCGTCTCTCGCTCGGCGTGTTCGGGACGGAACCCGGGGCGCGCGGAGTCGACCGCGCGCCGGAGTACGCCGACACGCTCGGGCTCGCGCTGCAGCTCACCAACATCCTCAGAGACGTCCGTGAGGACGCCGTGGGCGGGCGGACGTACCTGCCCGCCGACGATCTCGCCAAGTTCGGCTGTTCGGCCGGCTTCAGCGGACCGCGGCCACCGGAGGGCTCCGACTTCGCGGGCCTCGTGCACTTCGAAGTGCGACGGGCCCGCGCCCTGTTCGCCGAGGGCTACCGGCTGCTCCCCATGCTCGACCGGCGCAGCGGCGCCTGCGTCGCCGCCATGGCCGGCATCTACCGCCGCCTTCTCGACCGCATCGAGCGCGACCCGCAGGCCGTGCTGCGCGGCCGGGTCTCCCTGCCCGGCCGGGAGAAGGCGTACGTCGCCGTGCGCGGCCTGTCCGGTCTCGACGCCCGGCACGTGACCCGGCGGACCGTCAGGAGGCGTGCGTGAGGGACAAGAGCGCCGTCGTCGGCGAGAAGCGCCGGGCAACCCTCCGGCCCGGGGACGCGTCCCTGACGGAGAGGTCCGGTCGTGCACCGTCCGAGCAGCCGGCCCGGGCCGCGGGGGAGGGTGCGCGATGACCCATGACACACAGTCCGCAGCGGTCGCACCACGGCGGCACGCCGTCGTGGTCGGCGGCGGGCTCGCCGGTGTCACCTCGGCGCTCGCGCTCGCCGACGCCGGGGTGCGGGTCACGCTGCTGGAGGGCAGGCCGCGGCTCGGCGGGCTCGCCTTCTCCTTCCGGCGCGGCGACCTCACCGTCGACAACGGCCAGCACGTCTACTTGCGTTGCTGCACCGCCTACCGCTGGTTCCTCGACCGCATCGGGGGCGCGGCGCTGGCCCCGCTGCAGGACCGGCTCGACGTTCCCGTCCTGGACCTCGCCCGCCCCGAGGGGCGGCGGCTCGGACGGCTCCGGCGGGACGCCCTGCCCGTGCCGCTGCACCTGGGCCGCAGTCTCGCCGCCTATCCGCATCTGTCGCTCGCCGACCGCGCCAGGGTCGGCCGGGCCGCGCTCGCGCTCAAGGGACTCGACCTGACCGACCCGGCGCTGGACACGCAGGACTTCGGCACGTGGCTCGCGGCGCACGGCCAGTCGGCGCGCGCCGTGGAGGCCCTGTGGGACCTGGTCGGGGTGGCCACCCTCAACGCGGTCGCCTCCGACGCCTCGCTGGCGCTGGCCGCGATGGTGTTCAAGACCGGTCTGCTGTCCGACCCGGGCGCGGCCGACATCGGCTGGGCGCGGGTCCCGCTGGGCGACCTGCACGACCGGCTGGCCCGCAAGGCGCTCGACTCGGCGGGCGTGCGCACCGAAATCCGTACCCGCGTCACCTCCGTCTCCTCCCACGACACCGGGCAGTGGAGCGTCGAGGTCCCCGGCGAGACGCTTCAGGCCGACGCCGTCGTCCTCGCCGTACCGCAGCGCGAGGCGCACGACCTGCTGCCCGCGGGCGCCCTGGACGCACCCCAGCGGCTCCTGGAGATCGGCACCGCGCCCATCCTCAACGTCCATGTGGTCTACGACCGCAAGGTCCTCGGTCGGCCCTTCTTCACCGCCCTCGGCAGCCCCGTGCAGTGGGTCTTCGACCGGACCGAGTCGTCCGGGCTGCGCGAGGGGCAGTACCTCGCCGTGTCCCAGTCGGCCGCCCAGGACGAGATCGACGCGCCCGTGGCCGTGCTGCGCGAGCGGTACCTGCCCGAGCTGGAGCGGCTGCTGCCGCCGGCCCGTGGCGCCGAAGTGAAGGACTTCTTCGTCACCCGGGAGCGCACCGCGACGTTCGCTCCCACTCCCGGCGTCGGCCGCCTCAGGCCCGGCGCCCGCACCAAGGCATCCGGCCTCTACCTGGCCGGAGCGTGGACCGCCACCGGGTGGCCCGCGACCATGGAGAGTGCGGTCCGCAGTGGTGTGAGCGCGGCGGACGCCGTGCTGGGCGCCCTGGGCCGGCCCCGCCCCCGCCACCTCTTCGACTTCGAGGAGGCGGCGTGATGCCGGCCCAGGCCGGCGCGGCGGGCGTCCCCCGCACCCCCGGTACCGCAACAAGAGGAGAGACTGTGCCCACTGTGCCCCCGGCCTCGAAGACTGCCGAGGCGGTGGACGTGACCGCGCTGCTGGAGCGCGGCCGGACCCTGGCCACTCCGGTACTGCGGGCGGCCGTCGACCGCCTGGCACCTCCCATGGACACTGTTGCCGCCTACCACTTCGGCTGGATCGACGCCCAGGGCAGGCCCGCGGAGGGGGACGGCGGCAAGGCCGTGCGCCCGGCCCTCGCGGTGCTGTCCGCCGAGGTCATGTCGGCCGCCCCCGAGACGGGTGTCCCCGGCGCAGTCGCCGTGGAACTCGTCCACAACTTCTCCCTCCTCCACGACGACCTCATGGACGGCGACGAGCAGCGCCGTCACCGCGACACCGTGTGGAAGGTGCACGGGCCCGCCCAGGCCATCCTGGTCGGCGACGCCCTGTTCGCCCTGGCCAACGAGGTGCTCCTGGAACTCGGCACCGTCGAGGCCGGCCGCGCTACCCGCCGCCTGACCACCGCCAGCCGCGCCCTGATCGACGGCCAGGCCCAGGACATCTCCTACGAGCACCGCGACCGCGTCAGCGTCGAGGAGTGCCTGGAGATGGAGGGCAACAAGACCGGCGCCCTGCTCGCCTGCGCCAGCTCCATCGGCGCGGTCCTCGGCGGTGCCGACGACCACACCGCCGACACCCTCGAGAAGTACGGCTACCACCTGGGCCTCGCCTTCCAGGCTGTCGACGACCTGCTCGGCATCTGGGGCGACCCGGTCTCCACCGGCAAGCAGACCTGGAGCGACCTGCGCCAGCGCAAGAAGTCCCTGCCGGTCGTGGCCGCCCTCGCGGCGGGCGGCCCGGCCTCGGAGCGGCTCGGAGAGATCCTCGCCGCCGACGCCAAGGCCCACGACTTCGAGAACTTCTCCGAGGAGGAGTTCGCGGCCCGGGCCGCCCTCATCGAGGAGGCCGGCGGCCGCGAGTGGACCGCCGACGAGGCACGCCGTCAGCACACCATCGCCATCGAAGCGCTCGACGCCGTCGAGATGCCCGACCGGGTGCGGGACCAGTTCACGGCCCTCGCGGACTTCGTCGTCGTACGAAAGAGATGATCACTATCGGCCGAATAGCCCTCGCGTAGTCGCCGGCCGGTGCCGTGAGTCATCACGGAGCACCGGCCGACGGCGGACCCACAGCAGATGCACGCCATGCAGGACTGCACGAAGGGGAAGCCATGACAGCGACGACCGACGGAAGCACGGGGGCCCTGCCACCCCGAGCCGCCGCGGCCAGCGACACCGACACGCACACCCCCGGGGCGGCCGGGGTACCGGAAGCCGCCGCACGCGCCACCCGGCGCGCCACCGACTTCCTGCTCTCCCTCCAGGACGCCGAGGGCTGGTGGAAGGGCGACCTCGAGACCAACGTCACGATGGACGCCGAGGACCTGCTGCTCCGTCAGTTCCTCGGTATCCGCGACGAGAAGACCACGCGGGCCGCCGCCCTCTTCATCCGCGGCGAGCAGGGCGAGGACGGCACCTGGGCCACCTTCTACGGCGGACCGGGCGAACTGTCCGCCACCATCGAGGCGTACGTCGCCCTCCGGCTGGCCGGTGACGCGCCCGACGCCCCGCACATGGCGAAGGCGTCCGCCTGGATCCGCGCGCAGGGCGGCATCGCCGCCGCCCGGGTCTTCACCCGGATCTGGCTGGCCCTGTTCGGCTGGTGGAAGTGGGAGGACCTGCCCGAACTCCCGCCGGAGCTCGTCTTCTTCCCGCCGTGGGTGCCGCTCAACATCTACGACTTCGGCTGCTGGGCGCGGCAGACCATCGTCCCGCTGACGATCGTCTCCGCGAAGCGGCCGGTACGCCCCGCACCTTTCCCGCTCGACGAGCTGCACACCGACCCGGCGCGGCCCAACCCGCCGAAGCCCCCTGCATCGCCGTTCAGTTGGGACGGCGCGTTCCAGCGGATGGACAAGGCCCTGCACGCCCTGCGGAAGGTCGCCCCGCGCAGACTGCGCAGAGCCGCGATGAACAGCGCCGCCCGCTGGATCATCGAGCGGCAGGAGAACGACGGCTGCTGGGGCGGCATCCAGCCCCCGGCCGTGTACTCGATCATCGCCCTGCACCTGCTCGGCTACGACCTCGAACACCCCGTGATGCGCGAGGGGCTGGCGTCCCTGGACCGATTCGCCGTGTGGCGCGAGGACGGGGCCCGGATGATCGAGGCCTGCCAGTCACCCGTGTGGGACACCTGCCTGGCCGCCATCGCCCTCGCCGACGCCGGACTGCCCGGCGACCACCCGCAGTTGGTGAAGGCGGCCGACTGGATGCTGGGGGAGGAGATCGTCCGGCCCGGCGACTGGTCCGTGAAGCGGCCCCGACTGCGGCCCGGAGGCTGGGCGTTCGAGTTCCACAACGACAACTACCCCGACATCGACGACACCGCCGAGGTGATCCTCGCGCTGCGCCGGGTCACCCACCACGACCCCGAGCGGCTGGACCGGGCCGTCGTGCGCGGCCTGCGCTGGACGCTCGGCATGCAGTCGAAGAACGGGGCCTGGGCCGCCTTCGACGTCGACAACACCAGCCCCTTCCCGAACCGGCTGCCGTTCTGCGACTTCGGCGAGGTCATCGACCCGCCCTCCGCCGACGTCACCGCGCACGTCGTGGAGATGCTCGCGGTGGAAGGCCTCGCCCACGACCCGCGCACCCGGCGCGGCATCGAGTGGCTGCTCGCCGAGCAGGAACCGGACGGCTCGTGGTTCGGGCGCTGGGGCGTCAACTACGTCTACGGCACCGGGTCCGTCGTGCCCGCGCTGACCGCCGCCGGTATCCCCGCCGCACACCCGGCGATCCGGCGGGCCGTGGCCTGGCTGGAGTCCGTCCAGAACGACGACGGCGGCTGGGGCGAGGACCTGCGCTCCTACAAGTACTCCAGGGAGTGGAGCGGCAAGGGCGCCTCGACCGCCTCGCAGACGGCGTGGGCGCTGATGGCCCTGCTCGCGGCGGGGGAGCGCGAGTCCAAGGCCGTCGAACGCGGCGTCGAGTGGCTCTGCGCCACACAGCGCAAGGACGGCTCCTGGGACGAGCCGTACTTCACGGGGACGGGCTTCCCGTGGGACTTCTCGATCAACTACCACCTCTACCGGCAGGTGTTCCCGCTCACCGCGCTCGGCCGCTATCTGCGCGGTGAGCCCTTCACCGGGAAACTCCGGGGGAGCGGTCAGGCCGGGGAGCACGGCGGGAGCGGGGGCGGCACGGCGCTCACCGAGGCCGGACGGCGCAGCGAGAGCGCGACCGGCAAGCCGCTCGCAGAAGCCGGACGCCGCGAGAGCGCGACCGGCAAGCCGTTCACCGAGGCCGAGGGGAGCTGATGAGCGCACAGCCCGCCCCGGTCCCGCTGCTGATCGCCTGTGCGCTCGGCATCGAGCAGTTCGCCCTGCGCGCGGGCGGCCGGGGCGGGGCCGGCGGGCCGGTCACGGTGCTGCGGACGGGCATGGGGCCGGCGGCCGCCGAGCGGGCCGTCACCCGTGTGCTGGCCGATCCGGCCCTGCGCGACGCCGCCGTGCTCGCCACCGGCTTCTGTGCGGGCCTCGCGCCGGGGATGCATCCCGGTGATCTGGTCGTCGCCGAGGAGACCCGCGACGCGCGCGGCACGACACCCTGCGTCGGGACCGAGCTGCTGGTCAAGGAGCTGGCCCGCGCGCTGCCCGGCCGGGCCGTGCACACCGGGCCGCTGACCGGCTCCGACCACGTCGTACGCGGCCCCGAACGGTCCGCTCTGCGCGCCACCGGCGCCATCGCGGTCGACATGGAGTCCGCCGTCACGCTCCTGAGCGCCGTGCGCGCGGGCGAGCGCCCGGTTGCGGCCGTCCGGGTGGTCGTGGACGCTCCTGAACATGAACTCGTCCGGATCGGCACGGTGCGCGGTGGAATATCAGCTTTCCGTGTCCTGCGCTCCGTTCTTCCCGCATTCTTCGAATGGCACCGTTCCTTGCTGCTCCCCAGGAGGTGAGCCAGATGGCCATGCCGCTCCGACAGTCCATCAAGGTCGCTACATACTTGGCTGAACAGAAGATCCGCCGCCGGGACAAGTTTCCGCTGATCGTCGAGCTGGAGCCGCTGTTCGCCTGCAATCTCAAATGCGAGGGATGCGGCAAGATCCAGCATCCGGCCGGGGTGCTCAAGCAGCGGATGCCCGTCGCCCAGGCCGTGGGGGCGGTCGTGGAGTCCGGCGCCCCGATGGTGTCCATCGCCGGCGGCGAACCGCTGATGCACCCGCAGATCGACGAGATCGTGCGTCAGCTGGTGGCCAAGCGGAAGTATGTCTTCCTCTGCACCAACGCGATGCTGCTGCGCAAGAAGATGGACCAGTTCACGCCGTCGCCCTACTTCGCCTTCGCGGTGCACGTCGACGGACTGCGGGAGCGGCACGACGAGTCGGTCGCCAAGGAGGGCGTCTTCGACGAGGCGGTGGAGGCGATCAAGGAGGCCAAACGGCGTGGCTTCCGGGTCACCACCAACTCGACCTTCTTCAACACGGACACCCCGCAGACCATCATCGAGGTGCTGAACTTCCTCAACGACGACCTCAAGGTCGACGAGATGATGATCTCGCCCGCCTACGCCTACGAGAAGGCCCCCGACCAAGAGCACTTCCTCGGCGTGGAGCAGACCCGCGAACTCTTCAAGAAGGCCTTCTCGGGCGGCAACCGGCGGCGCTGGCGGCTCAACCACTCCCCGCTCTTCCTGGACTTCCTGGAGGGCAAGGTCGATTTCCCGTGCACCGCGTGGGCGATCCCGAACTACTCGCTCTTCGGCTGGCAGCGCCCCTGCTACCTGATGAGCGACGGGTACGTGCCGACGTACCGGGAGCTCGTCGAGGACACCGACTGGGACAAGTACGGCCGGGGCAAGGACCCGCGCTGCGCCAACTGCATGGCGCACTGCGGCTACGAACCCACCGCCGTGCTCGCCACCATGGGATCGCTGAAGGAGTCCCTGCGCGCCCTGCGCGAGACGGTCTCCGGGAACCGGGAGTGACGTCATGACCGCTGTCCAGTTGGGCGTCCCCGAGGTGCCGGCCCGGCCGGTCGCCGAGCGGCGCGTCTCGCGCCGGATCCAGGTCGGGCCTGTCGCGGTCGGGGGCGGGGCCCCGGTGTCGGTGCAGTCGATGACGACGACCCGTACGTCGGACGTCGGCGCCACGTTGCAGCAGATCGCGGAGCTGACCGCGTCCGGCTGCCAGATCGTCCGGGTCGCCTGCCCCACGCAGGACGACGCGGACGCGCTGGCGGCCATCGCGCGCAAGTCGCAGATCCCGGTGATCGCGGACATCCACTTCCAGCCGAAGTACGTCTTCGCGGCCATCGAGGCGGGCTGCGCGGCCGTCCGGGTCAACCCCGGCAACATCAAGCAGTTCGACGACCGGGTCAAGGAGATCGCCCAGGCGGCGCAGGACCACAGCACCCCGATCCGGATCGGCGTCAACGCCGGGTCGCTGGACCGGCGCCTGCTCCAGAAGTACGGCAGGGCCACCCCGGAGGCGCTCGTGGAGAGCGCGCTGTGGGAGGCGTCCCTGTTCGAGGAGCACGGCTTCCGGGACATCAAGATCTCCGTCAAGCACAACGACCCGGTCGTGATGATCGAGGCGTACCGCCAGCTGGCCGAACAGTGCGACTACCCGCTGCACCTCGGCGTCACGGAGGCGGGCCCGGCCTTCCAGGGCACGATCAAGTCGGCGGTGGCGTTCGGGGCGCTGCTGTCCCGGGGCATCGGCGACACGATCCGGGTGTCGCTGTCCGCGCCCCCGGCCGAGGAGGTCAAGGTCGGGATCCAGATCCTGCAGTCCCTCGGGCTCAAGGAGCGGCGGCTGGAGATCGTGTCGTGCCCGTCCTGCGGGCGCGCCCAGGTCGACGTCTACAAGCTCGCCGAGGAGGTCACGGCCGGGCTCGACGGCATGGAGGTGCCGCTGCGCGTCGCCGTCATGGGGTGTGTGGTCAACGGCCCCGGCGAGGCGCGGGAGGCCGACCTCGGTGTCGCCTCCGGCAACGGCAAGGGGCAGATCTTCGTCAAGGGCGAGGTCATCAAGACCGTCCCCGAGTCGAAGATCGTCGAGACGCTGATCGAAGAGGCGATGAAGATCGCCGAGCAGATGGAGCAGGACGGCGCGGGGCCGGGGGAGCCGGCCGTCACCGTGAGCTGAGCGGCACGGAATCCGAAGGGGGCCCGAGCGTGACGATTCTGGAGAACATCCGGGGACCACACGACCTGAAGGCGCTGACCGGGGCGGAACTGGGGGAACTGGCCGAAGAAATCCGGGAGTTCCTGGTGCACGCGGTCGCCAGGACCGGCGGCCATCTGGGACCCAACCTGGGCGTGGTGGAACTGACCATCGCCCTGCACCGGGTCTTCGAATCACCGGCCGACCGCATCCTGTGGGACACCGGCCACCAGTCCTACGTCCACAAGCTGCTGACCGGACGTCAGGACTTCTCCAAACTGCGCGGCAAGGGCGGCCTGTCCGGCTACCCCTCGCGCGAGGAGTCAGAGCACGACGTCATCGAGAACAGCCACGCCTCCACCGCGCTCGGCTGGGCCGACGGGCTCGCCAAGGCCCGCCAGGTGCAGGGCGGGAAGGGCCATGTCGTCGCGGTCATCGGCGACGGCGCCCTCACCGGAGGCATGGCCTGGGAGGCGCTGAACAACATCGCCGCCGCCAAGGACCGCCCGCTGATCATCGTCGTCAACGACAACGAACGCTCCTACGCCCCCACCATCGGCGGCCTCGCCAACCACCTCGCCACACTGCGCACGACCGACGGCTACGAGCGGGTCCTGGCCTGGGGCAAGGACCTGCTCCAGGGCACCCCCCTGGTCGGCAACACCCTCTACGAAGCCCTGCACGGCGCGAAGAAGGGCTTCAAGGACGCGTTCGCACCGCAAGGCCTCTTCGAGGACCTGGGCCTGAAGTACCTGGGGCCGATCGACGGGCACGACACCGGGGCGGTGGAGTCCGCACTGCGGCGCGCGAAGCGCTTCCACGGCCCGGTGCTCGTCCACTGCCTGACGGAGAAGGGCCGCGGCTACGAACCCGCCCTCGCCCACGAGGAGGACCACTTCCACACCGTCGGGGTGATGGATCCACTGACCTGCGCACCGCTGACCCCCTCGGGCGGCCCCTCCTGGACCTCCGTGTTCGGAGAGGAGATCGTCCGGATCGGAGAGGAGCGCCAGGACGTGGTGGCGATCACCGCCGCCATGCTGCACCCGGTCGGTCTCGGTGCCTTCGCCGAACGGTTCCCGGACCGGGTGTGGGACGTCGGCATCGCCGAGCAGCACGCGGCCGTGTCCGCGGCGGGCCTGGCGACGGGCGGTCTGCATCCCGTCGTCGCCGTCTACGCCACCTTCCTCAACCGCGCCTTCGACCAGCTCCTGATGGACGTGGCCCTGCACCGCTGCGGGGTGACCTTCGTCCTCGACCGGGCCGGGGTCACCGGCGTCGACGGGGCTTCCCACAACGGCATGTGGGACATGTCCGTCCTCCAGGTCGTGCCCGGACTGCGCATCGCCGCGCCGCGCGACGCCGACCAGCTGCGCGCCCAGCTGCGCGAAGCCGTCGCCGTGGACGACGCGCCGACCCTCGTGCGCTTCCCGAAGGAGTCCGTCGGCCCGTCTCTCCCGGCGGTCGACCGGGTGGGCGGACTGGACGTGCTGCACCGATCCTCCGAGCCGCGGGTCCTCCTGGTGGCCGTCGGCGTCATGGCGCCGGTCTGCCTCCAGGCCGCCGAGCTGCTCGAAGCACGCGGCATCGGCTGCACCGTCGTCGACCCCCGCTGGGTCAAGCCCGTCGACCCGGCACTCCCGGGCCTGGCCGCCGAGCACCGTCTGGTCGCCGTCGTCGAGGACAACAGCCGCGCCGCCGGGGTGGGCTCGGCCGTCGCGCTCGCCCTGGGCGACGCCGAAGTCGACGTACCGGTACGGCGGTTCGGCATCCCCGAGCAGTTCCTCGCGCACGCCAAGCGCGGCGAGGTGCTCGCCGACATCGGCCTGACCCCTGTCGAGGTCGCCGGACGGATCGGCGCGAGCCTGGCCGTCAAGGAAGAGCTGTCCAAGGAGCCACAGGAATGACCACCGCCGAATCCGCGTCGGAGTCGTCGCAGGCCGGGGAGTTCGACCTCGGCAAGCTGCTGGCCGAACGCGGAGCCGAGCGCTACGAGCTGCACACCCGGTACCTCAACCACCAGCTCCCGCGCATGCTGCACACCATCGGCTTCGACAAGGTCTACGAGCGCGCCGAGGGCGCCTACTTCTACGACGCGGACGGCAACGACTACCTGGACATGCTCGCCGGGTTCGGGGTGATGGGCCTCGGCCGCCACCACCCGGTCGTACGCAAGGCGCTGCACGACGTCCTGGACGCGCAGCTCGCCGATCTCACCCGGTTCGACTGCCAGCCGCTGCCGGGCCTGCTCGCCGAGAAGCTGCTCGCGCACAGCCCGCACCTGGACCGGGTGTTCTTCGGCAACAGCGGCACCGAGGCCGTCGAGGGCGCGCTGAAGTTCGCCCGGTTCGCCACCGGCAGGCCGAGGGTCCTGTACTGCGCGCACGCCTTCCACGGGCTGACCACCGGCTCGCTGTCCGTCAACGGCGAATCCGGTTTCCGCGACGGTTTCGCCCCGTTGCTGCCCGACACGGCCGTTCCGCTCGGCGACCTCGACGCACTGGAGAGGGAGCTGAGGAAGGGCGACGTCGCCGCGCTGATCGTCGAGCCGATCCAGGGCAAGGGCGTGCTCACGGGCCCGCCCGGCTGGCTGCGGGCCGCGCAGGAACTGCTGCACCGGCACAAGGCGCTGCTCATCGCCGACGAGGTCCAGACGGGCCTCGGCCGGACCGGCGACTTCTACGCCTACCAGCACGAGGACGGCGTGGAGCCCGACCTGGTGTGCGTGGCCAAGGCACTCTCCGGCGGCTATGTGCCGGTCGGCGCCACGATCGGCAAGGACTGGATCTTCAAGAAGGTCTACTCGTCGATGGACCGGGTGCTGGTCCACTCGGCGAGCTTCGGGTCCAACGCCCAGGCCATGGCGGCGGGGCTCGCGGTGCTGTCGGTGATGGAGAACGAGCAGATCGTCGCCGGCGTCCGGGCCACCGGAGAGCGGCTGCGGGCCCGGCTGGCCGCGCTCACGGACAGCTACGAGATGCTCGCCGAGGTCCGCGGCCGGGGCCTGATGATCGGCATCGAGTTCGGCCGGCCGCAGTCGCTGAAACTGCGCAGCCGCTGGACCATGCTCCAGGCCGCCCGCAAGGGACTGTTCGCGCAGATGGTCGTCGTGCCGCTGCTGCAGAAGCACCGGATCCTCACGCAGGTCTCCGGCGACCACATGGAGGTGATCAAGCTGATCCCGCCGCTGATCATCGGCGAGCGCGAGGTGGACCGGTTCGTCGACGCCTTCACGGCCGTGATGGACGACGCGCACAACGGCGGGCTGGTGTGGGACTTCGGCAAGACGCTCGTCAAACAGGCCGTGGCCAACCGCTGAGTCTTTTGCCTGAGAGGCAAGAAACTTGCCGCTGAGGCAACGCTCCGGCTGAATGGAGGCATGAGCTCCTCCGAGACCGAGCGGCCCCCAGGGGCCGACTCGCCGGCCGGCCAGGCCACCGGCGCGCTGCCCGCTGTGGTGGCGCCGCAACTGCGGGCCTTGCGGCGCCAGGCCTCCCTGACGCTGGAGGCCGCGGCCCGCGCCGCCGGGCTGTCGCCCGCCCACCTCTCCCGGCTGGAGACCGGGCAGCGTCAGCCGTCGCTGCCGATGCTGCTCGCACTCGCCCGCGTCTACGGTACGACCGTCTCCGAGCTCCTCGGTGAGACGGTCGCCGACCGGGACGCCGTCATCCGCGCGGCCGACATGGAACCCACCGCCGCGGGCGGCTGGACCTACTGGCAGGCCGGCGCCCCCGGCCGCGGGATGCAGGCCCTGCGCGTCCACGTCCCCCACGGCTCCCAGGGCGACATCGTGCGCGTCCACCCCGGCGAGGAATGGCTCCACGTGCTGCGCGGCCGGCTCCGGCTGCGCCTCGGGGACACCACGCACCGGCTGGCGGCCGGCGACAGCGCCCACTTCGACTCGCTCACCCCGCACCGGATCGCCGCCGAGGACCACGACGGCGTCGACCTGCTCTTCGTCCACACCCTGCTGCAGAGCCCCACGGCCGCCCTGTGCCTGGGCCCCACCCCCGGAGACATGTCATGAGCGACATGGAGGAGAAGTTCCCCCGCGCCCTGTGGGTGAGGCTGTTCGTCTACCTCATCGCCGGCCATGTCTTCGCCGCCTTCGTGTACCTGCTGTTCCAGGTCGGGGCGAAGTAGCCCCACCCGCGAAGCTCAGTCGAGGAGCCGCTCGCGCAGCCGCTCCCGGGTCGGAGCGGACAGCCCCAGCCCCTTCTCCAGGTAGGTGTCGACGCCGCCCCACGTCTCCTCGATCGTGTCGAAGGCCGCCGTCAGGTACTCGGCGCGCGCGTCGAAGAGGGGGCTGAGCAGCTCCATGACCTCGGGGGAGTAGGCCGAGGCGGCGGAGCTGGAGCGGTGCACCTTGTAGCGGCGGTGCTTGGCGTTCGACTTCAGGTAGTCCTCGACGATCGCCTCGCGCTCGACGCCCACGGCGAGCAGCGTCACCGCGACGGACAGCCCCGCGCGGTCCTTGCCCGCCGCGCAGTGCATCAGCGCGGGGACACTGTCCTCGGCGAGCGCGTGCAGCACCCGGGAGTGCTCGTCGGTGCGGTGCTTGATGATCGTGCGGTACGAGGCGATCATGCGGCCCGCGCCCTTGCCGTCCGAGAGGATCTCGCGCAGCTGTTCGAGTTCGCCGTCGCGGACCATCTTCCAGAACTCGGCGCCGTCGGCGGGGTCGCTCAGCGGCAGGTTCACATTGCGCACGCCGGGGAGCTCGACGTCCGGCCCCTCGAGCTTCTGATCGGCCGCGTTGCGGAAGTCGAAGATCGTGTGCAGGCCCAGACCGGTCAGGAAGGCGGCGTCCTCCCCGGTCGCGTGGGCGAGGTGGCCACTGCGGAACAGCACGCCCTGGCGCACCCGCCGCCCGTCCACGGTCGGAAGCCCGCCCACGTCACGGAAGTTGCGCACTCCGGCCAGCTCGGGCTCGGTCGACGGGACCTGCTGTGTCACGAGGGCTCCTCCCCTTCGACGCCGCCGACGCGGCTCGTCGACGGGCGTCTCTCGACGATACGACATGCCTGCCTGGGGCAATGAGTTGTCCACAGGCGTTGCCCGGAAGCCCCACGGCCCCTGATGATGTTGCCGCCTGGTCGCACCTGGTCGGGCTTGTTCGAATATGTGAGGGCATGATGCTGGAGATCTCCGAAGACGGTCGTACATGGGTGCTCTCCGGGCCGGCCAGCAGCTATGCCGTCCATGTCACCGGCCGGGACGAACTGCTGCACCTGCACTGGGGCCCCCGGATCGGCCTGGCCGACGCCGAGGCCCTGGCCGTCCGGCCCCTGCCGGACTACTGGCCCTTCGAGTCCCCGCTCGACGGACGCGAGGAGTACCCGGTCGAGGGCGGCCCCCGCTTCGTGCGCCCCGCCCTGTCCGTACGGACGGCCGAGCGGCGCGGCACCGAGTGGACGTACGAGGGGCACGACACCGAGGACGGCGAGCTGCGGCTCCGGTTCCGCGACGGCGACCTGGCCGTCACCCTGCACTACCGGATGCGCCCCTCGGCGGATGTCGTCGAACGCCGGGTGACCCTGCACAACCACGGGCCGGCCGTCGAGCTGCTGCGCGCGGACTCCGCCACCTGGACCCTGCCCGACCGCGACAGCTGGCGCCTGTCCCAGCTGCACGGCCGCTGGGGCGCCGAGTCCCGGCTGACCCGCTCAGGCCTCACCCACGGTGAGAAGGTCATCGGCAGCCGCCGAGGCCACACCTCCCACCAGCACCTGCCGTGGGTCGCCCTCGACACCGACGCGACCGAGGAACACGGCGAGGTCTACAGCTGCGCGCTGGGCTGGTCCGGGTCCTGGCGCATCGCCGTGGCCCAGCTCCCGGACGCGCGCGTGCAGATCACCGGCGGCGCCGGCCACGACGACAGTGGCCTGCTGACGCTCGGCCCGGGGGAGTCGTACACGACCCCCGTCTTCGCCGGGCTCTTCAGTGACGGCGGCTTCGGCGGGGCGAGCCGTGCCTGGCACGCCTACCAGCGGGCGTACGTGATCCCGGACGCCGGCCGGGACCGGCCCGTGCTGTTCAACTCCTGGGAGGCCACCGAGTTCGACATCTCCGAGGAGCAGCAGCGGGAGCTCGCCGGGCGGGCCGCCGCCATGGGCGTCGAGCTGTTCGTGGTCGACGACGGCTGGTTCGGGGCACGCACCAGCGACCGCGCCGGGCTCGGCGACTGGACGCCCAACCCCGACCGCTTCCCGGGCGGCCTGAAGCCGCTCGCCGACCATGTGCACGGCCTCGGCATGCAGTTCGGGATCTGGGTCGAGCCCGAGATGGTCAACCCGGACAGCGACCTGTACCGCGCGCACCCCGACTGGGTGCAGTACCAACCGGGACGAAAGCGGACGGAGTTCCGCAATCAGCTGGTGCTCAACCTCGCCCGCGAGGACGTCCGGGAGTATCTGTGGGAGCAGCTCGACGGACTCCTCTCCGGTGCGCCGATCGACTACGTGAAGTGGGACTTCAACCGCTGCTTCACGGACGCCGGCTGGCCGGACGACGGCTACCCGCAGCGGCTCTGGGTCGACCACGTGCAGGGCCTGTACGCCCTGCTGGACCGCCTGAGGGCGGCTCACCCGGGGGTGGCCTTCGAGTCCTGCTCGGGCGGCGGCGGACGGATCGACCTCGGTGTGCTGAGCCGCACGGACCAGGTGTGGACCTCCGACAACACCGACCCCCTCGACCGGCTCGCCATCCAGCACGGCTTCAGCCAGATCCATCCGGCCCGGGTCATGGCCGCCTGGGTCACCGACAGTCCGAACGCCATGCTCAACCACCGGGCCAGCTCGCTGCGGTTCCGGTTCGTCAGCGCCATGGCCGGGGTGCTCGGGGTCGGGGGTGACCTCACGAAGTGGACGCCGGAGGAGCTCGCCGAGGCGGCGGAGTGGGTGAGGCTCTACAAGGAGATCCGGCCCGTGGTGCAGCGGGGCGACCAGTACCGGCTGCGGCCTCCGGAGGGCGGGCTGAGCGCCGTGCAGTACGTCCTCGGCGAGGAGGCCGTCGTCTTCGCCTGGCTCCAGGCGCAGCGCTACGGCGAGCCCGTTCCGGCGCTCCGGCTGCGCGGCTTGGACCCGACGGAATCGTATGAATGCCTCGAAACGGGCGAAGTTCACCAAGGGGCCGTGCTGCTTCATCACGGACTGCGGGTCGGTTTGCGCGGGGATCTGGACGCCGCGATCGTCCGCCTTAAGCGGAAGTAGTCATTGTGTCCGAATAGGGAATTTTAGCCGCTTAGGGATAACGTGCCCCGATCGTAAAGGAGATGAGGTCGGGGTGCGTGACCATCGTCATATTCGTGACGATGTGCTGTCGCCATGTTCACGTAATCCCCGCAATTTTCCAGGGCCATTGAGTGGAGCGGGGGATCGGCAATCCACGCTCGGTGACGGCACATGTGGCGACGCGTCAAGAAAAACACCGTCACGGGCAACCGCAAGCTTGTCCTATTGCGTCGTGGTCGCTTACGTTCCACACCAATCCGGACGGACGCCTAATCCTGCCGCCGCCCGGAGCCCGCACACACTGACCCGACGTACGGCAGGAGCGGGGGACCCACAGGTAAGACGCCTGTTCCGGTTCCCGGAACGGCTTGGGGTTAAGCCGCGCCACGGCGCGGCCGGGCATCTCCAGCCCGCACCCGACAGCTCACCTCGCAGGCGACGGAGAGGAATGCGCCATGCCCGCGAAGGGTAAGCACCGCCGCCCCAAGACCCAGCGTTTCACCCGCTCCATCGCCGTCGCCGGAACCGGCGGGGCCGCCCTCGCCCTGCCGCTCATGGGGGCCGCCGGCGCTCACGCCGCCACCCCGCAGTCGGCTCCGGAAAAGGCCGTCCAGTCCGCTCCGGCCGCCGGGGAAAAGGCCGCGGAAGAGGCCAACGGTTCCCGCACGTACACCGTGAAGGCCGGTGACTACCTCGCGAAGATCGCCGAGGATCAGCATGTCAGCGGTGGCTGGAAGAAGCTCTACGCGGACAACCGTGACGCCGTCGGCTCCGACCCGTCGCTGATCCACCCGGGCCTGAAGCTGTCGATCGGCAAGAAGGCGGCGAGCGCCCCGAAGGCCTCGGCCCCGAAGCCGTCAGCCGCCGATACGGCCCCGAAGGCGGAGGCGGAGACCGCCGCCAAGCCGGCGGCCGCCGAGAACAACTCCAGCGGCTTCACCCTCCCGGTGGCCGGCGCCACCGTCGGCACCCCGTACCACATGTCCGGCAGCATGTGGTCCAGCGGCTACCACACCGGCGTCGACTTCGTCGTCCCGACCGGCACCTCCCTCAAGGCCGTCGGCGCGGGCACGGTCGTGTCCGCCGGCTGGGGCGGCGCGTACGGCAACCAGGTCGTCATCAAGCTCGCCGACGGCTACTACGCCCAGTACGCCCACCTGTCCCAGCTCTCCGTCTCGGCCGGCCAGACCGTGACCGCCGGGCAGCAGGTCGGCCTGTCGGGCGCGACCGGCAACGTGACCGGACCGCACCTGCACTTCGAGATCCGCACCACGCCGGACTACGGCTCGGACGTGGACCCGGTCGCCTTCCTGCGCTCGCACGGCGTCTCCGTCGGCTGACCCACCGCAGACCACCTGCCTGGCACGCGACCAGACACGCGACCGAAGGCCGGACCCCGACCCCGGGTCCGGCCTTCGGCGTGTGGGCGTGACCTCGTTCGACCCCAAGAAATCGACGGGCGGCGGCAGTTGGGACCACCACGGGCCATTTCCGGATCAGTGCATTCCGGGTCTGGCGGCCCATTCGAAACATCCTTGACAAGCGGGGTGTTCCGAATTTGGCGAACACTTGAGGAGTGGCTTATCTCACCGCCCGTCAACCCTTTCCTACGGTCGCGTAGGTCACATTCGAAGGTGAATCATGGGCTGCTGTGGCAGACGATTCGAAGAGTGACAGCAAAGCAGTGATCGGGTCGTACGTGGCGGTGGGGGACAGCTTCACCGAGGGCGTCGGCGATCCCGGCCCCGACGGGGCGTTCGTCGGGTGGGCCGACCGGTTCGCCGTCCTGCTCGCCGACCGCAGGCCCGAGGGCGACTTCCGGTACACCAACCTCGCCGTACGCGGAAAGCTCCTCGACCAGATCGTGGCGGACCAGGTTCCGCGGGCCGTCGGCATGGCCCCGGACCTCGTCTCGTTCTGCGCCGGGGGCAACGACATCATCCGGCCCGGCACCGACCCGGACGAGGTGGCCGAGCGCTTCGAGCGGGCGCTGGCCCAACTCACCGCGGTGTCCGGCATCGTGATGGTGACGACCGGTTTCGACACCCGTGGCGTGCCCGTGCTCAGGCATCTGCGCGGGAAGATCGCCACGTACAACGGACACGTCCGGGCCATCGCCGACCGGTACGGCTGTCCGGTGCTCGACCTGTGGTCCCTGCGCAGTGTGCAGGACCGCCGGGCCTGGGACGCCGACCGGTTGCACCTGTCGCCCGAAGGGCACACACGCGTGGCGCTGCGCGCGGGCCAGGTGCTCGGCCTCGACGTGCCGGCCGACCCCGAGCAGGCGTGGCCTCCGCTGCCCCCGCGCGGCGCTCTCGACGTGCGGCGTGACAACGTCGCCTGGGCACGCGAGTTCCTCGTGCCGTGGATCGGGCGCCGGCTGCGCGGGGAGTCCTCGGGTGACCATGTGACGGCCAAGGGGGCGCTGTCGCCGGACGACATCAGGATGTGGATCACCTCGGTGGCGTGAGCGAGGCTCCTGCACGTGCGGCCCGCGCCGGTCGGGGACACCGACGCGGCCCGCACGCACGGGAGTCGTGGCTTCGAGGGCCGGTCCTCCTGCCCGGCCCGGCGCGCCTCGGGTGACCGTGCCGGACCGGGCCGGTGCGCCCCGTCGCCCCGGCGTGATCCGAAGGACACCGGCTAAGGCGCCAGCCGCTCTGCCGTCAGGTCGAGTTCGCGGGTCAAGGCCTCCTCGACCCACTCCTGGGCGCGCGCACGCGGCACCGCGCCGGCGTAGGACGTCAGCTGGACGGCGAGTCCGTCGAGGAGGGCGGTCAGACGCAGGGCCGTGCCGACCGGGTCGGGGCACCGGAACTCGCCCGCGGCCACGCCCTCCGCGATGACCGCGGCGAGGGCCGCCTTCCACTGCCGGTCGAGATCCTGGGCGACCTCCCGCAACGCCGGGTCGCGCAGCGCCGCCGCCCAGCCCTCGATCCACAGCCGCCAGCCCTTTGCCTGCCCGGTCGGGGCGTACCACCGTACGGCCGACCGCAGCCGGCGCAGCGCCGGTGAACGGCGGCCGAGCAGCTTGCGCAGATGCGCCAGGTCGCCCTCCGCCGCGTGCCGGAACGCGGCGGCGACCAGCTGCTCCTTCGAGGAGAAGTGGTAGAGGACCAGCGCGTTGCTCACGCCGAGCGCCGAGGCCACGTCGGCGATCCTGACCGCCGCCACACCCCTCGCCTCGATCTGCTCGATGGCGGCCCGCAACAGGTCCCCGCGCCGCTGAGCCACACTCAACCGGACTCTCGTCACACCGTCACCCTACCCACGGCCGGGCGGCCCCTCGACGGGGCGTTTCGGCCTGGCCGGCAGGGCTCGCGACGACGGCCGCCGGGGAGAGGGCTGGCGCCTCCCCGGAACCGGCCGGGTCGGGGAGACGG
>NZ_JBEZWO010000001.1:0-412292 GCF_040637515.1 Streptomyces sp. NPDC029041 | reverse complement strand
AGGCGGGCGCCTCTCCGGAACCGGCCGGGTCGAGGAGACGGCGAGCGCCTCTTCGGAGGCCGGGCGGGGAGTCGGCGGGCTCCTCTCCGGAAGCCGGCCGGGCCGAAGAACCGGCGGGCGGCTCCCCGGAATTGGCCGGGTCGGGGAGACGGCGGGCGCCTCTCCGGAGGCCGGGCGGGCCGAAGAACCGGCGGGCGCCTCTCCGGAACCGGCCGGGTCGAGGAGACGGCGAGCGCCTCTTCGGAGGCCGGGCGGGGAGTCGGCGGGCTCCTCTCCGGAAGCCGACCGGGCCGAAGAACCGGCAGGCGCCTCTTCGGAGGCCGGGCCGAAGAACCGGCGGGCGCCTCTCCGGAACCGGCCGGGTCGAGGAGACGGCGAGCGCCTCTTCGGAGGCCGGGTCGGGGAGTCGGCGGGCGCCTCTCCGGAAGCCGGCCGGGCCGAAGAACCGGCGGGCGCCTACCGGAACCAGCCGAACCGCTCGGCGATCAGCGGCAGCCGGTCCGCCGCGATCGCGTGTGCGGCGGCCCGCGGAGTCGTCGCGTCGGCCTGGGCGCGGGCCAGCATCCGCTCGACCAGGGACCGCATCGAGCGGCGGAGGTACGCGAACGCCTCCTGGGGGTCGGCGCCGATGTCCCCGAACAGCGTCCACCACCACCAGGCGTTCGTGCCCGAGTTCACCACGACGTCCGGCAGCACGGTCACCCCGCGCGCGGTCAGCAGCGGCTCCACCTCCGGACGTACGGGCATGTTGGCCGCCTCCACCACCCAGCGGGCGGTGATCCGCTCCTGGTTCCCGGCGTCGATCGCGTACGACACGGCGGCCGGAACCAGCACCTCCGCGTCGGCCGCCAGCCAGGCGTCGCCCGGCAGGTCGCGGTCGCCGGGACGCAGCGCGGAACGGTCCACCGTGCCATGGGCGTCCCGGGCCGCGAGCAGCGCCTCGACGTCCAGGCCCGCCGGGTTGGCGATCGTGCCCTCGAGGTCGGCGACGGCCACGACCGTGAGCCCCCCGCGTGCGAGGAAGCGCGCGGTGGCCCCGCCCATGGTGCCGAAGCCCTGGAGGGCGACCCTGGTCCCGGCGGACGGCACGCCGGCCCGGTCCAGGGCGGCCAGGGTCGCCTCGGCGACACCGCAGCCGCCGGCCAGCTCGTCCAGACCGATGCCGTCGACCTCCACCGCGAACGCGTCCCGCAGCCGCCGCCGGGCCGCGCCCTCGTCGTCGAGCAGGGGGTACACGGCCTGGATCGAGGAGACCAGCCCCGCCTCGGCCGCCGCCCGGTCGACCAAATCCTGGGTGAGCCCCAGGTCCTCGCCCGTCGTCCAGCAGCTCTCTATGTACGGCCGCATCGCGCGCAGGTACCGCACCAGCAGCGGATACGCGCCCGGATCGCGGGGGTCGCAGTCGATACCGCCCTTCGCGCCGCCGAGCGGGACGTAGCGGCTCGCCGGGTCGTAATGCAGGGCCTCCTTGACGGTCATGCCGCGGGCGAGACCGGTGACCTCGTCCAGCGTGCAGCCGGAGCGCATCCGCAGACCGCCGCTGGCGACCCCGCGGACCAGCCGGTCGACGACCAGGAAGCCCTGCCGTCCCGTGAGGTGATCGGTCCAGGTCAGGGACAACAGAGGGGTGGCCATCGGGCTCCTTCGCGACGCACGTCACTGAATCAGCGGTCAGTATCGCCCCGGTTCGGTTCCGGTGGGGCACCGGTGATCCGGTGTTGTCGGAGGGGCCGACCATAATGGAAAGCCTGACCGACTCCACCTGGAGGTACCGTGGCCGGTTTCCGTACCCTGAGCTCCGGGCTCCGCGCGCTGCAGCCCGGGGCGTTCGGCGCCGACCCGAGCGGTGAGCGCATGGCGCGCATCCGCAGATCGCCCCACTTCGCGGACGGGGTCTTCCAGAACCCCGGCGGCCCCGCGCGGACCCGCCCCTCGGGCTCGACCCTGGACTTCGCCAAGGTCTTCTTCGACAAGGAGACCCGGCCCCGCCGGGCCCCGAAGGGAACCGTCCCGGTGCACTCCACCACTCTCGCCGACATGGCCCGGCCCCCGGCCACCGGGCTCCGGCTGACCTGGATGGGACACTCCAGTGTGCTGGCCGAGGTGGACGGCCGGCGCGTCCTGTTCGACCCGGTGTGGGGCGAGCGCTGCTCGCCCTTCTCCTTCGCGGGCCCCAAGCGGCTGCACCCCGTGCCCCTGCCGCTCGCCGCCCTCGGACCGGTCGACGTCGTGGTCATCTCGCACGACCACTACGACCACCTGGACATGCCCACCATCAAGGCGCTCGCGAGCACGGACACGCTGTTCGCCGTGCCCCTCGGTGTCGGCGCGCACCTGGAGCACTGGGGCGTGTCCGCCGGCCGGCTGCGCGAGCTGGACTGGCACGAGTCCACCGAGATCGGCGGCCTCACCCTGACCGCCACCCCGGCCCGGCACTTCTGCGGCCGAGGGCTGCGCAACACCCAGCACACCCTGTGGGCCTCCTGGGTCGTCACCGGTGAGGAGCACCGGATCTACCACAGCGGCGACACCGGCTACTTCGACGGCTTCCAGGAGATCGGCGCCGCGCACGGGCCGTTCGACGCCACGATGATCCAGATCGGTGCGTACTCCGACTTCTGGCCCGACATCCACATGACCCCCGAGGAGGGCATGCGCGCCCACCTCGACCTCCAGGGCGGCCCGGAGCACGGCCCGATGCTGCCGATCCACTGGGCCACCTTCAACCTGGCGACGCACCCGTGGGCGGAGCCCGGCGAGGGGACGCTCGCGGCCGCCCGCGCGGTGGGCGCCGGGGTCGCCCTGCCCCGCCCCGGCGAGCCGTTCGAGCCCGCCGCGGAGAACATCCCGTCCGAGCCGTGGTGGCGTGGGGTGGCGCTCGCCCCGGCGGGTGGCTTTCCGGCCGCGGAAGCCCTCGCCGACGCCACGATCAAGACCGCGTCGGACACGGCAGCCATGGCCCAGGCCGACACGGTGCGTGACGGCGGTCGTGGGGCAGGCCAGGGCACGGAGGACCCCGAGACGCTCACGACGGGCTGACCCGGACGTACGACAGACCGGCGGCGAGGGCCGGGGAGCGAGAGGCTCCCCGGCCCTCGCCGTCTTCGCGTGACCGCTTCTGACCAGGTCGGATCGAGCTCTTGCTGTTCACGCTCGGATGCGGACGGGTGTTATCGGTCTGTCGTACGAGACCTCATACCAGAGCGGGACGCTCACCGTATGAGTTTGTCAACTGCCCACCGCACATGATGCGCTGACGACTACTGTCAGTGGCCGTCGGGAAACAGGCGGATCAGGAAGCGGGGGCCGGCACGTGCGGGCGCAGGGCGGACGAGGGAGTCGACGCGACGGGGATCCCCGCTGTCCGCGCGCCACCGACGCCGGACCGGACCCGGCCGGAGACACGGGTGCCCGGGCCGGTGACGCCGCGGCCGGTGGCGCGGCGGGCGCCGGAACCGGCGCGCGTGGGGCCGGGGCCCGTGGCCCGGGCCGGCACGCGGGCCCCGGTGGCGCCGGGGGCGGGCGGAAGCGAGGGGAGTCCGGGCGCGCGCCCCGGGGCACGCGCAAGCGGCCGCGCGAACCCGGTCGCAACCCCACGAGCTCCCCTGGCACCCAGGCCCGACGTACCAGTACGAGGACACCGATGTCTCACCTCCGCGCACCTGCCGCGCACGCAGACCGCCGCGAGGGCGGGCGGCACGGGCGGCCCGCCGTCCGCACCGCACCCGCGCTGCCCGAGACCCACATACGGCCTCAGCTGCTGCGGCTCGCGGTCCTGCCCCCCGTCGCCGTCGCGCTCAGCGGCTGCGCCGCCGTTCTCTTCACCGTCCGATCCACCGGAACGCGGCCGGGCCCCGTCCTGTGGGCGGTGCTCGGCGGCGCGGTCTTCGTGGCCCTCGTGGGCATCGTCGTCGCCGCCGTCGCCGCCGACCGGGCCGCCCGCTCCGTGCACGACCGCATCGGCGTGCTGCGCCGCGGCACCGCCCGGCGCGAGGCCGATCTGCGCACCCTGGTCGAGACGTTGCGCCGCGGCGACGGCCCGCCGCAGCTCGCACCGCAGAGCCGGACCGGCGGCCCTTCCGGGGACGCCGACGACTTCGACCTCCTCGCCGCCGACCTGTCCCGCGCACACGACGGCGCCGTCACCGCCGTCGTGCAGGCCTCCCAGCTCTCCAGCCAGGCCGGGAGCGAACAGAAGCTCGAGGTGTTCGTCAACCTCGCACGGCGCCTGCAGTCCCTGGTGCACCGCGAGATCTCCATCCTCGACGAGCTGGAGAACGAGATGGAGGACCCCGACCTGCTCAAGGGGCTCTTCCACGTCGACCACCTCGCCACCCGCATCCGCCGTCACGCCGAGAACCTCGCCGTGCTGGGCGGGGCCGTCTCGCGCCGCCAGTGGAGCAACCCGGTCTCCATGACCGAGGTGCTGCGTTCGGCCATCGCCGAGGTCGAGCAGTACTCGCGGGTCAAGCTCGTGCCGCCGATCGACGGACAGCTGCGGGGGCACGCCGTCGCCGACGTCATCCATCTCCTGGCCGAACTCGTGGAGAACGCCACGGTGTTCTCCGCCCCGCACACCCACGTCCTGCTGCGCGCCAACCTCGTCACCTCCGGGCTCGCCGTCGAGGTCGAGGACCGCGGACTCGGCATGCCCCTGGAGGAACAGGCGCGGATGAACGCGCTGCTCGCCGACCCCGACCAGGTCAACGTCGCCCGGCTCCTGGCGGACGGCCGCATCGGCCTGTTCGTCGTCTCCCAGCTCGCCCGGCGGCACGGCATCACCGTCCGGCTCCAGACCAACATCTACGGCGGAGTGCAGGCGGTGCTCGTCGTACCGCAGGCGCTGCTGGGAGCGGAGGCGGGGGTGGAGTCCGGGGCCGGGTCACCCGGGGGAGCGGAGCAGCCGGAGGGCGGAACGGCGGGTGCGGAGCGGCCGGCCGTCGCGGGGCCGCCGGCCGGGCGAGCCGGACAAGGAGGCCGCGCCGGGCAGGCAGCGGCTGATGCCGGAACCGGGGGGCATGCGGTCACCGGTGCCACGTCCACGGGGCGGTCATCGGCCGAGGGGACCGCACTGGTGGCCCCCTCCCTCCGACTGCCCGCGTCCGGATCCGGGGCGTCGATGCCGCAGGCGGCACACCCGGCACCCGGGGCCTCGCGCGGGCACGACGCCGAACCGGCCCCGGGCGGGAACGCGCCGGGCGGCAGGCCCGCGCCCCTCCCCCTGCGCGGTGCCCGACGGGAGCGTCCTACCCCGGCCGAGGCACGGCCCGGCATCAGTGCCGACGACCGGCGCCTGCTCGCCGAGAACGTCACCGAGCTGCCCACCCCCCGCAACGGCACCGTGCGCGGCACCATGGGCAAACCCCAACTGCCCCGTCGGCGCGCCCAGGAGCACATCGCACCCCAACTGCGCGACGGCCCGACGCCACGTCAGGACCCCGACCACCTCGTGGGTCACGACCCCGGTCTGATGGCGGCCTTCCAGCGCGGCATCAGCCTCGCGGAAGCGCAGCACAGCATGGAGGCCGGGCACACGGACCGGGGCGACATGGAGGTCTCCCACACAGACCCGGCCCACACCGGTCCCTCCTCCGTGGCTCCGGCCCACACGGACCTCTCGCAAGTGGATTTCGCACAGACGGACTCCGCCTACACAGACCTCTCGCAGATGGGTTCCGTACAGGCGGACTCCGCCTCCATGGACCAGCTCCGGACGGACCAGCTCCGGACGGACCAGCTCCGGACGGACCAGCTCCGGACGGACCAGATCCGGCAGGACGGGAGCGCGCCCGCCGGATGACCACCCCCCTTCCCACCCCCACCCCCAGCGCTCCCGCTGACCTTCGTACCCCAAGGAGTCGATCCACCATGGCGAGCGATGCGCCGACCGCCCACGTTTCCGACCTCGACTGGCTGATGAGCGGCCTCGTGCAGCGCGTACCGCACACGACCGCCGCGGTGCTCCTGTCCTGCGACGGGCTCGTGAAGTCCGTGCACGGCCTCGACCCGGACAGCGCCGACCACATGGCAGCGCTGGCCTCGGGCCTGTACTCCCTCGGCCGCAGCGCCGGTGTCCGTTTCGGTGACGGCGGCGACGTCCGGCAGGTCGTCGTCGAACTCGCCTCGACCCTGCTGTTCGTCACCACCGCTGGCTCCGGCACCTGTCTGGCCGTGCTCGCCGGCCGCGAAGCCGACGCGGCCGTGCTGGGCTACGAGATGGCGATGCTGGTCAAGAGCGTCCGCCCCTACCTGGTGACCGCCCCCCGCCAGTCCGTGGATTCCCCGGCGATGAGGCCTTGAGCGTGACGGCGGCCGGTGACGGGCCCTGGCTCGACGACGCGGCCGGACGGCTGGTGCGGCCGTTCACGGTCAGCAACGGCCGCACCCGTCCGACCGTCGCGCTCGACCTCGTGTCGCAGGTGATGGCCACCGGGGTGACCCCCCTCGGCTATCTCGGCCCGGAGCACGCGCAGGCGATCGAGCGGTGCCGGGTGCCCGTCGCCGTCGCCGAGGTCGCCGCCCACCTCGAACTGCCGGTGGCCGTCACCAAGGTGCTGCTGGCGGACCTCGTCGACTGCGGGGCGCTGACGACCAAGCCCCCCGCGTTTCACCACAACCCGACGGACCGGGCCCTTCTGGAGGCAGTGCTCGATGGACTACGACGACAGCTCTGACTACACCGACGGACCGGGCCACGGCGCCGACCCGTTCCCCACCGCGCTGAAGATCCTGGTGGCGGGCGGGTTCGGCGTGGGCAAGACGACCTTCGTCGGCGCGGTCAGCGAGATCGCGCCGCTCAGCACGGAGGAACTGCTCACCACCGTCAGCGCCGCGACCGACAACCTCGACGGCATCGAGAACAAACTCGAGACGACCGTGGCCATGGACTTCGGCCGCATCACCCTCGACCCGCAGCACGTGCTGTACCTGTTCGGCACGCCCGGACAGGAGCGCTTCTGGTTCATGTGGGACGAGTTGTGCGAGGGCGCGCTCGGCGCGGTCATCCTCGCCGACACCCGCCGGCTCCAGGAGTGCTTCGCTGCGGTCGACTTCTTCGAGCAGCGCGGCCTCGGCTTCATCATCGCCGTCAACGAGTTCGACGGCGCCTTCCGCTACGACCCCGAGGAGGTACGCGGTGCCCTGGACCTGTCCGCGGACGTTCCCGTCGTGTGCTGCGACGCGCGGATCTCCAGCTCCGGTGTCCAGACGCTGCTGACCCTGGTGCGCCACCTCATCGCCCACACGCCGGCCCCCGCTTCGGGGTACGGCGCCCACACGTGAGCCCTTCACATCCCTCAGGAAGCCCGTATATGACGCAAGCCCACATCCCAGGAGCATGCCCATGACGTACGACCCGCCGCGCCCGGCCGGTCGTCTGCTGCTCACACCCGAGGACACGGAGGCACCCGCCCGAGCCGGCCGACTGCGCCGACTGGGCCTGGGGCAACACCCCGAACCCGCGCTCGACGCCTTCGCGCACCGCCTCGCCGAGTTCACCGGGGCGCCGTACGCCATGGTCAACCTCCCCGGCGAACAGGGGCAGTTCTACGCGGGGCTCTACGTGCCCGCCGTCGCCCCGGTCGTGCGCAGCGACGGCACCAGCCCGCGCCTCGGCCGTGCCCTGCCCCGCGACCACGGCTTCTGCCCCCACGTGGTGGCGCGCCGCAAAGCCCTCGCACTGGAGGACGTCGGCGACTATCCGCGGTTCGCCGGCAACCCGGTGGTCGACGAGTTCGGCATCCGCTCCTACCTCGGTGCACCGCTCATCGACGGTACGGGCCTGGTGCTGGGCACGGTCAGCGTGGCGGACGTCGCCCCGCGGCCATGGGGGAAGCCCGGCCTGGCGGCGATCAAGGAACACGCCGCACGGCTCGTCGTGGAGCTGGAGAGCCGCGACGGTCTGCCGCCCTACTGAAGCCCGGCGTCCCCACGGCCGCTGAGGCGTGAAGGAAAGCTGAGGCGGCGCTTAAGAAAACCTCGATGGACCGGCGGGCCGCCGTACGGCAGATTGCAGTGCGATCCCACTCCTCTCCCGGTCAGGGGCGCCTTCGGCATGCCCGGGGCCGGGACTCACCCACAGGAGCCGTAGCGGTGAAGGCGCTGGTCAAGCAGAAGGCGGAACCCGGGCTGTGGCTCGCGGACGTCCCCGAGCCCACCGTCGGGCCCACGGACGTGCTCATCAAGGTGCTGCGCACCGGCATCTGCGGCACCGACCTGCACATCCGGGCCTGGGACGGCTGGGCCCGGCAGGCGATCAGCACCCCGCTCGTGGTCGGGCACGAGTTCGTCGGCGAGGTCGTCGAGACCGGCCGGGACGTCACCGACATCTCCGTCGGCGACCGGGTCAGCGGCGAGGGCCACCTGGTGTGCGGCAAGTGCCGCAACTGTCTGGCCGGCCGCCGTCACCTGTGCCGGGCCACCGTCGGACTCGGAGTCGGCCGGGACGGCGCGTTCGCCGAGTACGTGGCCCTGCCCGCCGGCAACGTCTGGGTGCACCGGGTGCCCGTCGACCTCGACGTGGCCGCCATCTTCGACCCCTTCGGCAACGCCGTCCACACCGCGCTGTCCTTCCCGCTCGTCGGCGAGGACGTCCTGGTCACCGGCGCGGGCCCCATCGGCCTGATGGCCGCCGCCGTTGCCAGGCACGCGGGGGCCCGCAACGTCGTGATCACCGACGTGAGCGAGGAGCGGCTGGAACTCGCCCGCAAGATCGGCGTCAGCCTCGCGTTGAACGTCTCCGGGGCGACCATCGCCGACGGGCAGCGCACGCTCGGACTGCGCGAGGGCTTCGACATCGGCCTGGAGATGTCCGGCCGCCCCGAGGCGATGCGCGACATGATCGCCAACATGACGCACGGCGGCCGCATCGCCATGCTCGGCCTGCCCGCGCAGGAGTTCCCCGTCGACTGGGCCCGCGTCGTCACCTCGATGATCACCATCAAGGGCATCTACGGCCGCGAGATGTTCGAGACCTGGTACGCCATGTCGGTCCTTCTCGAAGCAGGTCTCGACCTCGCACCCGTGATCACCGGCCGCTACGGCCACCGCGACTTCGAGGCGGCGTTCGAGGACGCGGCGAGCGGCCGCGGCGGCAAGGTCATCCTCGACTGGACCGCGTAACTCCCCTTCTCCGCGAGCACCTTAGGAGCTTCCCTCATGTTCGACTCCGTGCGCGACGACCTGCGCGCCACCCTCGACGAGATCCGCGCCGCCGGACTGCACAAGCCCGAGCGCGTGATCGGCACCCCGCAGTCCGCCACCGTGAACGTCACCGCGGGCGGCCGCCCCGGCGAGGTCCTGAACTTCTGCGCCAACAACTACCTCGGCCTCGCCGACCACCCCGAGGTCGTCGCCGCCGCCCACGAGGCCCTGGACCGCTGGGGCTACGGCATGGCCTCCGTCCGCTTCATCTGCGGCACCCAGGAGGTGCACAAGGAACTCGAGGCCAGGCTCTCGGCGTTCCTCGGCCAGGAGGACACGATCCTCTACTCCTCCTGCTTCGACGCCAACGGCGGCGTGTTCGAGACGCTGCTCGGCCCGGAGGACGCGGTCATCTCCGACGCGCTCAACCACGCCTCCATCATCGACGGCATCCGCCTGTCCAAGGCCCGCCGCCTGCGCTACGCCAACCGCGACCTCGCAGAGCTCGAAGCCCGCCTCAAGGAGGCGTCCGACGCACGGCGCCGCCTGATCGTCACCGACGGCGTGTTCTCCATGGACGGCTACGTGGCCCCGCTGCGCGAGATCTGCGACCTCGCCGACCGCTACGACGCGATGGTCATGGTCGACGACTCCCACGCGGTCGGCTTCGTCGGCCCCGGCGGGCGGGGCACCCCCGAGCTGCACGGTGTCATGGACCGCGTCGACATCATCACCGGAACCCTCGGCAAGGCCCTCGGCGGTGCCTCCGGCGGCTACGTCGCCGCCCGCGCCGAGATCGTCGCCCTGCTGCGCCAGCGCTCCCGGCCGTACCTCTTCTCCAACACCCTCGCCCCGGTCATCGCCGCGGCGTCGTTGAAGGTCCTCGACCTGCTGGAGTCGGCGGACGACCTGCGGGTGCGGCTGGCCGAGAACACGGCCCTGTTCCGCAGCCGGATGACCGGGGAGGGCTTCGACGTCCTCCCCGGCGACCACGCCATCGCCCCGGTGATGATCGGGGACGCGGCGGTCGCCGGACGCATGGCGGAGCTGCTGCTGGAGCGCGGCGTGTACGTCATCGGCTTCTCGTACCCGGTGGTGCCGCAGGGCCGGGCCCGCATCCGCGTCCAGCTGTCGGCCGCGCACTCCACGGACGACGTCAACCGCGCGGTCGACGCGTTCGTGGCGGCCCGGGCCCAGCTGGACTCCGAGCAGGCCTGAGCGATGCATTTGAGACAATCGATCGCATGATCGAAGCGCGGCGGCTCCACATCCTCCGGGCGGTGGCCGACCACCGTACGGTGACCGCGGCTGCCGCCGCGCTGTATCTCACGCCCTCGGCCGTCTCCCAGCAGCTCGCCGCCCTGGAGCAGGAGACCGGTCACCGGCTCGTCGAGCGGGGCGCGAAGGGCGTACGGCTCACCCCGGCCGGGGAGATCCTGCTCAGTCACACCAACGCGGTCCTCGCCCAGCTGGAGCGGGCCGAGGCCGAACTCGCGGCGTACAGCTCGGGCGCGGCCGGCACCGTCACGGTCGCCTCCTTCGCCACCGGCATCGTCCTCGTCGTCGCGCCCGCCGTCGCCGCTCTCGCCCGGTCGGCACCCGGGATCCGCATCCGCGTCCAGGACGCCGAGGGCGACGCCAGCCTGCCGATGGTGCTGGACCGGCAGGTCGACGTCGCGGTCGCCGTCGAGTACCGCGGGGCGCCGCCCGCCGACGACCCGCGACTGGCCCACCTACCGCTGTACGCCGAGCCCTTCGACGCGGTCCTGCCGGTCACCCACCGTCTGGCCGACGCGGCGGAGGTGCCCCTCGCCGAACTGGCCAAGGACGCCTGGATCGGTCCCTACCCCGGCAATCCCTGCCATGACGTGGTGGTCCTGGCCTGTGAGAACGCCGGTTTCCAGCCGCGCATGGAGCACTCCTCGGACGACTTCCGCGCGGTCGTCGCCATCGCCTCGGCCGACGCGGGCGTCGCGCTGGTGCCCCGCTCGGCGCTGCGCGGGATGGATCTCACCGGGGTGGTCGTCCGCCCCGTCGACGGGACACCCCCCACCCGACGCGTCTTCGCCGCCGTACGCAGGGGTGCCGAGAACCACCCCCTCATCCGCCCCGTGCTGGACGCCCTCGGCGCCGCGGCCCGCGTGTGAGCACCTCGTAACGCAGACGTCTCATATCCGGGTTAGCGTCCCGCATATGAGACGCGATCCGGATGTGAGAGACGACGAGACGGACCCCGTCGATGCCCGGCTGGGCGCACGGCTGGCCGAGCTGAGGGCCGAACACGGCTGGTCGCTGGGCGAGTTGGCGCAGCGCAGCGGGGTGAGCCGGTCCACGCTGTCCCGAGCCGAGCGGGCGGAGACCAGCCCGACGGCCGCACTCCTGAACCGACTCTGCGCCGTCTACGGACGCACGATGTCCCAGCTGCTCAGCGAGGTCGAGGCGGAGCCGGAGAGCGTGGTCCGCTCCGCAGCGCAGCCCGTGTGGCACGACCGGGCCTCCGGCTTCGTGCGGCGGTCCGTGTCGCCCCCGCACACCGCACTGCGCGGCGAACTGATCGAGGCCCGCCTCTCGCCCGGCGCCGACATCGCCTACGACCGTCCGCCCCTGTCCGGGCTGGAGCAGCACATCTGGATCCTGGAGGGAGCGCTGGACGTGACCGCCGAGGACACCGAACACCATCTCGCCACCGGCGACTGCCTGAGGATGCGCGTATGGGGCCCGACCCGGTTCCGGTGCGCGGCTGCCGAGGGCGTGCGGTATCTGCTGGCGGTGGTGCGACCGTGATCCGGCTGGACGAGACCCGCCTCGCGGAACGCGCGGGGGCGTTGGCGGATCTGCTGGCCGACACCGTGAACGGCGGTGCCTCGGTCGGATTCCTCGCCCCGTTCACCCGGACGGAAGCCCTGGCGTGGTGGGAGGAGCGCGCCGCGGAGGTCGCCGCGGGCCGGCTCGCCGTCTGGGCCGCATGCGAAGGGGAACGCGTGCTCGGCACCGTGAGCCTGGCCTTCCCCGGCAGGACCAACAGCCGGCACCGCGCCGAGCTCGTGAAACTGATGGTGCACACCGGCGCCCGGGGACGCGGCCTGGGCCGCCGGCTCCTGGCCACGGCGGAGGCCGCTGCCGCGGCGGCCGGTGTCACCCTCCTGCACCTGGACACCGAGACCGGCAGCCCCGCCGAGCAGTTGTACCGGTCCGCCGGCTGGACCCCGATCGGCTCCATCCCCGACTACGCGGCCGACCCCGGCGGGGTCCTGCGGCCGACGACGATCTACTACAAGCGCGTACCGGCAGCCGCTCTCACCAGGTGATGTCAGCGGGAGCCGCTACGGTGCCTGCCATGCCGGATGCCGAAGACGTACGACGGATCGCCCTGTCCCTGCCGGACACGACGGAGAAGATCGCCTGGAGCATGCCCACGTTCCGGGTCGCGGGAAAGATGTTCGCCACACTGCCGGAGGACGAGACCTCCGTCGCCGTGCGCTGCCCCAAGGAGGAGCGGAACGAGCTGGTGCTCGCCGAGCCGGGGAAGTTCTGGATCGCCGACCACGAGTCCCAGTTCGCCTGGGTGCGGGCCCGGCTCGACGCCATCGAGGACGAGGCCGAACTGCGCGACATCCTCGCCGACTCCTGGCGTCAGGCGGCCCCGGCCCGGCTCCTGGAGACCCATCCCCGCCTGGGCCTCCCGGACGGCTGAGACTCCGGCCCGCACGCGGCGGGGAACCCGGCCCCCGGCCCCGGAAACGGGTGCGCGATCACCGGTACGAGTGCGGTATTGTTTCCCTGCGCGTTCGGCCGGGGGGAACCCCCAGGTCAGGCGGGCAACGGGACGTGGCGCAGCTTGGTAGCGCACTTGACTGGGGGTCAAGGGGTCGCAGGTTCAAATCCTGTCGTCCCGACAGGTGAAGCAGCAGGTCGGCGGCCGTATCGGAGCATTCCGGTACGGCCGCTCGATCGTTTCACGCCCAAGGAGCGGCCCCGCAAGGCGCTCCCGGGTGTCGCTGAGCACACCGAGGGCGCCGTAGCGGGCGCCGACCAGGTCCATGGCGGTGGTCACGAGCGGTGGTCACGATGCGGTGCAGCACCGCGGGCAGCCCGCCTCACGGCTGATGACCACCACGGCGTCCAGCAGGGCGCGCGACTGCTCGTGCCCTGCCGCCATCACATGCGCCTCCCGGCCGGAGGCCGGTCACGTGCGAGAGGCTCAGGCCTCAGATCCCGCAGCCCGCGTGCGCCAGTGCCTGCTTCAGGAGCACCCCGTGCCCGCCCGGCATCTCGCTCTGCACCGCCTCCGAAACGGCGTCCTGCGGGCTGAACCACACCAGGTCGAGCGCGTCCTGCCGAGGCCGGCAGTCACCGGTCACCGGCACGATGTAGGCGAGGGACACCGCGTGCTGGCGCGGGTCGTGGTACGGCGTGACGCCCTGCGTCGGGAAGTACTCCGCGACCGTGAACGGCTGGAGCGACGCCGGCACGCGGGGCAGCGCGACCGGGCCGAGATCCTTCTCCAGGTGGCGCAGGAGGGCGTCGCGGACGCGCTCGTGGTGCAGCACGCGGCCGGAGACCAGCGTCCGGCTGACCGTGCCGTCGGGCCCGATGCGCAGCAGCAGGCCGACACTGGTCACTTCGCCGCTGTCGTCGACGCGTACCGGGACGGCCTCGACGTACAGGATCGGCATGCGGGCACGTGTCATCTCCAGGTCGTCGGAGGACAGCCAGCCGGGCGTGGTTTCGGTCATGTCAGACATCGCTTGATCATACTTTCAGCCGTTCGGACTTCCTGGGTAGCCGCTTCAGGGGAACTGTGACCGGCCCCACGCCTGTCTAATCGTCCTGAGCCGGCCCGTCCCGCAACCGGTAGACCCGCAGGGCGTTGTCCCGCCCTGCCCAGCGGGCGATCCGCAGCGCGTCGGGCAGGGCCAGCTCGTCGGCGTCCACCCGCTCCTGCAGCAGTTCCGCGAGCCCCTGCCGGAACGCGAGCGCTCCGAGGTGGTGGAACTCGGGCACACCGTAGGCGTCGGAGCTGTACAGGAGTTTGCGGAACGGCGTGATCTCCAAGGCCTCCGCGAGGACCGCACCGGCCCGGGCGGGGCCGACGTGGTGGAGGGTGAGGCCGACGTCGAGGTACACCTGCTCGAAGACCGCCGCCAGGTAGGCGGCCTGCCGCTGGTAGGGCCAGCAGTGCAGGAGCAGGACGGGGATGGTCCCGGCGGTGAGGTGCAGCCAGTCCGTGAGGTGCGCGGGGTCGACGCGGTGCAGCCGGATGTCGTTGTCACCGAACCCGGTGTGCAGCTGGAGCGGCAGACCGAGGTCGACGGAGGTCCACAGCAGGTGCCGTACGAGGACCGGGTGGTCGAGACGCCCGCCGCTGCGGAGCCAGGACCGGGCCGCCTCCGTGACCTCGGCGTCCGACGGGCGGGCCGGGTCCAGGTCGAATCCGGTGCGGTAGGCCGCCACCGACTTCACGGCCACCACCCCGGGCCGCCGCACGGCGTCCAGCGCGGCTGCGCGGAAGGCGTCCGCGTAGGCGTCGGCCTCGACCCCGGCCGTCCCCACCGACTCCGCTACCCCCTCCAGCCGTACCACCTCGTACGCCGTCCCGCCCGCCGCCTCGGCGATGTCCCGGGGGCTGGTGAGGCGGGCGGGGGCGTAGCCGGTGTCGACGCAGAAGACGTCCGTGCCGGTCGCGCGCAGAAAGCGGCGCTGCACCTCGCGCCAGCCGAGGTCCGAGCGGCGGGCGAGGTACTCCCGTGGGGCGGCGTGCCGGGGCAGGTCGAGCAGGGGAGCGCAGTGCCGGCGCACGGCCACCCCCGCGGGGCTGTCGAAGGGCGAGACGCCCGGCCAGGCCTCGCCCTCCGTGAGGAGGGACTCGAAGGCGTCCCGGTCGAGGTCGGCCGGGACGGTGCCGTGGCAGTGGTGGTCGACCAGCCGTACGGAGTCGAGCGTCTCGCGGACCGCCCCCATGTCAGTACTTCCAGCGGTACGCCGCCGCCACCCGGTCGTCGTCGAGTCCGGCGACGGACGCCAGCTCGCCGAGGCGCACGGCGATCACCGCGTCGGCCAGGACCGGGCCGAGGGCCGCGCGCAGGGCTACGTCCGCGCGGAACTCCTCGACGGCACCCGCCAGCGACTCCGGCAGCCGCCGCACCCCCCTGCCCGCCGATTCGGCCTCGCCCAGGTGAGCCGGGTCGCCGGTGGTCTCCTCGGGGAGGGCGGCGGACGAGGCCAGGCCGTCCAGCCCGGCGACGATCAGGGAGCCGATCGCGAGGTAGGGGTTGGCGGCCAGGTCGACGGGTTTGATCTCCAGGTTGGCGGCCCGGTCGCGCAGGCCCGCGGTCCCGGTGACGACGCGGAGCGCGGTCTCCCGGGTCTCACGCCCCCAGGCGGTGAACACCCCCGCCCACTGGGAGGGCCTGAGCCTGAGGTAACTGGCGGGGCTCGGCGCGGTGACGGCCGTGAGGGCGGGCAGGTGGGCGAGGATGCCGGCCGTGAACGACTCGGCCTCTGCCGTCATGCCGTACCGTCCCGGGCCGCCGGAGTGCAGGTTGGTCCCGTCGCGCCAGGCGGACAGGTGGACATGCCCGCCGTTCCCGACGCCCCGGCCCACGACGGCCGGGGCGAAGGACACCCGCAGGCCGTGCCGCCCCGCCACCGCGCGGACGGTCTGGCGGACCAGCACGCTGCGGTCGGCCGCAGCCACCGGATCGAGGGCCCCCACCGAGATTTCGAACTGGCCGGGCGCGTACTCGGGATGGACCTGCTCGACCTCGATGCCCTGGGCCGCGCAGGCCGCCAGCAGCTCGGCGGTGTAGTCACCGAGCTCGACCTGCCGGGTCGCCCCGTACGCAGGTCCGGTCGTCGCGGGCACGAACCCGTCGCCCGGGGCGTCGCCTTGGCCGACCGTCCACTCGACCTCGATGGCCGCCTCGAAGGTGAGGCCGTGCCGCTCGGCCGCCTCGGTGACGATCCGGCGCAGGAGCGTACGGGTGCAGCCGGGATGCCGGTCGCCGTCCTGGGTGATCCGGTCCACCGGCGCCCAGGCCCAGCCGGGCTGCCCCGCCAGGACGACGAGCCGGTCCAGATCCGGGTACAGGCGCAGATCGCCGTCGGGGGAGCCCAGGACGTCGGTGGCGACGACGGAGTCGTCGGCCAGGAACGTGTCGAACACCGGTGACATGCCGACGCCCCAGGCCGCCGCGGAGGGGAGCCGGGCCGTGGGGACGGTCTTCACCCGCGCGATGCCCGCGGTGTCGACGTAGGCCAGCACCACACCGTGCACACCCCGGCCGGCGAGCTCGCCGCTCAGCGCGGTGGCCCGCTCGACGTCGCCGGGACGGCCGCCGGGCACCGGATCTGCCAGGGTGGTCATGCGTCCTCCCGCGGTTGTCCGGACTTCTGCGACGAGGCCGGCGCCGTCAGGGCTTCACGGCCACCGCGCCGTACTGCGGTACCAGAACGGCAGATCCGGGCTCGGCGCGCCACTGGCCGCACGACACCATGCCCGGTTCGAGGAGCTGAAGGCCCTCGAAGAACGCGGCGATGTCCGCGCCGCTGCGGGCCGTGATCGGTGGAGTGGCGTTCTCGTTCCAGAATTGCATGGCGGGGATCTGGCCCGCGCCGCCCAGGTCCTCGTCGAAGGTCGGGTGGGTGAGGACCAGGAAGCTGCCGGAGGGCACCGCGGCCATCACCCGGCGCACGATGTCCCGGGCCTTGTCGACGTCCAGGACGAAATTGAGGATGCCCAGCATCATCACGGCGACGGGCTCCGTGAAGTCGAGGGTCTGCGCGGCTCGTTCGACGATGGCGTCCGGGTCGTGCACGTCGGCGTCGATGTAGGCGGTCGCGCCGTCGTGGGTGCCGGTGAGCAGGGTGCGGGCGTGCACCAGCACGATCGGGTCGTTGTCGACGTAGACGATGCGCGAGTCGGGCGCGAGCCGCTGGGCGATCTCGTGGGTGTTGTCCGCCGTCGGCAGTCCCGTGCCGATGTCGAGGAACTGCCGCACTCCCCGCTCGCCGGCGAGGAACGACACCGCCCGGCCGAGGAAGTCGCGGTCCGCCCGGGCGATGTCCCGGATGATCGGGAACATGCCGGCGACGTGTTCGCCGACCTGCTGGTCGACCTCGTAGTTGTCCTTGCCGCCGATCCAGTAGTTCCACACGCGCGCGTTGTGCGCCACCCCGGTGTTCAGTCTCGCCGACCCTCCCGAAGGGGTGTGGACATCACTCACGACTCGTCCTCTCCTCGCACGCACGACCCAAGCCGGTCATCGCCGTCATTGTGCCGCTCCGATGATCAGCTGTCCCGGGAATCGGCGGAGCGGGAACGGCGGTCGCGCCGGAAAGGAGCTTCCCGGCGTGCCGAACGGCGTAGCGGGGGCCGACTGGGGGCGCGGGGCGTGGGGCATGGGGCGTGGGGCTCTTCAGCCGGAGGTCACACCGGGTATGTGCTTCGCGACCTGGTTGACCGGTCCGATGAGAAGCCAGAGCGCGGCCGCACCAGCAAGCAGACCTGTCCAGGGGGCGTGCACACGTGAACCAGGCGGATTCCCGGACCGGCTCGGCGGTGCTTTCGGGGCGGGCCGTGCCGAGGTCGCCCGCGGCGGTCCGCTCGCCCCCGGATGCGCCGATCGGGCGCACCGCCCGTGCCCTGCACCCGCCGGGCTCGTTCGCAATGCATGAAGAAGATCATTTCGGCCGCCGCGCTCACCGCCGCCGCCCTCACCCTGGTCACCCCGGCCGCCCACGCCGCGCCCGTCTCCACCCAGCAGAAGCCGGTGGGCTCGGCCACTCGCGCCGACGGTCCCATCGCACCCGGCCTCAGCGAGCTCGTGGCGGTGGCGGCAGGCATCCTGAGGAACTACGGAATCACGCGCTGATACCCGCGAGCCGTCCGCTGAAGATCGCCTGGCTCCGTCGACGCCCCGTTGCCCGCACGCGGCACCGGGGCGCAGCAACCTCTCCGGGAGAGACAGCCCTCACGTGGGGCTCGCGGCGGGCGACTTCCCGGCCAGGACGTCCTCCAGCCGCTGGGTGCCCTGCTGCACCGCCTGCTTCACGGAGTCGTCCTCGCCCCCGTCGAGCCCGCCCGCCGTCACGGTGATCGCGTCGTCGGCGACCCGTACGGCGGCGACGTCCAGGGTCAGGGTGGCGTCGTCGCCGCCGGCCGAACCCCGCACCGTCACGCGCAGCCCCTGCCGGGCCTCGCCCACCTTGGGCACCGAGGTCTCGATGACCTGGACGGTGCGCTTGTCCTTGCCGTCGGTCACGGTGAACTGGTCGCACTTCTCCGGCAGGGTCGCCATCCAGTTCAGGGACTCCTGCGGATCGGTCCGGTCGTAGGAGGCGACCTGGTACAGCAGGCGGGAGTCGCCCTGCACGAAGCCGCGCAGCTCGGACGCGCCCGACGGCCTGCCCAGCAGATCGTCGTCGAACAGGGAGTCCATGAGCCGCTGGCAGTCGGACGCCTGGGCCTTGCCCGACACGAAGTCCGACACGTCGACCGTGCCGATGAGGAGGCTGTCGTGCCAGTTCTCCGCTTCCGTGTCCTTGACCTGCGTCCAGTCGTCCTCGAGGTCAGCCTCGGTGATCAGCGCGGTGCGCGCGGCGTCCGTGGAGAGGGTGGCGGTGGGGGAGGGGGTCTGCCGCATCCCGGCGACCTGGGACGCGGTGACGCCGGAGACCCGCGAGCCGTCGGCGCCGCCGTCGTCCGAGCAGGCGGCGGTGGAGAGCAGCGTGGCCGCCGCCAGCGAGGAGGAGAGGACGCGGACGAGCCTGGACGGACGACGGGCCATCGGGAGTGCCTCCTGAGAACGTGACGCGTGCCCTCAGCGCACCACCGCCACCGGCGGCCCACCACCGGCGTCGGACCGTTCGGGTGAGCGCCTCCGGAGGACCGGGGCGCGCCGGGGCTCTGGTGTCAGGGCCCGCGCGCGCTGTTCAATGAAGCTGCACACCTGCACGTCCTCCAGCAGAGGAGCCGCCCGTGCCCCCCGCCGTCGTGCCGCCCGTCGGCGCGCGCATCCGGCAGGCGCGCCTGGAGCGCGGGACGAGCCTGCGCGCGCTGGCCCGGGAGATCGGGGTGTCGGCGAGTCTCGTCTCGCAGATCGAGACCGGCAAGAGCCAGCCGTCCGTCAGCACGCTGTACGCGATCACCACGGCGTTGGGGATCTCGGTGGAGTCGCTCTTCGACGCCCGGGAGAGTGCGCAGACGATGATCCGCCGGAGTCTCCGGGAGGGGGCCGGGGAGGGCGTCGGGTCCGTGCCGCCCACCGCGTCTCGCGTCGCCGCGTCCTCTGCCACGTCTGCCACCGCGTCTCCCGCCACTGCGGCTCCCGTCACCGCGCCGCCGGCCGTGCCGCTCGCCCTCGCCGCGTTCGCCGCCGGGCCCGGGCGGCGGATCGGGCCGCTGGTCGCCGCGGGAGGGCGCGAGAGGCTGGAGCTGGACTCGGGGGTGGTGTGGGAGCGGCTCGGGAGGGTGCCGGGCGCGGAGACGGACTTCCTGCTGGTGACGTACCGGCCCGGTGGCTCCTCCTCCGGCTCGGGAGCGCTGATGCGGCACCCCGGCACCGAGTACGGCTATCTGACCTCCGGCGAGCTGATCCTCACCCTCGCCTTCGCGGAGTACACCCTGCGGCCGGGCGATTCCGTCTGCTTCGAGTCGACGACCCCCCACCGTTACCGCAACGATGGTGAGGTACCGGCGGTGGGCGTCTGGTTCGTGTCCGGCGATGTTCAGTGACGCTTGACACCCATCGCGCACGGGCGTTCACTCCGAAGTGGGGGTGGTCGCCATGGCGATCCGCACATACGGCCCCAACGCCGTCGACTGGGAAGAGCGCATCGACCTGGACCGGCTGCGCCGACAGCGGCTGGCCCGGCTGCACGAATCCCTGAACCACTCGGAGCTCGGCGCGGTGCTCAGCTTCGACTTCGCCAACATCCGCTACATGACGGCGACGCACATCGGCACCTGGGCGATGGACAAGCTGATCCGCTTCGCCCTGCTGGTCCGCGACGGCGAACCGGTCGTCTGGGACTTCGGCTCCGCGGCCCGCCACCACCAGCTGTACAACCCGTGGCTCGACCACAGCGACGGCGGGGGCGGGCCGCCCACCGGTGCCCGGGCCGGCATCTCCACCCTGCGCGGCGCCTTCCACCCGGACGCCGGGATCGCCGAGGACGTGGCGGCCAAGATCGCCGCGGAGCTGCGCGGGCACGGGCTCGCGGGTGAACCCCTCGGCGTCGACGTCGCCGAGATGCCGGTCCTCGCCGCGCTGCGCGCCGAGGGCATCGACGTCGTCGACGGGCAGCAGGTGTTCCTGGAGGCCCGCCGCATCAAGACCGGCGACGAGATCGCCCTGCTCACCCAGGCCTGCGCCATGGTCGACGCGGCCTACGAGGAGCTGTACGGGTACCTGCGCCCGGGGGTGCGCGAGAACGAGTGTGTCGGCGTGGTCAGCAAGGTGCTGTACGACCTCGGCAGCGAGTACGTCGAAGGGGTCAACGCGATCTCGGGCGAGCGCTGTTCACCGCATCCGCACGTCTACAGCGACCGCCTGGTCCGCCCCGGCGACCCCGCCTTCTTCGACATCCTGCACAGCCACCTCGGCTACCGCACCTGCTACTACCGCACGTTCGCCGTGGGCAGCGCATCGCGGGCGCAGCGGGACGCGTACGTACGCTGCCGGGCGTACATGGACGAGGCGATCGCCCTGGTCCGGCCGGGCGCCACCACCGCCGACATCGTGCGGGTCTGGCCGCGCGCCGAGGAGTTCGGCTTCGCCGACGAGACCGCCGCCTTCGCCCTGCAGTACGGCCACGGCGTCGGCCTGTCGATCTGGGAGAAGCCGATCTTCAGCCGTCTGGTCTCCCTCGACCACCCCGAAGTCCTGCAAGAGGGCATGGTGTTCGCCCTGGAGACGTACTGGCCGGCCGCCGACGGCTGGTCCGCCGCCCGGATCGAGGAGGAGCTGGTCGTCACCGCCGAGGGTTGCGAGGTCATCACCAAGTTCCCCGCGGAGGAACTGCTGGTGGCCGGCCGCAAGTACTGGACGGCGGGCGGGGAACTGAACACCCGGCGCGAGGCGCAGTCCCACCTCAACACGGGGCACCGCGTGCGGGCGGACACCGGGGAGCGCTCACCGGCGGTCACCCGGGAGGGTTCACGGGCGGACACCGGGCACGGCTCGCCCCAGGACACCGGGGAGCGCGCACACGCGGACACCGGGCACGGCTCGCGCGCCGACGCCGGGCACCGCGCACACGCGGACACCGGGCATCCCCCACCCGCGGACACCGGGGAGCGCTCACACGCGCACACCGCTCAGCGTCGGCGGACGAGCCACGGAGACCGCTGATGGACGCCACCGCGCTCCTCGACCGGTACGAGCGGATGAACGTCGTCCGCCGGACGGAGAAGGCCGCCCACGACCTGTTCCTGCAGGGGCTGGTGAAGGGCACCACACACCTCGCCGCCGGGCAGGAGGCGATCGCCGTGGGCGCGAGCGCCGCCCTGCGCCCGGACGACTACGTGTTCGCCACCTACCGGGGCCACCACCACGCCCTCGCCCGGGGCGCCACCCCCGAGGAGTGCCTCGCCGAGCTGATGAGCCGGGCGACCGGGCTCTGCCGCGCCAAGGGCGGCTCCATGCACCTGACCAAGGCGGCCACCGGCATGCTCGGCTCGTACGCCATCGTCGGCGCCCATCTTCCGATGGCCGTGGGCGCCGCCTGGTCCGCCCGGCTGCGCGGCACCGACCAGCTCGCGGTCGCCTTCTTCGGCGACGGCGCGACCAACATCGGCGCCTTCCACGAGTCGCTCAACCTCGCCGCCGTGTGGAAGCTGCCGGTGCTGTTCGTGTGCGAGAACAACCTCTACATGGAGTACACGCCGATCGCCGACGTCACGGCCGTGCCCCGCCCCGCGGCCGACCGGGCCCCCGCCCACGGCATCCCGGGCGAGGTCATCGACGGCAACGACGTCGTGGCGGTCGAGGAGGCGGTGGGGCGGCTCGCACGGCGCGCCCGGGCTGGGGACGGGCCCGCCGTGCTGGAGGCCGAGACCTACCGCCACTTCGGGCACAGCCGCGCCGATCCGGCGGCCTACCGTCCGGCCGAAGAGGTCGAACGCTGGCTGAAGCACGACCCGCTGGACCTCGCACGGGGGCGCCTGGCCGAGCTCGGGGTGAGTGCGGAGACGGTCGCCGGGGCCGACGGGCGGGCCCGGGCCGTGGTGGAGCGGGCCGTGGAGGCCGCCAAGGCCGCCCCGCCGCCCGATCCGCGTGAGGCGCTGACGGACGTGTGGGCGGACGGAGGTGCCGCATGGCGGACGTGATCACCTACCGGGACGCGGTCGCCGAGGGCATCGCCCGCGAGATGCGGCGGGACGCGTCGGTGGTGTGCCTCGGGGAGGACATCGGCGCCGCGGGAGGCGTGTTCAAGACGACCACGGGGCTGCTGGAGGAGTTCGGACCTGAGCGCGTCTGGGACACGCCCATCTCCGAACAGGCGATCGTCGGGGCGGCGATGGGCGCCGCCATGACCGGGATGCGGCCCGTCGCGGAGATCATGTTCTCCGACTTCCTGGCCTGCTGCTGGGACTACCTCGCCAACGAGATCCCCAAGGTGCGCTACATGACCGGCGGCCAGGTGACCGTGCCCCTCGTCGTGCGCACCGCCAACGGCGGCGGACTCGGCTTCGGCGCGCAGCACTCCCAGGCGACCGAGAACTGGGCCCTGACCGTCCCCGGGCTCAAGGTCGCGGCACCGGTGACACCCGCCGACGTCGTCGGCATGCTGGCGGCGGCGATCCGCAGCGACGACCCGGTGGTCTTCTTCGAACACAAGGGGCTGCTGGCGACCAAGGGCCCACCGCCGCCGCCCGGGCACGTCGTCGAGCTGGGCCGGGCCGCGGTCGTCCGCGAGGGCGGCGACATCACGCTCGTCGCGCTCGCCTCCATGGTCCCCCTGGCCCTGAAGGCCGCCGACGTCCTGGCAGGGGAGGACATCGAGGCCGAAGTGGTGGACCTGCGCTGCCTCGTCCCGCTCGACGCCGCGACCCTCCTCACGTCGCTGCGCAAGACCTCACGGCTCGTCACCGTCGAGGAGAACCCCTACCAGGGCGGCTGGGGCGCCACCGTCGTCTCGGTCGTCGCCGACGAGGGATTCGGCCTGCTGGACGCGCCGGTGCGGCGGGTGGCGGGGGAGTGCGTCCCGCTGCCGTTCGCGGACGCACTGGAGGAGCAGGTCATCCCCACCGTCGACAAGATCGTCACGGAGGTGCGCCGGCTCGCCGCGTACTGAGCCGCCCACCCGCACCGAACACCCCATGGGAGGAAGCGCGATGACCACCAGGACACTGCTGCGCTCCGGTCACGTGATCTCGATGGACCCGGGCATCGGGGACCTGCCCCAGGGGGACGTCCTCGTCGAGGACGGCAGGATCGCGGCCGTCCAACCCGAGATCAGCGCCGACGCCGAAGTCCTCGACATGAGCGGCCACATCGTGATCCCCGGCTTCGTCGACACCCACCGCCACACCTGGGAGGCCCCCATCCGGGGCGTCGCCCCCGACGCCACCCTCGACGACTACTTCGTCGACATCCTCGACACCTTCGCCCCCCTGTACACCCCGCAGGACGTGTACGCCGGCAATCTCGCGGGCGCGCTGGAGTGCCTCAACGCCGGGATCACCACCCTCGTCGACTGGTCGCACATCAACAACACCCCCGAGCACCCGGACGCGGCGGTCCAGGGCCTGAGGGAATCCGGTATCCGGGCGCAGTACGCGTACGGCAGTGCCAACACCTCCCTCGCGGATTACTGGTTCGAGAGCAGGATCCCGATCCCCGCGGACGACGTACGGCGGATCCGGTCGACGCACTTCGCCTCCGACGGCGGCCTGCTGACCATGGGCCTGGCCACCCGCGGCCCCGGCTTCTGCCTCGACGAGGTCGTCACCGCCGAGTGGGCCATGGCGCGCGAGCTGGGCCTGCCGATCACCGTGCACGTGGCCATGGGGCGCCTCGCCGGCCGCTTCGGCATGGTGAAGCAGCTCCACCGCCTGGGGCTGCTCGGTCCGGACACCACCTACGTCCACAGCTGCCACCTCAGCGGGGAGGAGTGGCAGATGGTCGCCGACAGCGGTGGCATGATCTCGGTCGCGCCGCAGGTGGAGCTGCAGATGGGGCACGGCTGGCCACCCGTGATGCAGGCCGTCGAGTACGGCCTGCGGCCCGCGCTCAGCATCGACGTCGTCACCACCGTGCCCGGCGACATGTTCACCCAGATCCGCGCGGCCTTCGCGGCCGAACGCGCCCGCGTCAACGCCGACTGCTGGCAGGCCAACATGCCCGTGCCCGACACCATTCTGTCAGCACGTCAGATGCTGGAGATCGCCACCGTGAACGGCGCCCACGTCGCCGGTCTGGAGGACCGCACCGGTTCCCTGACGCCCGGCAAGTGCGCCGACGTGGTCGCGATCGACGCCACCGCTCCCAACGTCGCCCCGGTGCACGACGCGGTGGCCGCGGTGACCCTGTGCGCCGACGTCTCCAACGTGGACACCGTCCTCGTCGACGGCGTGATCCACAAGCGCGACGGCCGGCTCCTCGGCGACACCGCCCGCGCCCTGCGGCTCGTCGACGAGTCCCGCGACCGGCTCCTCGCGGCGAAGGAGGCCAAGGGGGCGAAGGCTCCGGCATGACCAGTCACCTGGTGCGCCACGCCGCCGACCTGCCCGAGCCGCCGTTCGACGGCCACGGGTACCGGCGCCGGGCGCTGGTCGGCGAGGACGACGGCAGCGTCCACACCGGCTTCGGGCTGTGCGAACTGCTCCCGGGCGGCCGGGTGCCCGCCCATGTGCACGCGTACGAGGAGAGCTTCCACCTCCTCGACGGGGCCGTGGTCCTCGACCTGCCCGAGGGTTCGTACCGGCTGGAGAAAGGCGACTACGGCCTGCTGCCGACCGGCGTCCCGCACGCCTGGCGCGGAGCCGGCGACAGCGGCGGCCACTGGGCGGACATGCTGGCCCCGGTGCCGCGCGCCCGCTACGGGCACGACACCCAGGCCGTGCCGGACCTGCCCGCGCGCGAGCCGGTCCGGGTGGACGTACGCGACCCGCGCACCCGCGGCTTCGGCCGGTTCGAGCCGGACCAGATGGATCCCGGCAGGCAGTCCCAGGAGCTGCTGGCCGTCACGGCCAGCATGCGGACCGCGCTGCTGGTCTACAGCGGGATCACGGTGAAGATGATGATCGACGGCGAGCTGGGCGCGGTCGCCTCGACCATGTTCATGGTGCAGTACGCGTCCGACGGGGTCATCGGCACCCACGACCACCCCTTCGAGGAGACGTATCTGATCCTGGAGGGCGTCGCGGAGGCCACCCTCGACGGGGAGCGGTACCGGCTGGGGCCCGGCGACGTGGCCTGGGCGGGCGCCGGATGCGTGCACGGGTTCGTCAACGCCGGGCACGACCCGCTGCGCTGGCTGGAGACACAGGCGCCGCAACCGCCGTCACGGCACTCGTACCGATTCACGCGGGACTGGGACTACCTGCGCGCGGCACTGGAGGAGAAGTCATGAGCAGTGTGCTCGTCGTCGGCGGCACGTCCGGGATCGGGCTGGAGTTCGCCCGGTCGCGCGCCGGAAACGGAGACGACGTGGTTCTCACCGGCCGCGACACCCAGCGGGCCGAAGCGATCGCCAAGGAGGCCGGCGCCCGGGGGCTCGCCCTCGACCTGGCACGGCCGCTGGAGATCGCGGCGGCCCTGGCCGGTATGGGGCGCGTCGACCATCTGGTGATCGCGGGCGTCTCCCGGGACGACAACAAGGTGACCGACTACGACATCGACGCCGCCCTGCGCCTGGTCACCCTCAAACTCGTCGGGTACACGGAGGTCGTGCACTCGCTGCGCGGCCGTCTGCACGACGACAGCGCCATCGTGCTCTTCGGCGGCCAGGCCAAGGAACGCCCCTACCCGGGCGCGACCACGGTGGCGACGGTCAACGCGGGCGTGCGGGGCCTGATGAACTCCCTGGCCGTCGAGCTCGCCCCCGTCAGGGTCAACGCCGTGCATCCCGGTGTCGTGGGCGACAGCCCGTACTGGCAGGCCAAACCCGAGAAGGTGCTCGCCGCCCTGCGCACGGAGACTCCCACGGGGCGGCTCGCCGCGATGGCGGACGTGGTGGACGCGGTGGACTTCCTGCTGCGCAACCGGTCGGTCAACGCCGTCGAACTGACGGTGGACGGGGGCTGGTTGCTGGGGTGAGCCGGTCGCGAGGGTCCCGTCAGCCGGCGCGGCGCAGGGCGTCCTGCGCCACCTCCTTGTCCACCGCCGCCCGTACCAGCGCGGCGGCGAGGACGGCCGGGTCGGTGTCGCCGGCCAGTGCGGTGAGGCGCTCCGGATCCCCGGGCAGGTTCAGCCGCTCGGCACCCTGGAGGGCCTTGGCGTCCAGGTAGGGGGCCGCCTCCGGCCAGACGCCCTGTGCCTCGCGCAGAAAGATGTCGGCGCCGGCGGGCCCGATTCCGGGGAACTCCTGGAGGAGCCGGCGCAGTTCGGGGACTTTGCCGTCCGCCTCCCGGCGCAGCCGCCGCAGGTCGCCGCCCCACCGCTCGGTCAGCAGCTCGGCGGCGTGACCGAGCTGGGTGGACGTCCGTTCGTCGTAGCGCCGGTAACCGCCCCGGCCCAGCGCGTCGACCCGTTCCTGCTAGGAGGCCCGCGCCATACGCCGCGGATCGCGCAGCCCCGCCTCGTGCAGCGCACGGGCGGTGGCCAGCGCGATCGAACCGCGGATGCGGGCACTGAGCAGATGGGACAGCACCAGCAGCCGGTACAGCGGCTGGGGCGTGTCCTTCAGCCCGATGCCCGCCTCCTCGGCGTACGTCCGGCCGTGCGCGCCGACGAGTTCCCGCACGACGCGCTCCGGGCGGTCCACGGACTACCCCTTCAGCGGGTCGTGCCCGACGGTCATCAGCCGGTGCCGGCGACGGGTGTCCTCGGCCGTCACCTCGGGCACGGGCTCGTTCTCGAGGTCCACCTCGTCGGTGACCTTGTCCACGACCTTCCGCATCACGCGCAGGTCGTCCTCGGTCAGGTCGGTGCGCCGCTTCTGGAGGATGGCCAGGACGTGCTGCCCGGTGGCCGGGCCCGCCCGGTCCGGCAGCGGCTCGGTGTCCTCGTCGGCGTCGCGGACCCGCAGCCACGCCGCGAGTTCCTGCGAGGTCATGTTCACCACGCGGTGGAAGTCCTCCCACAGCGCGTCGAGTTCGAGGGCGTCGGTCATCGCCTGCCCCTTTCCGTACGTGGGTGCTCCGTGCCGGTCCGCCCGCGCGTCAGCGGGGGAAGTTCTCGGCGTCGAACATCCACCGCTGCTTCTCCAGCTCCGCGGTGACGCCGATCAGCAGGTCCTGCGTGACCGGGTCCGCCTTCTCGGTCGCGTCGATGCGCTCACGCAGCCGGGCGACCGCGTCCTGCAGTGCGTCCACCATCACCTGCACGGCGTCCGAGTCGCGCACCCAGCCCTCCTGCGGGGCGGGCAGCGTGAAGGTCTTGGCGACGGTCTCCGGCCGGCCGTCCGGCGGGACGCCCAGCGCCGCCGACCGCTCGGCGACCGTGTCGGCGAAGTCCCTGGCCGATGTGACCACCTCGTCGAGCTGGAGGTGGATGGACCGGAACCGCGGTCCGACGACGTTCCAGTGCGCCTGCTTCCCGACCAGCGAGAGCCCGAGCAGATCCACCAAGGTGTCCTGGAGTGCCTCGCAGGCGACCTTTCGGGCGTCGTCGGGCAGGGTGCTCCTCACAGTCGTCATAGGGCGCTTCTCCTTCTCGCGTCGTTCCTGGTCGTCCGGAGCAGTGCGTCGCGCTCCTCCTCACCGGTGCCGCCCCACACGCCCGCGGCCTGGCCGCTGCTCAGCGCGAAGTGCAGGCACTGGTCGCTCACGGGGCAGCGCGCGCAGACCCGCTTGGCGGCGCTCACGTCGCGCAGGGCGGGGCCGGCGGTGCCGACGGGAAAGAACAGCTCGGGGTCCTCGCCCACGCAGGCGGCGCTCCGCAACCACTCCATGAACGCGCGGGTGCCCCCGGCACAACGGTGCAAACGCGACGCGTGAGCATCGTCCGGCCTGCGGTACGGCTGCGGGGAGCAGCGGAAGGCGCATCATCTTCACAGGCGGCGGACCGACGGGCTATAGTCCGAAACTAGCAGTGCTAATTAATGCGTGTTGATGCGCGGCGTGAGGAGCCTTTCGTGCGTCCCGTCCACTTCGCGGCCGCCCGCCGCACCCCCATCGGCAAGCTCAGGGGATCCCTCTCCTCCGTCCGTCCCGACGACCTCGCCGCGACCGTGGTCCGCGCCCTGGTCACCGGCGTGCCCGCGCTGGACCCGGCACGGATCGACGACGTCTACTGGGGCGCCGCCAACCAGGCGGGCGAGGACAACCGCAACGTCGCCCGCATGGCCGCGCTGCTCGCCGGTCTCCCCGACTCCGTGCCCGGCGCCACCGTCAACCGGCTCTGCGCGTCGGGCCTGGAGGCCGTGACCACGGCCGCCAGGACCATCGCCGCCGGCGAGGCCGACGTCGTGATCGCGGGCGGCTCCGAGTCGATGAGCCGCGCCCCCTTCGTCCTGCCCCGCCCCGACGAGGCCCTGCCGCACCGCATGGAAACCGCCGACACCCGCCTCGGCTGGCGCCTGGTCAACCCCGCCATGCGCGAGCTGCACGGCCTGCTGGCCATGGGCGAGACGGCCGAGGAGGTCGCCACGCGGTACGGCATCGCGCGCGAGCGCCAGGACGACTTCGCCCTGCGCAGCCACCAGCGTGCCGCCCTGGCCCGCAAGAACGGCCACTTCGACGACGAACTCCTCCCCGTGGAGCGCCCCGACGGGGTGGTCGTCGACACCGACGAGTGCGTCCGCGAGGACACCTCGGCCGAGAAGCTGTCCCGGCTCAAGCCGGTCTTCCGTGACGGCGGCACGGTCACCGCGGGCAACGCCTCGCCGATGAACGACGGCGCCGCCGGCCTCCTCCTCGTCAGCGAGGACGCCCTGAACGACCTGGGGCTTCAGTCCCTCGGCCGCTACGTCGCCGGAGCCTCCGCCGGTGTCCACCCCGACGTCATGGGCATCGGCCCCGTCCCCGCCACCCGCAAGGTGCTCGCCCGCGCCGGCTGGAGCGTCGGCGACCTCGAGGAGGCCGAGTTCAACGAGGCCTTCGCCGCTCAGGCCCTGGCCTGCGTCGACCAGCTCGGCATCGACCCGGAGCTGGTCAACCCGAGCGGCGGAGCGATCGCGCTGGGCCACCCGCTGGGCTGCTCCGGAGCACGCATCCTGACGACGCTGCTGCACCGGATGCGGCGCACGGGAGCGGGGCGGGGCCTGGCCACGATGTGTGTCGGGGTGGGCCAGGGCAGCGCGGTTCTCGTCGAGCGGCCCTGACACTCCCGGCGGCGCCCACCAGGCGAGACAGCGCTTACGAGCACCTGTTCGTTGCACATAGCATCAGTGTTCGCATGAACACCATGACGCTCTGGCACATCACCGGCTGGGAGTTCGCCGCCCTCGCCTTCGCGGCCCTGCTCGTCGGTTTCTCGAAGACCGCCGTGAGCGGGGCCAACACGGTCAGCCTCGCCGTCTTCGCGGCCGTGCTGCCCGCCCGCGCCTCCACCGGCGTGCTGCTGCCCCTCCTGATCGCCGGCGATCTCCTGGCCGTCGCCACCTACCGGCGGCACGCCCACTGGCCCACGCTGTGGCGGCTGTTCCCCGCGGTGGCCGCCGGCGTGGTCGTCGGCACGGTGTTCCTCCTGTGGGCCGACGACGCGATCGTACGGACCTCGATCGGCGCGATCCTGCTGCTGATGGCGGCGGTGACGGTATGGCGCCGACGCACCGCCGACAGGGAGGAACGACCGGAGTCGGTCACCACCCGGACGGGCCGGCTCAAGGCCCGCTCCTACGGTGTCCTGGGCGGCTTCACCACCATGGTGGCCAACGCGGGCGGGCCGGTGATGTCGATGTACCTGCTCTCCGCGGGCTTCCGCAAACTCGGCTTCCTCGGCACCTCGGCCTTCTTCTTCCTGATCGTCAACGTCTCCAAGCTGCCCTTCAGCGCCGGCCTCGGCCTGATCGACGGCCGCTCGCTCCTGCTCGACCTGGCGCTCGTGGCGTTCGTCGTGCCCGGGGCGCTGTTCGGCAAGTGGGCCGTGCACCGCATCAACCAGCGGCTGTTCGAGCAGCTCGTCATCGCGGCGACGATCGTGGGCGGTCTGCAGCTGTTGCTGCGCTGACTCCCGCGAGCTACCGCCGCGCCGACTCCCGCAGCAGCGCCGGAACATCCGCGAAGGAGTCGATCACGTGGTCGGGCGTGCCGTCGGCGGCCCGCAGGGTCTCCTCCTGGAACTTCCCGGTCCGCACGAGCACACCGGTGACCCCGGCCCGCTGCGCCGCCAGCACGTCGGACTCGACGTCGTCGCCGACCATCACCGCCTCGTCCGCCCCGACGCCCAGCCGGGCGAGCGCCGCATCGAAGAACGCCCGCGCCGGCTTGCCGGTGATCTCGGCCTCCACCCGCGCCGCCCGCTCCAGCCCGGCCAGGAACGCCCCGGAGTCCAGCCGCAGCCCCTCGGCGGTACGCCAGTACAGGTTGCGGTGCATCGCGACCAGCCGCGCCCCGCGCTGCAGATGCCCGAAGGCCCGGTCGAGCGCCGCGTAGCCGAACTCGGGGCCGGCACCGCCGACCAGCACGACATCCGGCACGCTGCCGGTGTCGCCGGCCTCGACGACGGTGACACCGTCCAGGTCCTCCGCGATGTCGCCGCTGTTCAGCAGCGCACACCGGGCACCGGGACAGTGCTCGGACAGGTACGCGGCGGTCGCGGCGGGCGCCGTGAGGATGTCCCCGGCGGACACCGGGAACCCCGCCTCCGCCAGCGTCCCCGCGATCGAGGCCCGGGTCCGGGAGGTGGTGTTGGTGACCAGCAGGACGCCGAGCCCGGCCTCCCGGATCTCCCGCAGCGCCTCGACGGCCCCGGGCAACGGCCGCCACGAGACGGTGAGCACCCCGTCGATGTCCACGAGCACCGCACGCACGGACTTCATGCCAGGACGATAACGACCGGGGGCCCTGCTCGCCGGTCGGCACCCACGTCGCCCCGCGAGGAACCGGACCTCGTACGCTCGACGTCGTGTCCCCCCACGTCCTGATCCTCGGCGGAACGACCGAGGCCCGTGCCCTGGCCGCGGCGCTGTCCAGCCGCCCCGGCGTCCGTGTCACGACCTCCCTCGCGGGGCGCGTCGCCCAGCCGGGCGCACTCGACGGGGAGGTGCGCGTGGGGGGCTTCGGCGGGGCCCGGGGACTGGCCGGATGGCTGCGGGAGGAGGGCGTGGACGCGCTCGTCGACGCCACGCACCCCTTCGCCGAGTCGATCACCGCCAACGCCGCCCGCGCCGCCACCGAGACCGGCGTCACCGCCGTGGTGCTCCGCCGCCCCGGATGGCGACCCGGCCCCGGGGACCACTGGCACCCGGTCCCCACCCTGGACGCCGCCGCGGACCTGCTCCCGCGCCTCGGCCGCCGGGTGTTCCTCACCACCGGGCGCCTCGGGCTGGCCTCCTTCGCGCATCTGACGCGCCTCCACTTCGTCGCGCGGTCGGTGGACCCCCCCGAGCCGCCGCTGCCCCCCGACACCCACGTCCTGCTCGCACGCGGCCCCTTCACGGTTCCCGGCGAGACGGCCCTGCTGCGCGAGCACCGCATCGACGTCCTGGTGACCAAGGACAGCGGGGGAGCGGCCACGGCGGCCAAACTGACGGCCGCCCGGGACCTCGGGCTGCCGGTCGTGGTCGTACGGCGGCCGCCGCTGCCGGACGGCGTGACGGCCGTACCCGATGTGGAGGGCGTACTGGCCCGGTTGGGGCTCGGGCAGGACCCGCGTGGGCTGCGTGCGCAGGCCGGATCGTCTCCACGAGTGACCGGTGACGGGCCCGCCTGTCCCGTCAGTCGCGGGGATGCCGGCGCAGCAGGTACGTGTCCATAATCCAGCCCTTGCGCTCACGGGCCTCGGCCCGCAACCGCTCGATGCGGGGCGCCGCCTCGGCGATCGGGCCGGAGACGAGGATCTCGTCCGGCGTGCCGATGTAGGCGCCCCAGTAGATGTCGACGTCCTCCTGCGCGTACCGCCGGAAGGTCTGGTGGGCGTCGAGCATGACCACCACGTCGTCCACGCCCTCCGGGAAGCCCTCCGCCAGTCGGCGGCCGGTGGTGATCTGCACCGGCCGGGCGACGCGGTTGAGGCCCGTGCGGTGCCGGGCGACGAGTGCCGAGACGCTGCTGATGCCGGGCACGACGTCGTACTCGAACGCCACGGCGCCCCGCTCCAGCACCTCCTCCAGGATTCCCAGCGTGCTGTCGTACAGCGACGGGTCCCCCCACACCAGGAACGCGCCGGTCTGCTCCTCGCCGAGCTCCCGGGTGATCAGCCGCTCGTAGATGTCGGCGCGGGCGCTGCGCCAGTCCCCGACGGCGGGGGAGTAGGCGGCGCCGCCGGCGCTCCGGTCCCGCTCCGGATCACGCGCCTCGACGACGCGGTACGTTCCCTCGGGCACGTGCGCGTCGAGCATGTCCCGGCGGAGCCCGGTGAGATCCGCCTTCACCTCGCCCTTCTCCAGGATGAAGAACACGTCCGTGCTCCGCAGCGCCCTGACCGCCTGGAGGGTGAGCTGGTCGGGGTCGCCCGCGCCGATACCGATGACATGAATCTTTCGCACGCCCCGAGTCTGCCGCACGGGTTCGACGGCCCGATCACGGGCCCGGGTTCAGCTCTCCCCGTGGTCGGGCCGGCTCCCGGCCGCCCCAGCGCGCAGCCGTGGCGCCCGCGCCCCCGCGTCCACCGCCCGGCCGTCCCGCTCGACCTCCCCGGCCAGCTCCCGTGCCCACGCGGCCACGCCGGCGACGTCGATCCCGTGCGGCAGGGCCTGTCCGGCCTCGGACGCCCAGGCCTCGGCCGCTCCCGCCCCGCGGCGCAGGAGCCGGGCCCCGCCGGTCAGGTTCCCCCGGGCGGCGTGCGTGAGCCCGACGGCGAGCTGGGCGAGCCCGCGCCACAGCTCGCGCTCCTGGCCGGGCCCGGACTTCCACGCGTCCTCGAAGACCTCGTGCGCGTGGAACGGCTTTCCCTCGTCCAGCAGCCGCTGCGCCTCCTCGACGGTCTCCTCGGGGGTGCGGACGACGCCCTCGGGCTGCCGGGCCACACCGTCCGCGCCGTACGGCAGCGGCCGCCCGAGTCCGTCCCGGGGCCGGGCGTTGCGCGCCCGCCCCTCACCGTCGCGGTCCCTCGTGTCGCCCGGCCGGCCCGAGCCGGTCTCTCCTGTGCTGCCCATGGACCGATTGTCCCGCCCGGCCCGTTTTCGGCGCGGCCCGGGGTGTGGGGTAAGGTGCTGTTCGCGCGATCACGCGGCTCACCGCGGGTGGCGCGCACCGGGACGTGGCGCAGCTTGGTAGCGCACTTGACTGGGGGTCAAGGGGTCGCAGGTTCAAATCCTGTCGTCCCGACGGTGCGAAGGGTCCCGCAGGCCGATGCCTGCGGGACCTTTTCGTTGTGCGCACAAGTGGTGCGTGGCCCCTTGCCTTCAAGAGCACTCCAAGCTGAAGACTCCCCTGTGTGCCCGAGACCCGGAGCACCGGAGGGAGCGACACCCGTGAAATACCGCACGATCGGCACGGACCCCACGACCCGCCGCGAGGTGAGTGTCCTCGCGCTCGGCGCGATGCTGTTCGGCTCGGTGACGGACGAGGCGACGTCCTTCGCCGTACTCGACCGCTACGTCGAAGCCGGCGGGAATTTCATCGACACGTCCGACAACTACGCCTTCTGGACGGACGGCGGTCAGGGCGGCCAGAGCGAGGAACTCCTCGGCCGCTGGCGGCGCAGCCGCGGCATAGCCGGCGAGATCGTCATAGCGACCAAGCTCGGCGCCCGCCCCCTGGCCCCCGGCACCGGCTACGTCGACAACCCCGAAGGCCTCTCCGCGAAGGTGATCCGCGAGTCCGCCGAACGCAGCCGCGAGCAGCTCGGCGTCGCCAAGGTCGACCTGCTGTACGCGCACATCGAGGACCACACCGTCGACCCGCGGGAGACCGTCGAGGCCTTCGGCGCCCTGGTCGCCGAAGGCACCGTCGGACTGCTCGGCGTGAGCAACCACGCCGTGTGGCGTGTGGAGCGCGCCCGGTCCCTCGCCGCCGCGGCCGGACTCCCCGGCTACGAGGTCCTCCAGTACGCCCACACCCACCTGCGCCCCCGCGCCGACGTCCCGGGCGGCCTGTTCCCGGACGGCAGCCTCGGCTACGCCGGCCCCGACCTGCTCGGCTACCTCAGGGCCGAGCCCGGCCTGACCCTGGTCGCGTACTCGCCGCTGCTCGGGGGCGCGTACACCCGCCCCGACCGCATGCCCGCCGAGTTCGACCACCCCGGCACCCCGGCCCGGCTCGCGGTGCTGCGGGACGTGGCCCGCGAGACGGGTGCGACCGTCAACCAGGTCGTGCTGGCCTGGCAGATCGGCGGCGACCTGCCCGTCGTGCCGCTCGCCGGGGTCTCCTCGGTCGCCCAGCTCGAGGAGAACCTGGCCGCCGTGGACCTGGAGCTGACCCCCGAGCAGCGCGCCCGGCTGGACGCCGTGCACTGACACCGTGGGACCGTGGAGGGGAACGGCATCCGGACCTCCGGAAGGAGCACCGGCCATGACCACCCACCCGGCCCACCCCGCCGCCCGCTCGATCAGGACCACCCCGGAAGGCCTCATGTGGGAGCCCAGTGAGCGCTGGGTGCGCGGCCGCAAGGGCGACATCACCGTCGTCGACAGCCGGCACCCGGTGCTCGTCTGGGAGCCCCGCCTGCCCGTGCCGCAGTACGCCTTCCCCGAGGAGGACGTCCGCACCGATCTGCTCCGCCCGGCCGCGAACCCGCCCGTCGGCGCCCACACCGGCTCCCGGGTCTTCTACGACCTCGACGCCGACGGCGAGGTGCGCGAGAACGCGGCCTGGACGTTCCCCGTCGACGACCTGGCCGGCCACATCGCCTTCGAATGGTTCCTGCGCAAGGACACCGGCCTCGACCACTGGTACGAGGAGGACGAGGAGATCTTCGTCCACCCCCGTGACCCGCACAAACGCGTCGACGCGCTGCCGAGCAGCCGGCACGTGCGGGTCGAGATCGACGGGCAGGTCGTCGCGGACAGCCACGCCCCGGTCCTGCTCTTCGAGACGTCCCTGCCCACCCGGTACTACCTCCCCCGCGAGGACGTCCGCCTCGACCTGTTCGACGGCACCGACCACCACACCGCATGCCCCTACAAGGGCACCGCCTCCTACTGGTCCTGGCGCGGGGAGGCCGACGTGCCGCCGAACCTCGTGTGGACCTATCCCGAGCCGCTGCCCGCCGTGGCGGCGATCCGGGGGCGCGTCGCCTTCTTCAACGAGGTCGTCGACATCACGCTGGACGGCGAGCGACTGGAGCGGCCCGACACGCCGTTCAGCCGGATGCTGCGGCAGCGGAGCCGCCCGTGAAGCCGTCGGGCGGGCGGGCCGCCGTTCACGGCCGCACCAGCAACTGGAAGTCGAACGAATAGTGCGAGGCCCGGTAGACGTGCGCTCCGTACTCGACCGGGCGCCCGGTGTCGTCGTACGCCGTGCGCTGCATGGTGAGCAGCGCCGCCCCCTCCTCCTCGTCCAGGCGGGACGCCTCGTCCGCCGTGGCCGCGCGGGCGCCGACGGTCTGGCGGGCGCTGTGCAGGGTGATGCCCGCCGAACGCATCACGCGGTACAGGCCGGTCGACTCCAGGCGGGCGCTGTCGAGGGTCAGCAGCGACGCGGGAAGGTGGTTGCGCAGCAGCGCCACCGGCCGTCCGTGGGTGCGGCGCAGCCGGTCCAGGACCGTCACCTCGGCCCCCTCCGGCACACCGAGGGCGGCGGCCACGTCGCAGGCGGCCGGGACGACCTCGTTGCGCACGACCTCCGTGGTCGGCCCCTGCCCGGCCGCCTCCAGGTCGTCGTAGAGGCTGCTCAGTTCCAGTGGGCGCCTGACCTGGCTGTGCACCACCTGCGTGCCGACGCCGCGCCGCCGCACCAGCAGCCCCTTGTCGACGAGGGACTGGATGGCCTGGCGGACGGTGGGACGGGACAGACCCAGGCGGACCGACAGGTCCACCTCGTTGCCCAGGAGGTTCCCCGGGGCGAGGACCCCGCGCTCGATCGCCGCCTCCAGCTGCTGCGCGAGCTGGTGATAGAGCGGTACGGGGCTGCTCCGGTCCAGGGCGAAGTCCAGCGCGCCGAGCGCCGGGGCGGCCGTGGTGCGGGCCCGGTCACCGGACTTCGCCATGGATGAACCGCCTTACGGGTGTCAGGAGTTGCTCGGGAAGCCGAGGTTGATGCCGCCGTCGGAGGGGTCCGGCCAGCGGGTGGTGATGACCTTGCCCTGCGTGTAGAAGGCGATGCCGTCGTTGCCGTAGATGTGCAGGTCGCCGAAGAGGGAGTCCTTCCAGCCGCCGAAGGAGTGGTAGCCGACGGGGACCGGGATCGGCACGTTGACGCCGACCATGCCCGCCTTGACCTCCAGCTGGAAGCGGCGGGCCGCTCCGCCGTCCCGGGTGAAGATCGCGGTGCCGTTGCCCCAGCGCGAGGAGTTGATCAGCCGGATGGCCTCCTCGTACGTCTGCGCACGGACGACCGCCAGCACCGGGCCGAAGATCTCGTCCTTGTACGCGTCCGCCGTCAGCGGCACCCGGTCCAGCAGGGAGACGCCGAGGAAGAAGCCGTTCTCGTGGCCGTCGACCGAGAAGCCCGTGCCGTCCACGACGACCTCGGCACCCTGCTCCGCGGCCGACGCCACGTACGACGCCACCTTGTCGCGGTGCTCGCGGGTGATCAGCGGGCCCATCTCCGAGGCCGGGTCGTCGCCGGGGCCGATCTTCAGGCCCTTCGCCCGCTCGGCGATCTTGCCGACCAGCTCGTCGCCGATGTCACCGACGGCCACGACCACCGACACGGCCATGCAGCGCTCGCCCGCCGAGCCGTACGCCGCGTTGATCGCCTGGTCCGCGGCGAGTTCCAGATCGGCGTCGGGCAGCACCAGCATGTGGTTCTTGGCGCCGCCCAGGGCCTGCACCCGCTTGCCGTGTTCCACGGCCTTCAGCTGGATGTACTTGGCGATCGGGGTCGAGCCGACGAAGGACACCGCCTCGATGTCCGGGTGCTCCAGAATGCGGTCCACTGCCGTCTTGTCGCCCTGCACGATGTTCAGGACGCCCTCCGGCAGACCGGCCTCGGTGGCCAGCTCGGCCAGCCGCAGGGAGGCCGAGGGGTCCTTCTCGGACGGCTTCAGCACGAACGTGTTGCCGCAGGCGATCGCCAGCGGGAACATCCACATCGGCACCATCGCCGGGAAGTTGAACGGCGTGATGCCCGCAACCACGCCCAGCGGCTGGCGGATCGAGGCGACGTCGACCCGGCTGGAGACCTGGGTGGACAGCTCGCCCTTGAGCTGGACGGAGATCCCGCACGCCAGCTCCACGATCTCCATGCCGCGCGCGACCTCGCCGAGCGCGTCGGAGTGCACCTTGCCGTGCTCGGCGGTGATCAGGGCGGCGATCTCGTCGCGGTGGGCGTCCAGCAGCTCGCGGTACTTGAACAGGATCGCCGTGCGCTTGGCCAGGGAGGACTCGCCCCAGCTCGCGAAGGCGGCCTTGGCGGAGGCGACCGCTGCGTCGACCTCCTCGACCGACGCGAAGGCGACCTGCTTCTCCTGGGCGCCGGTCGCCGGGTTGTAGACGGGGCCGAACCGGCCGGAGGTGCCTTCGACGGGCTTGCCGTCGATCCAGTGGGTGAGGGTCTTCATGGTGCGCAAGGGCCTTTCGTGGAGCCTTGGTTCAGGGAGAGTTCAGAGGTGACGGCGACGGTCGGCGACCTGCCGGTCGTAGCGCTCGCGGGCCTCGACGGCGGCCTCGCGGGTGGCGGTCTCGGCCACCGGCACGTCCCACCAGGCCTCGGCCGGGGGAGCGGTGGGCGCCGGGTCGGTCTCGACGTAGACGCACGTCGGCCGGGCGGAGGCGCGGGCCGCGGCGAGCGCCTCGCGCAGCTCACGGACGGTCTTGGCGCGCAGCACGTCCATGCCGAGGCTGGCCGCGTTGGCGGCGAGGTCCACGGGCAGCGGGGCGCCGGTGAAGGTGCCGTCGGCGGCCCGGAAGCGGTAGGCGGTGCCGAACCGTTCGCCGCCCGTCTCCTGCGAGAGACCGCCGATGGAGGCGTAGCCGTGGTTCTGGATCAGGACGATGTTGAGGGGCAGGCCCTCCTGGACGGCGGTGACGATCTCCGTCGGCATCATCAGGTAGGTGCCGTCACCGACCAGGGCCCACACGGGCGCGCCGGGGGCGGCCTGCTGGACGCCGATGCCGGCCGGGATCTCGTAGCCCATGCAGGAGTAGCCGTACTCCAGGTGGTACTGGCGCGGGCTGCGCGAGCGCCACAGCTTGTGCAGGTCGCCGGGGAGCGAGCCGGCCGCGTTGATCACCACGTCGTCGTCGCCGACCGCCGCGTCCAGCGCGCCGAGCACCTGCGTCTGGGTCGGGACCGCGCTGTCGTCGTCAGCGCGGTAGGCGGCCTCGACGACCTCGTCCCAGCGCTCCTTGCCCAAGCGGTACTCGGCCTCGTAGGCCTCGGACACGTGGTGCCCGGCCAGCCCCTCGGCCAGCCGTTCCAGTCCGGAGCGCGCGTCGCACACCAGGGTCCGCGCGGCCAGCTTGTGCGCGTCGAAGCCGGTGATGTTGAGGTTGAGGAACCGCACGTCGGGGTTGCGGAAGAGGGTGCCCGAGGCGGTGGTGAAGTCGGTGTAGCGGGTGCCGACGCCGATCACGAGGTCGGCGGTGCGGGCGAGTGCGTCGCTGACCGCGGTGCCGGTGTGGCCGATGCCGCCGAGGTCGGCCGGGTGGTCGTGGCGCAGCGAGCCCTTGCCGGCCTGGGTGGAGGCGACGGGGATGCCGGTGGCTTCCACGAACGCCTTCAGGGCGTCCTCGGCCTCGCTGTGGTGGACGCCGCCGCCCGCCACGATCAGCGGCCGTTCGGCCGACCGGATCGCCTCGACGGCAGCCGTGAGCTCCACCGGGTCCGGCACGGGACGCCGTACGTGCCAGACGCGCTCGGCGAAGAACTCCTCCGGCCAGTCGTACGCCTCCGCCTGCACGTCCTGGGGCAGGGCGAGGGTGACGGCGCCGGTCTCGGCGGGGTCGGCCAGCACCCGCATCGCCTGGAGCGCCGAGGGGATCAGCGCCTCGGGGCGGGTGATCCGGTCGAAGTACCTCGACACCGGGCGCAGCGTGTCGTTGACCGACACGTCGGCCTCGACCGGGTGCTCCAGCTGCTGCAGCAGCGGGTCGGGGGCGTGCGAGGCGAAGTAGTCACCGGGCAGGAGCAGCACCGGCAGCCGGTTGATCGTCGCCAGGGCGGCGCCGGTGACCAGGTTGGTGGCGCCCGGGCCGATCGAGGTCGTCACCGCCTGCGCGGAGAGGCGGTTGAGCTGCCGGGCGTAGCCGACGGCCGCGTGCACCATGGACTGCTCGTTGCGGCCCTGGTGGTAGGGCATCACATCGGCGTACTCGACCAGCGCCTGGCCGACCCCGGCGACGTTGCCGTGGCCGAAGATGCCCCAGGTCCCGGCGATCAGCCGGCGGCGCACGCCGTCCCGCTCGGTGTACTGGGCGGACAGGAACCGCACCAGGGCCTGGGCGGTGGTCAGTCGGCGGGTGCGGGCGCTCATACGGAGGTCTCCGGGGCGGTGTAGAGGGGGAGGCGGGGGTCGACCGGCCGGCCCGGCCAGGTGTCACGGACCCAGGCGTGGTCGGGGTGGTCGCAGATCAGCCAGGCGCGCTCGGCCTCCGGGCCCGCCATGACGTTGAGGTAGTACATGTGGTGGCCGGGCGTGGCCATCGACGGACCGTGCCAGCCGTCCGGGATGAGGACGACGTCGCCGTCGCGCACCTCCGCCAGCACGTCGGTGTCCCGGCCCGGGCCGGACGGGGAGACACGCTGGTAGCCGAGGCCCGGGATGCCGCCGTGCCCGGCGAACTCGAAGTAGTAGATCTCCTCCAGCACGGACTCCTCGCCGGGCCGGTGCTCGTCGTGCTTGTGCGGCGGGAACGACGACCAGTTGCCGCCCGGGGTGATCACCTCGACCGCGATGAGCTTGTCGCACTCGAAGACCCCGGCCGCGCCGAAGTTGTTGACCTGCCGGGAGCAGTTACCGGTGCCCCGCAGCTCGACGGGCACCTCGGACGCCGGGCCGTAGCGGGCGGGCAGACGGCGGGTGCAGCGCGCGCCGGTCAGCGCGAACCGCCCGCCCGCGGCGGACGTCACGGTCGCGCGGGCGTCGCGCGGCACGTACGCGAAGTCGCTGACGCCACTGAACACATCGGCGCGGCCCTGGAGTTCGAAGGTGTCCTGGCCGAAGTCGTCCGCCGCGGCGACCGTGCAGCCGCCGCTCAGCGGGACGACGATCCACTCGCTGTCGCCGGTGTCGAAGGAGTGCGCGCCGCCCGGCGGCAGCTCCAGCACGCGCAGGCTGGAGTGACTCCAGCCGGCCTTCTCGGGCGTGACGTCGACGGCGTAGGGGCCGCCGAGGGCCTTGCCGGCGGGAAGGTGGTACGTCATTGCATCCTCCGGATCACAGCAGACCGACGGCCGTGTCGACCGCTTCTTCCACGCTGCCCCCGGCCGGGTAGAGCAGCGACCGTCCGACCACCATGCCCTGGACGGTGGGAAGCCGCAGGGCCTTGCGCCAGCGTTCGTAGGCGCCTTCCTGGTCCTCGCCCACCTCGCCGCCGAGCAGGACGACGGGCAGCGTGGAGGTCTCCAGGACCTCGGCCATGTCGTCCGGGTCGTCGGTGACGGGCAGCTTCAGCCAGGTGTAGGCGGAGGTGCCGCCCAGACCCGAGGCGATGGCGATCGACCGGGTGACGGCTTCGGCGGACAGGTCGTTGCGGACCCGGCCGTCTGCCCGCCGCGATATGAACGGCTCCACGAACAACGGCAGCCGCCGGTCCGCCATGGCGTCGATCGCCCGCGCGGTGGACTCCAGCGTGGTCAGCGAACCCGGGTCGTCGTAGTCGATGCGGACCAGGAGCTTGCCCGCGTCGAAGCGGAGCCGGGCGATGTCCTCGGCGCGGTGGCCGGTGAAGCGGTCGTCCATCTCGAAGGACGCTCCGGCCAGGCCGCCGCGGTTCATGGAGCCCATGACAACCTTGTCGTCGAGGACACCGAGGAGCAGGAGGTCCTCCAGGATGTCGGCGGTGGCGAGCACCCCGTCGACGCCGGGCCGCGACAGGGCGGTGCACAGCCGCCCGAGCAGGTCCGCGCGGTTGGCCATGGCCAGGCGCCGGTCCCCGACCCCGAGGGCACCGCGGGCCGGGTGGTCGGCGGCCACGATCATCAGGCGGCCGCTGTCGCCGATCAGCGGGCGCCGCACCCGGCGGGCCGCGGCTTCGGCGACGGCCTCGGGGTTGCGGGCTCTGACCGTGGTCAGGTCGGGGATGCCGATGTTCAAGGAAGGCTCCGTTTCAGTGGCTCGTGCTCGGCGACGGCACCCCGGCGAGGAGGCCGGCGACCTCTGCCTCGGTGGGCATCGCGGAGGAGCAGGCGAGGCGGGAGGCGACGAGGGCGCCGGCGGCGTTGGCGTGGCGCATGGTCCGCTCCAGGTCCCAGCCGGCGAGCAGACCGTGGCAGAGCGAGCCGCCGAAGGCGTCGCCCGCGCCGAGGCCGTTGACCACCTCGACCGGCACCGGCGGCACCTCGGCCCGGGTGCCGTCACGGTGCACGGCCAGGACGCCCTTGGGGCCCTGCTTGACGACGGCCAGCTCCACCCCCGCCTCCAGCAGCGCCTCCGCGCAGGCCTGGGGCTCGCGCACACCGGTGGCGATCTCGCACTCGTCCAGGTTGCCGACCGCGACCGTGGCGTGCCGCAGGGCCTCGCGGTAGTACGGGCGGGCCTCCTCCGGATCGCGCCAGAACATGGGCCGCCAGTCGAGGTCGAAGACAGTGGTCCCGGCCTTGTCGCGGGCCTTGAGGGCGGCGAGCGTGGCGGAGCGGCTCGGCTCCTCGCTCAGGCCGGTGCCGGTGATCCAGAAGATCCGGGCGTCGCGGACGGCGAAGAAGTCCAGTTCGTCGGTGTGGATCTCCAGGTCCGGCGCCTTGGGGCGGCGGTAGAAGTACAGCGGGAAGTCGTCGGGCGGGAAGATCTCGCAGAACGTGACCGGCGTCGGGTACGCCGCGACCGGGGTGACCCAGCGGTCGTCGACGCCGAAGCCCTTGAGTGCCTCGTGCAGATACGTGCCGAAGGGGTCGTCTCCGGTGCGCGTGATCACCGCCGTACGGCGTCCGAGGCGGGCGGCGGCGACCGCCACATTGGCCGCGGAACCTCCCAGGAACTTCCCGAACGTCTCCACTTTCTCCAAGGGGACGCCGGTCTGCAGGGGATAGAGGTCGACCCCGATGCGGCCCATCGTGATCACATCGAAATACTGGGCTGGCTCGGCCATGCGCGACCTCCTCGGGAAGCTGGGGATGCGGGTCCTGGGGCGCCCTGGCACGGTGGGGCGTGGCTCCACGGGACCTGCCGCCCCCCAGGTGTAGGTCCCGGAGGGCGGCCCTGTCAATAGTTTGTACTTACATTCGGACCTGCTCGTGAAATGATGTCTTAACAAAGTATTGACAGCGAGCGCGGCAGGGACTTGTATCCCGTGGCATCACGACAGTCCGCTTGCGGCATCATGATCCGGACTCCGTAAGGCTCCGGGACCACGGACCCCTTCGTGATCCCTTCCTTTCCCCCGCAGTAGCACAGTGAGGTGCCAGGAAAGATGGACCGCTCTTCCCACCCCCGCTCTCGCAGGTTCGCGCCCGTCGTCGCCGTGGCCGCGGCAGCGGCCCTGACCCTCGCCGGCTGCTCCAGCAGTTCCGGAGGCAAGAAGGCCGAGGAAGGTGCCGCCGGCGCCTCGGCCGGCAAGGCGACCACGCCCCGCATGACCGTCGCCCTCGTCACGCACCAGGCGCCCGGCGACACCTTCTGGGACACCGTCCGCAAGGGCGCGCAGGCCGCGGCGGACAAGGACAACATCAAGCTCATCTACTCCGCCGACCCGAACGCGGGCAACCAGGCCAACCTGGTCCAGACGGCGATCGACCAGAAGGTCGACGGCATCGCGGTCACCCTCGCCAAGCCGGACGCCATGAAGGCCGTCATAGGCAAGGCCGAGAAGTCCGGCATACCCGTCGTCGGCCTCAACTCCGGTCTGAGTGACTGGAAGCAGTTCAACATGCTGGAGTTCTTCGGCCAGGACGAGTCCGTCGCGGGCGAGGCCTTCGGCAAGAAGCTCAACGAGGTCGGTGCCAAGCACGCCCTCTGTGTCGTCCAGGAGCAGGGCAACGTCGGTCTGACCCAGCGCTGCGACGGCGTGGAGAAGACGTTCGACGGCAAGCTCGACGTCCAGAACGTCAACGGCACGGACAAGCCGTCGGTGAAGTCGACGCTCACCGCCAAGCTGAAGCAGGACTCCTCCATCGACTACGTCGTCACGCTCGGAGCCCCGTTCGCGCTGACCGCGGTGCAGTCGGTCAGTGACGCCGGCAGCAAGGCGAAGGTCGCGACCTTCGACCTCAACAAGGAACTCATCAAGGCCGTGAAGGACGGCGACATCCAGTTCGCGGTCGACCAGCAGCCCTACCTCCAGGGCTACCTGGCCGTCGACGGCCTGTGGCTCTACAAGAACAACGGCAACTACAGCGGTGGCGGTGAGCAGCCCGTGCTGACCGGCCCGGCCTTCGTCGACAAGTCCAACGTCGACAAGATCGGGGAGTTCGCCGCGAAGGGCACCCGGTGATGAGCATGACCCAGAAGGCTGCGCCGGCGGTGACCACGCCGCCGGCCTCCGGCCCGGGGAACGAGAAGGACGGGCGGACCCAGCAGCGCCCCCTGGCGCTGAGACTGCTCGCCCGGCCCGAGGTGGGCGTCTTCCTCGGCGCTCTGGCCATTCTGGTCTTCTTCCTGATCATGGCGCCGACCTTGCGCCAGGGCAGTTCGATGTCGACGGTCCTCTACCAGTCGTCGACCATCGGGATCATGGTCCTGCCGGTGGCGCTGCTGATGATCGGCGGCGAGTTCGACCTGTCCTCCGGCGTCGCGCCGGTCGCCTCGGCGCTGACGGCGAGCATGACCGCCTTCGAGCTGACCCTGAACGTCTGGGTCGGCGTGATCGTGGCCCTGGTGGTGTCGCTCGCGATCGGCTTCTTCAACGGGTGGCTGCTGGTGAAGACCGGGCTGCCGAGCTTCCTGGTCACCCTGGGCACGTTCATGGGCCTGCAGGGTGTGAACCTGGCGGTGACCAAGCTGGTCACCGGCAACGTCGCCACGGACGACATCAGCGACATGGACGGCTTCGACCAGGCCAAGGCGGTGTTCGCCTCGTCCTTCGACGTCGGCGGAGTCAACGTCAAGATCACTGTCGTGTGGTGGCTGGTCTTCGCGGCGCTGGCCACGTGGGTCCTGCTGCGCACCAAGTACGGCAACTGGATCTTCGCCGTCGGCGGCAACAAGGACAGCGCCCGCGCGGTCGGCGTCCCGGTGAACTTCACCAAGATCTCGCTGTTCGTGCTGGTCGGTTTCGGCGCCTGGTTCGTCGGCATGCACAACCTGTTCCAGTACAACACCGTGCAGTCCGGTGAGGGCGTCGGCAACGAGCTGATCTACATCGCCGCGGCGGTGGTCGGCGGCTGTCTGCTGACCGGCGGTTACGGCACGATCATCGGCCCGGTCTTCGGCGCGTTCATGTTCGGCCTGGTCCAGTTGGGCATCGTCTACGCCACCTGGAACCCCGACTGGTTCAAGACCTTCCTCGGCGTGATGCTCGTAGGCGCCACCCTCGTCAATCTGTGGGTCCGCAAGCAAGCGACCCGGAGGTGATCGGAATGACAAGCAACTCCACCGGCACCCACGGGGCCGCTGTGAAGGACACCCCGCCCGCGGACGAGCGTCCCGTGATCGAGCTGAAGGCAGCGGGCAAGTCCTACGGCAACATCCGTGCCCTGCACGGCGTGAGCATGGAGGTCCACCCCGGCAAGGTGACCTGTGTCCTCGGTGACAACGGCGCCGGCAAATCCACCCTCATCAAGATCATTTCGGGTCTGCACCAGCACACCGAGGGCGAGTTCCTCGTCGACGGCGAACCGGTGCGCTTCTCCACCCCGCGCGAGGCCCTCGACAAGGGCATCGCCACCGTCTATCAGGACCTCGCCGTCGTCCCGCTGATGCCGGTGTGGCGCAACTTCTTCCTCGGCTCCGAGATGACCAAGGGCCCCTGGCCGCTGCGCCGTCTCGACATCGAGCAGATGAAGAAGACCGCGGACGAAGAGCTGCGCAACATGGGCATCGTCCTGGATGACATGGAGCAGCCGATCGGAACGCTCTCCGGCGGCCAGCGCCAGTGCGTCGCCATCGCCCGCGCCGTCTACTTCGGAGCCCGCGTGCTCATCCTGGACGAGCCGACCGCCGCCCTGGGCGTCAAGCAGTCCGGCGTGGTGCTGAAGTACATCGCCGCCGCCCGGGAGAAGGGCCTCGGCGTCATCTTCATCACGCACAACCCGCACCACGCCTACATGGTCGGTGACCACTTCAGCGTGCTGCGCCTGGGCACCATGGAACTGTCCGCCTCCCGCAGTGAGGTCAGCCTCGAAGAGCTGACCAACCACATGGCCGGCGGCACCGAGTTGGCGTCCCTCAAGCACGAGTTGGCTCAGGTCCGCGGCGTCGACGTCGAAGAGCTCCCTGAAGAGGGGGACATCACCGCCCCCGCAGCCACGTCCTCGGAAGGAAAGTCCTGACATGGCCCACGCGCTCGACCGCATCCGGGTCGGCTCCGCCCCCGACTCCTGGGGCGTCTGGTTCCCCGACGATCCTCAGCAGGTGCCCTGGGAACGCTTCCTCGACGAGGTCGCCGAGGCCGGCTACTCCTGGATCGAACTCGGCCCGTACGGCTACCTGCCCACCGACCCGGCCCGGCTCACCGACGAGGTGAGCAAGCGCAACCTCAAGGTGTCGGCCGGCACCATCTTCTGCGGCCTGCACCGCGGCCCCTCCGAGTGGGACTCCACCTGGGAGCAGGTCAGCAACGTCGCCGCGCTCACCCAGGCCATGGACGCGAAGCACCTCGTCGTCATCCCGTCCTTCTGGCGCGACGACAAGACCGCCGAGATCCTGGAGGCGCCGGAGCTCACCACCGAGCAGTGGGGCAACCTCACCACGGGCATGGAGCGCCTCGGCCGCGAGGTGAAGGACAAGTACGGCCTGGACATCGTCGTCCACCCGCACGCCGACACCCACATCGACACCGAGGAGCACGTCGAGCGGTTCCTCGACTCGACCGACTCCGACCACGTCAACCTGTGCCTGGACACCGGGCACTACGCCTACTGCGGTGGCGACAGCGTCAAGCTGATCGAGACCTACGGCGAGCGCATCGGCTACCTGCACCTCAAACAGGTCGACCCGGAGATCCTCGCCGACGTGGTGAAGAACGAGATGCCGTTCGGCCCCGCGGTGGCCCGCGGTGTGATGTGCGAACCGCCCGCCGGTGTCCCCGAGCTGGGTCCGGTCCTCACCGCCGCCCAGAAACTCGGCGTGGACCTGTTCGCCATCGTCGAGCAGGACATGTACCCCTGCGAGCCGGACAAGCCGCTGCCGATCGCGGTGCGCACCCGCAAGTTCCTGAGGTCCTGCGGCGCCTGACGACCCGAGAGGACGGCCATGACGGAGCGCGCCCCGCTGGGAATCGCGGTCATCGGTACCGGAAGGATGGGCGCCGACCATGTGCGCCGCATCCGCGACGTCACCAGCGGAGCGCGGGTGGCCGCCGTCGTGGACGTCGACGCGGAGCGCGCGAAGGCCGTCGCCGCCCGTGTCGACGGCTGCACCGCCCACACCGACCCGGCCGCCGCGATGGCCGCGTCCGACGTCGACGCCGTCCTGATCGCCTCCCCGGGCCCGGCCCACGAAGCCACCCTCCTCGCCGCCTTCGAGCATGATCTGCCCGTCCTGTGCGAGAAGCCGCTCACCCCCGACGCGACCTCCGCACTGCGCGTCCTCGACGCCGAACTGCGCCTCGGCCACCGCCGGGTCCAGGTCGGCTTCATGCGCCGCTACGACCCCGAGTACGCGAAGCTGAAGGCCCTGCTGACGACCGGTCAGCTGGGCCGCCCGCTCATGGTGCACAACCGGCACCGCAACGTGGCCAGCCCGCCCTTCTTCACCAGCTCCATGCTCATCAGCGACTCCGTCGCCCACGAGGCCGACGCGACCCGCTGGCTGCTGGGCCACGAGATCACCGCCGTCACGGTGCTGCGCCCCACCCCCTCGGCCAACGCCCCGGACGCCCTGCAGGACCCCCAGTTCGTCGTCTTCGAGACCGACGGCGGCGCCCTCAGCGACGTCGAGATCTTCGTCAACTGCGGCTTCGGCTACCAGGTCCAGGCGGAGGTGGTCTGCGAACGCGGCACCGCCCGCATCGGCGACGGCCACGCCCTGGTCACCACCATGGCCGGCCGCTGGGGCGGCACCATCGCCCAGGACTTCACCGAACGCTTCGAGACGGCCTACGACCAGCAGATCCAGGCCTGGGTCGACGCCACCCGCCACGGCGAGGTCACCGGCCCGAGCACCTGGGACGGCTACGCCGCGGCGGCGGTGTGCGAAGCGGGGGTGCGGGCGCTGGAGGACGGCGGCCGTGTGGAGGTCGCGTTGGTGGAGAAGCCCGCCCTGTACCGGTGAGATGCATACGACTTGCCGCCCCGACTCCTCGTCGGGGCGGCAAGTTCGCAATCATCGTGGAGTGCGCCGCGCCAGGCGCGGCTTTACTCCGTCACCACTTCTTGCAGGCGGTCCCGAGGATCTGCTGGTTGTCGACCCGCTTGATCGAACCGCAGCTTTTGATTCCGACGCCCTTGGCGTATGTGGCGTCTATCTTGAACTTGTGAGTGCAGCTGCCACCCGTGCTGCTGCCGCCGCAAATCATGGTGTGCGTCTTGGTCGGTGAGGTGGTGGCGAAATAGGTGAACTGATACTGGGCAGGTCCCTGGGGTTCCGGGAGCCCGTGGATGGTGACCGAGCTGACGTGCGTACCGCTGCCGAAAATCACCATTTCCACGTTGCCGCCGGTGACCGTCTCGTCGGCAGACGCCGGTGCGGATGCCATGGCCGTCATCGCCACTGCCGCGACCCCGGCGCCGATCAGTCTCCTGACCCTCATGTTGTTGCCTCCTCGTTCCCCCGGACGCCACTTCCTGTGGCGCACTGGTCAGTTGGAGGCTACATGGATTGAGCTATCGGGCGGCTGTTCCTCGGAAATTGGCGTGTGCCTTTTTGGAGGAGGTCCGCCATTTCGGATCGGCTCAGAGGGTTTTATTAAATTCCTGGAGTGTCCGGGATATCCGTCACGCCCAGGATTCGGAGTGCGTATTCGGTTCTGCCCTTTCAGCTGACACCGGCGCGTGCCGTACGAGGACGCGGCTCGAACCCCGCCTCCCGGTAGCACGCGTCGATGAGCTCCATCGTCGTCATCGCGTCGTCCGCGTCCAGCGGCAGCGGCGTGCCCTCCCGTACCCGGGCCGCGAACGCCTCCAGCTGGTACGTGTACGACGAGCGCGTGCCGAGGTGTTCCGTGCGCTCGCCCTCGGGTGTGCGGATCACGACCCGGTCGTCCATCTGCGGCAGGACGAAGTTCGGGGCGGTCGCCTCGCCCCGGGAGCCGACGATCCGGATGCTCATGTCCAGGCCGCCGTACGCCATGTGGCAGCGGGCCGAGCCCGTCGCACCGCCGGGGTACTCCAGGTCGGCGTCGAGCCACTCGTCGACGCCGGGCGCGCCCGCGCGCTCACCTGCCCGGGCCGCGGTCAGGCGCGGGGCGCCGCCCGCCCAGGGGGCGAGCATCCGCAGCGCGTGCAGGCTGTAGCAGCCGAGGTCCATCAGGGCGCCGCCGGCCAGCGGCAGCGACCAGCGCGGGTCGGTGTCCGGCGGCGCTGCGATGGCGACCATGGCCTCGACGTGCCGCAACTCGCCGAGTTCACCCGAGGCCAGCAGCTCGTGGAGGCGCCGGGTGACGGGGTGGAAGAGGTAGTGGAAGGCCTCCATGAAGACCGTCCCGGCTCTCCCGGCGGCCTGCCGCACTTCCGCCGCCTCCGCGGCGTTGCTCGCCGAGGGCTTCTCCGACAGCACGTGTTTGCCGGCCGCGAGGGCGGCCAGATTCCACGGCCCGTGCAGGCCGTTGGCGAGCGGGTTGTAGACGACGTCGATCCCGGGGTCGGCGATCAGCTCGGCGTAGGAGGACGCGACCCGCTCCACGCCGTGCCCGGCGGCGAACGCCTCGGCCCGGGCACGGTCGCGCGCGGCCACCGCGACGAGGCGGTGGCCGGTCGCCCGGGCCGGGTCGATGAGGGAGCGTTCGGTGATGCGCGCGGCTCCCAGCACACCTATGCGCAGGGGTTCCCGGCCCTTCCCGGTCATGCCCGGCGTACCTCCTCGATGGTCACGGGGCGGTGCTCGTGCAGCGACAGCGTGCACGCGTCGGCGATCCAGCCCGCCTCCAGGGCGTCCTCGATCGTGCAGGGGGAGGGACGTGTGCCCGCCACGACCTCGGTGAACGCGGTCAGTTCGGCGCGGTAGGCCTCGGTGAAGCGGTCCATGAAGAAGTCGTGCGGCGTGCCCGCGGGGAAGGTCACGCCCGGCTCGACCGAGCGCAGCGGCAGCTTGTCCTCCAGGCCGACCGCGATGGAGTCCTCGAAGCCGTGGATCTCCATACGGACGTCGTAACCCCGGCCGTTGTGCCGGGAGTTGGAGACCACCGCGATCGTGCCGTCGTCGAGGGTGAGGATCGCGCCGGTGGTGTCGGCGTCACCGGCCTCCTTGATGTACTCGGCCCCCCGGTTGCCGCCGACGGCGTACACCTCCCGCACCTCACGGCCCGTCACCCAGCGGATGATGTCGAAGTCGTGCACCGAGCAGTCGCGGAAGATGCCCCCGGAGGCGGCGACGTACCCGGCCGGCGGGGGCGCCGGGTCCAGCGTCGTCGAGCGGACCGTGTGCAGCGTGCCCAGTTCACCGCTCTGCACGGCGGCGCGGGCGTTGACGAACCCGGTGTCGAAACGGCGGTTGTAGCCGATCTGGATCGGCACGTCCCGGCCGGCCACCGCCTTGAGCACCTCGACCCCCTCGGCCATGGTCCTGGCGACGGGCTTCTCGCAGAAGACGGGGACACCGGCCTCGACACCGGCCAGGATCAGCGCCGGGTGGGCGTCCGTGGCGGCGGCGACGACGATGCCGTCCACACCGGCGGCCAGCAGCGCCTCCGGCGAGTCCACGACCTCGGCCCCGAACCGCTCGGCGGCGGCCTTGGCGGCGTCCGCGAACGGGTCGGTCAGGACGAGGGAGTCGACGGCGTCGAGTCCGGAGAGGGTCTCGGCGTGGAAGGCGCCGATGCGGCCGAGGCCGAGGATTCCGATACGCATGAATTGCTCCTTGATGTGGTGCACGCCCTCAGGGGCGCGGGGAACTGCGCGACCAGCCACGATGGCGCCGCACGCGACAGACGGACAAAGCGCGGCAGATTTCTAGTCGAGGCCGCCCAGAACGTTCTGATCCCAGTCGATGATCGACCCGGTGACCACCCCGGACCGGTCCGACAGCAGGAAGACCACGAAGTCGGCGATCTCGTCGGGCTGGCCGAGCTTGCCCATGGGAAGCTGTGCGGCGGCCCTGTCGCGCCAGTCGTCCCCGGCCCCGTGGAAGGTCTTCTGCGTGGCGTCCTCGCCTTCGGTCGCCGTCCAGCCGATGTTGAGCCCGTTGATCCGGACCCGGTCCCAGCGGTGGGCGTGCGCGGCGTTGCGGGTCAGCCCGATGAGCCCCGCCTTGGCGGCGACGTAGGGCGCGAGGAACGGCTGCCCGCCGTGCGCCGACGACGTGATGATGTTGACGATCGTGCCGGGTGCCTCACGCCCCACCATGTCCGCCACCGCCGCCTGCATCGCGAAGAACGGGCCCTTGAGGTTGATCCCGATGTGCTGGTCGAACAACTCGGGCGTGGTGTCCAGCAACGTCCCCCGGGACGTCAGGCCGGCGGAGTTGACCAGGCAGTCGACGCGGCCGTATGTCTGAACGACCCGGGCCACGGAGGCCTTCGCCTGCTCGGCGTCCGACAGGTCCGCCCGGACGTACAGCGCCTTGCCGCCCGCTTCGGTCAGCTCCGCCACCAGGGCCTCGCCCGGCCCGGGGCGCCGGCCGGTGACGGCCACGACCGCGCCCTCGCGGACCGCGGCCCGGGCGATGGCCGCGCCGACCCCCTGGCTGCCACCGTTGACCAGGGCGACCTTGTCGTCGAGAAGTCCCATCGAGTTCCTCAGCTCTCTCGCCGTTCGGCACCGGCCCGCAGCTCCGCCCGGAGCGCCTGCGGCGTCCACGCCTCGCGCAGGGCCCGCCGCACCAGGTCCGCCTGCGAGGGCGGGGCCAGGCCGTCGACCGGCGGGTCGCTGTCGAGGTTGGTGGGGAAGGGGTAGCCCTCGGCGCTCGCCGCGATCACCTGCTCCAGCCACGCCTGGTCGGCGCCTTGGGACGTGCGCGCGAGGAGCACCGGGTACACCGCGTTGGCCACCGCCTCCCGGTCCACCGTCTCCATCGCACGGCCGAACGCGGACGACACCTGCAGCAGGTTGGCCATCCGCCGGATGCCGGCCGAGCGGTTGGTGCCGGCCGCGTGGAAGAGGGCCGGGTTGAAGAACACGGCGTCGCCCTTGGCGAGCGGCAGCTGCACCCGGTGCGCGTCGAAGTACGCCCGGAACTCCGGCAGACGCCAGGCGAGATAGCCCGGCTCGTACTTCTGCGAGTGCGGCAGGTACATCGTCGGCCCCGACTCCACCGGCATGTCGCAGTGTGCGACCGCGCCCTGCAGCGTCAGCACGGGGGAGAGGCGGTGCACGTGCGCCGGATAGGCGGCGGCGGCCTCGTTCGACAGGAAGCCGAGGTGGTAGTCGCGGTGCGCGGTCTGCGCGGCACCGCCCGGGTTGACCACGTTGAGCTGGGAGGTGACCTGGTAGCCGGGGCCCAGCCAGGCGGTGGCGACCAGCGCCAGGATGTCGTTCGCGTAGTAGTCGGCGAACGCCTCCGGGTCGTAGAGGGCCGTCTTCTCCAGCGCGTTCCACACCCGGTCGTTGGCCCCCGGCGCGGCGAAGTGGTCACCGGCAGCCGAGCCCGAGGCGCGCTGCTCGGCGATCAGTGCCTCGAAGACGCCGGTGACCCGGTCCACGATCCCGGGGTCGGGAAAAGCGCCGCGGAAGACCACGATGCCGGGCCCCTCGGCGAGCGCCCGCACCAGCTCGGCCTGGACCACCCGGTCGCCTTCCAGCAGTCCGCAGTCGTAGACGGGCACGTCGCACTCCACCGCGGAGGCGTGCGGATAGTCGGCGGGATCGGTGGCCTGCTCGACCAGCGCGCGGAACGCGTCGAGATCGCACTCCTGCTCGGACAGCCAGGCGCGGTGGTGCACGGAAGTGAAGGACATCGTCGTCCCTTCGGGGTCACGGAGCGACGCAGCCCTGTCATTCTTGTCAGTACAAACCCCTCGAACAACCAGCAGCGAGCCATCAAAAACCCCTCAAGGAGCCGGCGTATGGGACACCCGTTCCCGATCCGGGAGATCGCCCGTCAGGCGGGCCTGAGCGAGGCGACCGTCGACCGGGTGCTGAACGGCAGGGGCGGGGTGCGGGAGAGCACCGCGCGGGAGGTCCGCCAGGCCATCGCCGATCTCGACCGGCAGCGCACCCAGGTGCGGCTCGTCGGCCGGACGTTCATGGTCGACATCGTGATGCAGGCACCCGAGCGGTTCACCACCGCCATCCGCGCGGCCCTGGAGGCCGAGCTGCCGTCCCTGCGTCCGGCGGTGCTGCGCTCCCGCTTCTACTTCCGCGAGACCGGCCCGGCCGCGGAACTGGTGCGGACCCTCGACCGGATCGCCCGGCGCGGCTCGCAGGGCGTGATCCTCAAGGCCCCGGACGTCCCCGAGATCACCGCCGCGGTCGGCCGGCTCGAAGCCGCCGGCGTCCCGGTCGTGACGCTGGTGACCGACCTGCCCGCCAGCGCCCGGCTCGCCTACGTCGGCATAGACGACCGGGCGGCCGGCGCGACAGCCGCGTACCTGATGGGCCAGTGGCTGGGGGAGCGCCCGGGCAACATCCTCACCAGCCTCAGCAGCGGGTTCTTCCGCAACGAGGAGGAACGCGAGATGGGCTTCCGCAGCGCCATGCGCGCCCGCCACCCGGAGCGCACCCTGGTCGAGATCGCCGAGGGGCAGGGTCTGGACACCACCCAGTACGACCTCGTCCGGGCCGCGCTGGAACGCGACCCGGACATCCGCGCGGTGTACTCGATCGGCGGCGGCAACATCGCCACGCTGCGGGCCTTCGACGACCTGGGTCGCGACTGCGCGGTGTTCATCGCCCACGACCTCGACCACGACAACACGCGCCTGCTGCGCGAGCACCGCCTGTCCGCCGTGCTCCACCACGACCTGCGCCAGGACGTTCGCGAGGCCTGCCGTACCGTCATGCGGGCCCATGACGCGCTGCCCCCGGCAGGAGTGACCCTGCCCTCGGCGATCCAGGTGGTGACGCCGTACAACATGCCACCGCAGGCGGCCGTGTGATCCGTGGGCGGCGCCGGGCGTGGGTGCGGGAGGACACCCGGCCCCGCCCCTACCGTCGGGCCCATGTGGATCTCACGCCCGGACGGCGGCCCCGAGCGGCTGGTGACCCTGGTCGACGGCGTGTTCGCCATCGCCGTCACCCTGCTCGTCCTGGACCTCTCCGTGCCCCGGGAGCTCGACCCCGCCGCATACCGCAGGGCCTTGCGCGACCTGCTCCCGGACATCGGGGCGTACGCGCTGAGCGTCGCGGTGCTGGGGACCTTCTGGCGGGCCCACCGGCGGATCTTCCAGGACGTCCGGGAGATCGACGGCCAGGTGATCGGCATCTCGATGGTCGGCCTCGGCGTCACGGCCCTCGTGCCCTTCCCGACCCGGCTGCTCGCCGAGTACGGGTCTGAGCCGGTGTCGGTGGCGGTGTACTCGGGCGCCGTCGCCGCGCTGGGCGCCTGTCATCTGGCGGTGGCCGCCGTCCTCGCGAAGCGCCCCTGGCTGCGCCACGCCACGCCGTCCGAGGCGGCGACCACGCTCTACCTCCTGGACAGCGCCACGTCGGTGGCGGTCTTCCTCGCCAGCGTCCCCCTGGCCCTCGTGGCGGGCCCGAGGATCATGTGGCTGTGGCTCGTCCTCGTCCCGGTGAAGGTCGCCCTGGGGCGACGGATGCAGCGACCGGGCGTCAGTCCCGCCCCCTGACCTCCGCCCAGCTCCCGCTGTGCGCCGAGCGCGCCATGGCGTCCAGCGCGGCCGCACTGTGCACGGCATCCGTGAGCGTCGCCCCGTACGGGGTGCCCTCGGCGACCGACCGCAGGAACCGGTACGCCTCGACGACCTTCAGGTCGTCGTACCCCATGGCGTTCGCCGCGCCCGGCTGGAACGCGGCGAACTCCCCGTCGCCCGGGCCGGCGTAGACCGTGGTGACGGACTGGTCCTGGTACGTCGTACCGCGGCTGACCCCCAGCTCGTTCATGCGGCGGAAGTCCCAGAACACCGCGCCCTTCGTCCCGTGCACCTCGAAGCCGTAGTTGTTCTGCTCGCCGACGGAGACCCGGCAGGCCTCCAGGACACCGCGCGCCCCGGAGGCGAAGCGCAGCAGGCAGCTCACGTAGTCCTCGTTCTCCACCGGGCCGACCTCACCGCCGACGGCGCGGCTGTGGCCGGCAGTGGCACCGGACGGGCGGGCCCGCTCCGGGAGGAAGATCGCCGTGTCGGCCGTCAGGGACGTGATGTCGCCGAGCAGATGCCGGGCCAGGTCCACGCCGTGCGAGGCCAGATCGCCCAGCACACCGCTGCCGCCCCGCTCCCGCTCGTAGCGCCACGTCAGTGCGCCTTCGGGATGCGCCGCGTAGTCGCTGAAGAGCCGGATGCGCACATGCGTGACGGCGCCGATCTCCCCGGTGGCGATCAGCTCGCGGGCCGTTTCGACGGCGGGTGCGTTGCGGTAGTTGAAGCCCACCGCGCCCTGCACACCGGCCTTCGCGACCGCGTCCGCGACCGTGCCGGCGTCCTCGGCGGTCAGACCCACCGGCTTCTCGATCCAGATGTGCTTGCCCGCCTCGGCCATGGCGACGCCGATCTCGCGGTGCAGGAAGTTGGGCGCGGTGATGCTGACCGCCCGCACCCGGGGGTCGGCGGCCACCTCGCGCCAGTCCCGGGTCGTCGAGGCGAACCCGAACTGCGCGGCGGCCTCCTCCGCCCGGCCCGGCACCTCCTCCGCGACCGTGATCAGCTCCGGGACGAGGGACAGCCCCGGATAGTGGTGCCGCACGCGCGCGTACGCCTGGGTGTGAACCCGCCCCATCCAGCCGAATCCGATGACGGCGACGCCGAGCGTGTCCACCATGAGAGCCCCTCTTTGGACCGTTCCAGAATCTGTCCAGGTCACCCTGAGCGGGGTTCACCGACGCTGTCAAGCCTTTGACAAGTCGCGCCGCCCCATGGAACGGTCCACCCCATGAGACCGCCGACGATCCGGGACGTGGCCGAGCGGGCGGGTGTCTCCAAGTCGCTGGTCTCCCTCGCCCTGCGCGGCTCCGACCAGGTCCGCCCCGAGAAGCGGGACGCCGTGCTCCGGGCCGCCCGGGAGCTCGGCTACCGGCCCAACGCCGCCGCCCGCAGCCTCAGCGAACAGCGCACCCTCCCCCAAGCTCTCGGCTCCGCTCGAGCAGGGGGGACCCCCATCGTCGGTGTCCTCCTCAACGACCTGCGCAACCCCTGGTTCGTGGACCTCCTCGACGTTCTCAACTCCCTGCTGCACGCCAACGGCCTGCGCATGCTGCTGGCCGACGCCCGTCTCAACCGCCGCTCCGGCCAGGACCCGGCCGACCCGCTGCTGGACCTGCGCGTCGACGGCCTGGTCGTGGTGGGCACACTGCCCGACCCGGCGGCCCTCGGCGAGGTGGCCGGGCGGATCCCGGTCGTCCTGGCCGGCTCCCGCGAACCGGCGCCGCCGGGTGTCGACGTCGTGTCGGGTGACGACGAACGGGGCGCCCGGCTGGCCGCCGAGCACCTGATCGGACTCGGGCACCGCCGCATCGCGCACATCGCGGGATACGGCGCGGTCGGCGAGCTGCGGCGCCGGAGTTTCGAGGCGACGATGCGCCGGCACGGCCTTGCCGATCAGGTGGTGATCGAGCCGAGCGACATGACCGAGGAGGGCGGCTACCGCACGACCGTCCGGCTGCTCGGCCGCCCCGAGCGGCCCACGGCCGTCTTCGCCGTCAACGACATCGCCGCCATCGGCGCGCTCTCGGCGGCCGGGGAACTGGGCCTGCGCGTCCCGCACGACCTGTCCGTCGTCGGCTACGACAACACCGGCATCGCCCGCCTGCGGCACGTGTGGCTCACGACGGTCGACAGCACGAGCCATGACATCGGCCGCCGCGCGGCCCGGTGCCTCCTGGAGCGCTTCGAGGGCGCGGGTGGCGCGGGTCGGGTACAACTCACCACGCCCACCCTGGAGATCCGCGGAACGACGGCGCCGGTGCCTTGAGGGCGCATCCGGCTCAGAGGTTGATCGCGTACGCCTTGCGCAGGGTCTCGTGCACCGTCCACGTCGTGCGGTCGCCCTCGCGCAGCACGGCCATGTCGCCCGGCCCGACCGTGAGCGTCGGACCGCCCTCGACCTCGATCGTCGCCGACCCGCTGATCACGACGAACAGTTCGTCGGCCTCGGTGTCGGTGACCACGCCCGGCGTGATCTGCCAGATGCCCCGCACCTGACGGCCGTCCTCCGACTCCCAGACCACCTTCCCGGTCACCTCGGGCGTCCCGGAGACGATCTGCTCGGGCGCGAGGGGCTCGGGTTCGAGCTCGGCGTCGGGGATGCGGAGTAGGAAGCTGTGCGTCATGCGGCGACCCTAGTCCTGGCCGACGGGGGAACGGCCTCGACGAAGTGTGGGGTGCCGGCGGGGCCGGGCGGACACTTCGTCGATCCGGCTCGCGCCGGGGCCTGCCCCGACGCCGGCCGTCACCACACCGCCCCCGTCCCCGTTGTCCGTCTCAACCCCTATGCCCTGGTCGGGAGTTCCCGCCGACTCGCGTATTGTTTGCGGCATATGCCCTGCGGCTCGCGATGGCCGGGGCGTGTGGGCGTGCGGGCGAAGGGGGAGCAGGACGTGGATCAGACGCGGGGGCGATCCGCCCGGCGAGCCGAACTGACCGGAGGTGTGGTCACGGCCCTCCTGGCGGTGGCGGCCTTCGCGGGCCTGGCCACCACGGCAGGACTGCCCTGGTGGGCCGTTCTCGCCGTGGCCGTCTCGACGGTGGGTCTGTCGGGATGGACCCGGCGCCCGGAGCGGCCGGCGGCGCGGGACGGGGAACGCATCGGTGAGCGGGACGGAGAACGAGTGGCGGAGCGGGTCGGGTAGCGGGCGCCCATGCGGTAGGGTTGACCTGCGTGATCACGCGGATTCACCCGCGCGAGGCGCAACGGGACGTGGCGCAGCTTGGTAGCGCACTTGACTGGGGGTCAAGGGGTCGCAGGTTCAAATCCTGTCGTCCCGACTTGTAAGAGTCGCAGGTCAGAGGTCGTATCGGAGTGATCCGAGCGGCCTCTTGATTGTTTGTGGGGGCAGGCGGGGAACCAGCGCCTGATGTGGGCCACCCATGTGCATCCGCTTCGTGTGTGTTTGCCGTAGCCACGGCTGGAAAGGCGCTCTCTGATCACCGGACGCGACAACCCGGTGGACAGTGACCCGCAAGCCGGAAAGAGGAGGTTCGATGTCCTCGAAGCGACGTCGTAAGAAGAAGGCCCGCCGCAAGAACGGCGCGAACCACGGCAGCCGTCCGCAGTCCTGAGGAAGTCCTGCGGCCGTGCCGACGCAACGGGTGGGTGGCGTGCGCCACCCACCCGACTGCGTTCGCAGGCAGGTAAGTCAGGTCCCGTCAGATCAGCTGCGCCTGCGGCACCCCGTTCCTGCGGACCCACTGCGCACGGTGTTCGGCGGCCAGTGCCATGCCGCGGCGGCGGGACTCGGCCGGGACCGGGAGCCGGCACAGGGCGTCGAGCGTGCTCAGCATCGTCTGCGCGAAGTGCTGCCCGAGGGCGGTGAGGCGGCCCGAGGCCAGCAGGACCTCCGTGGCCTCCCGGGCGCCCGTCCGCCAGCGGGCGAACTGAGCCTCCGCCAGGGCCAGTTCCCCGGCGTTTCGCTCCACGTCCCGGCACCGGTTCCAGAACTCCGCCACGCCCAGGTGTGCGTAGGCCCCGTGGAAGAGGCCGAGCAGGGGGCGCGGATCGGGGCGCCAGGGAGCGTAGTAGAGCTCCTCGCCGTCCGGCTCGAAGAGGTCGAACAGGTGAAGCACCGCGGCGAACTTGCCGTGCTGCATCTCGTGGGCCATGGACAGCGCCAGGCCCCGCGCGGAGCGCGGCCGGGACAGGGCCATGGCGCCGAACGCCTCCGCGCTGCTGCCGCTGAAGCTGCCCGGTCGGTCGACCGGGACCAACGTGCGCGGGCCGGCGGCGAGTTCGGCGTACGTTCCCGGATGGTGGTCCCGCAGCAGACGGCAGGCTTCCCGTGCCGTGGCCTCCCACCGGTGCAGGTCGCCCGGGGTCAGCCCCAGCGGCGTCTCCGGGACGCCGGGGAAGCGCAGCGGGTCGGCGTCGTCCAGGAGCAGCGGCGCACCGGTGCCGGACACCACGAGCGGGTGGGCCGCCCGCCACCGGCCCGACGGCCCCGAGGGAGCCGACGGCACCTCGACCGGGCCGGGCGGGGAAGCGCGCCCCGCCACCCCGATCCGGGCCCCGCCCCCGGCGTCGACCACCACCTCGGCCAGGTCACCGGGCCGGGCACCCGGGAAGCGCGCCCCGCCGAGCGAGGGCAGGAAGACCTGGTCCGTCGTCATCGGCCACCGCACCCGGCCGGGCACGCCCGCGCGGACCGCGGCGGCCGCGGCCAGGGCGCTGAACCAGTGGACCGGTGGCGCGCACGCCGCACCGCTCCCGCCCTCGACGACCCGGTCCAGCCGGGCCAGCAGGGACGTCAGGGCGGTGCCCGCCGAGGGATGGGACAGGACCGCGCCCACGGCCCCGGGATCGGCCCGATGGGCGGTCGCGAGCAGGTCCCACGCCCGAGCGGCCGCGTCGGCCACGTCTCCGCCGGCCGCACCGGCGGCCCGCCTCACCGCCAGTGCGCAGGCCAGTCGGCGGCTGTGCTCGGCACGGGCCAGCAGGCGCAGGGCGTCGGCCCCGCCGCCGCCCGTAGCGAGCGCGGTGAAGAGCCTGCCGGGCACACGCAGCGGCACGGGCCCCCTCATGCCGCTTCCGCCGCGGCGGTGCGCAGCCGGTCCAGGTCCGCGGCCAGCCGCCCCCGCACCCGCGTGATCAGAGCGGCCAGGTCCGCGCAGTAGACACTGGGATTCGCGAAGCCGGTGGCCGCACGGTAGCGGTGGGCGTAGTGACCGCCCCCGCACACCAGCCGCAGCCGACAGCCGCGGCACTGCGCGGACAGGCCGTCGACGCCCCACTGCCGGGCCGCCACGCCCGGATGCCGCAGCAGCGCGTCGAAGGAGTCGCGCCGTACGTGCAGTCCCGTCCGGACGGCGCCGTGATACGCGGTGCGCAGTGTGTCGTCCTGGGCGAGTGAACCGTCCGTCTCGACCACCGCGTACCGCACGGGGGCCAAGCCCAGCGCCTCCGTCTGAGGGGACCCGCCGAGCAGCAGCGCCATCATGTCCTCGAGCAACCGCACCCGGGTCTCCCGCCGCCCGGCCCCGTACCACCGCTCGAACACCCGCCACAGCCAGTCCGCGTACGGGGTCCCCGGGCCCAGCCCGGGCGGGGGAGTGTGCCAATTGCCCTGCGGCAGCAGGAAGTCCACGGCGGGCGGGCGATAGGTCAGCAGGTGCTCGTAAGCGCGCACCGGGTCGTTGCGCAGGTCGATGGCGCACAACAGGCCCGCGAATAACTGGCGATGGGGCCCCTCGGTCAGCCGGCGCACGGCGTCGGCGACCCGGGTGTGGCTGCCGCGCCCGTCCGCGCCACGGCGGTGTCTGTCGTGCGCCGCGCGGTCACCGTCCAGGCTGACCGAGACGCGGATGCCGTGCTCGGCGCACAGGTCTAGCCAGCGCTCGGTCAGCCGTACCCCGTTGGTCTGGAGCGTGAGGTGCAGCCGCACTCCGGGACCTGCCGCGGCCCGCAGGACGGAGGCGGCGCGTCCCAGAGCGGCCTCACCCGCCAGCAGCGGCTCACCCCCGTGCAGCACCACACCGGCCTCGCGCCCCCCGTGCGCCGTGAGGTGCTCGGCGATGCGCCCGGCCGTGCGGTCCACCGTCTCCGGCGCCATGGCGCGCGGCTGTTCCCGCCAACTCCGGTCCTGTGAGCGGTACATGTAGCAGTACCGGCAGGCCAGGTCGCACCGGCTGTGCACCTTCAGGACGAAGGAGTGGAACGGCGCGGGCACCCAGCCGGCCGCCTCCCTGGCCGCGACGTCGGCCGCGACCGGCCACGGCGGCTCCGCATGGCGCAGCCGATTCATACGCACCCCCCGGTTCGCATGCCGCCCGGCCCGTGCCCGTCCGGCCGGTCCACGCCAGTGGGCCCAGTATTCGGGGCCGGTGACACACCGTCAACATCGAGAATCCGTCGTCCGGGCCGCCACCGCCCGAAAGTCGCCGTTTTCCCGCGGCACCCCGTGGGGACGTCAACACTGGACACCGAGTCCCGGGACACGCAGGCGCCGGGCGTGGAGAGCCGCCACGACGGCGGTCCGTCGGGCACCGCGGAGGATGGGCCATGGCAGAGCTCGAGGAAGCGGGTGCCGAGCGGGACGAGGCCGCACTGGAGTCCGTCGTGCTGGACCTCACCGGCGTGCCGCTCGACGACCTCGCCGCGCTGCCACCCTCCGCGCTGGGCGAGACCCTGCGCCGGCTGCGCACCGGCGGGGACCCGGACGAACCCTTCGTCACCGGCCACAACGAGAGCCAATGACCGGCCCACGCGCCGACGCGGCCCTTACGCGAAACCGTCTGATCAGGGGCAACCCGTCCTATACTGACCGTCCCTGACTGTCGTGCCCCCACCGTCCAGCACCTGCCGTCCGAAGCGGAGTGGCCATGCCCGACCTCCACGCAGCCGACCGCTCGGGACGGTTCGCCCTCTTCTGCTCCACCGCGGAGAACCTCGGCGTCAGCACGACGGTGCACAACGTCGCGGACCTGCTGGCCGCCGGCAACCGCAGCGTCCTGATCGTGGACGGCCGGGCGACCGGCACGCCGGAGGGTGCCCCGGTGCCCGAGCCCGAACCCGGGCGAGTCCACTCCGCCGCCCGTCCGGACGCCGCCTCCCTCCTCGCCCTCACCTCGGACTCCCGGGCCCTCGCCTACGACCACGTCCTCGTCGAAGCCCCGCTGCCCGACGCGATCGGCACGCAGGCCGAGGGCAGACTCGGCTCCCTGGCCGACTCCCTCGTGCTCTGCTTCGCCATGACGGCCTGGTCCATCGACGGCGCCGCAGCGCTGGCCGAGCAGATGAGCGGCGGCCGGTCCGACCGGCCCGTGCGGGTGCTGGCCCTCGGCCTGAAGAGCAACGTCGAGTCGCACGACCGGCTGCGCGGCGCGCGCGAACGGGTGCGCCGCAAGTTCGGTCCCCTGACGCGGGCCTCCCGCACCTCCGAGGTCGCCTTCCTGGAAGTCCCGTACCACCCGCTCTACCTCGACGCCCGGCAACTCGCCGTGGAGAGCGAGCCGGAGGGCTCCGTGACGGGGCTGCGCCCCTACTACGAACGGCTCGCCGACTGGCTCCGCCACCGGCGTCCGCTGCCGCTGAGCCGGGTCACCCTCGTCCACTCCCAGCGGCACGCGCCCTGGGCGGCCTGGCTGGAGGACCAGTTCCGGCGCGGCGGCATCCGCACCGAACTGCGCCCCCTGGACGCCTACTCCGGTGACCGGCCGGCCCCCGGCACCGCGCTGCTCTTCCTCTCCCCGGCGGACATGGACCACGCCGCCCTCGCCCAGCTCGCCGCGCTGTCCCACCCCGACGTCCGGATCGTCCTGGCCGACGAGCCCTTCCCCGACCCGGGTGCCGCCCACCACGAGCGCATCGACCTGCGCGGCACCGACGAGGACGAGGCCGTACGGCGGTTGTACGCCGGGCTCGGCCTCGGCGCACCGCCCCCGACGGACGGCACGCCCGGCGCCCGCTTCCCCCGGCTGCCCGCCGTCACCAACGTGGCCCCCCGCTACAGCGGCTTCGTCGGCCGCGACGACGTCCTCGGCGGCCTCCTGGAAGACCTGCACGCGGCGGGCCGGGACCGCACCCCGCTGGTCGTGCACGCCGCGAGCGGCTGGGGCAAGAGCGAGATCGTCCGGGAACTGTGCCACCGCTTCGGCTCCGCCTACGACGTCGTGTGGTGGGTGCGCTCCTGGGAGATCCCGCGCGCCCGCCGCGGCCTGACCCGGCTGGCCGGCCGGCTCGACCTGGTCACCACCGGCGACGGCGCCTCCCCGGCGCTGTTCGAGCACCTCTCCCGCACCGACACACAGAGCTGGCTGCTCGTCTACGACGGGGCCGATTCCCCCGACGGACTGCAGGAGTTGCTGCCCACCCCGCACTCCCGCGGCCACGTGCTGATCACCAGCCGCAGCGCGCCGGCCACGCCCGGCATGGCGGCCTTCTCCCTGCCGCCCATGTCACCGGCCGAATGCCGGGCCGTCCTCGGCGAACGGCTCACCGAGATCGACGAGGAACAGGCCCAGCGGGTCGGCCAGGTCCTCGGCTTCGTCCCGCTCGCCCTGCGCATCGCCGCCCTCTGCCTCGCCGAACGCGCCGCAGCCCACCGGCGCGACGACAGCATGGGCGACCAGGCCGCGGCCCGGGCCGCCGTCGCGTACCTCCTCGCCGAGTACCGCACCGCCCAGCAGGCCCTCCTCGAACAGGAGGGCACCGCCCCACCGGTATCGGTCATGGTGCGGGTGGCGCGGCAGACCGTGCTGCACACCCCGGGCGCCGCAGCCTGGCGCGCCGAGAGCCCTGCGAGCGACGCCCTGGGCTGGCTGCTGAACGCCGCCTCCCTGCTCACCGGCCGGGGCATGGGTCTGGAGCTGCTGCGATCGCGGCGCATCCTCTCCGAACTCGCCCGCGACGACAGCGCGGACGGTGCGCCGGCACGGCGGGTCCCCGCCGACACGCGGATGCCCGACGAACACATGGTGAGCGTCGCCCTGTGGGCCCTGTCCAGGGTCGGCCTCCTGGAGGTCGACTTCGACCGGCCCGACCAGCCCCTCGGCCAGCACCACGCCGTACGGGACGCCCTGCGCGCCGGCGTGGATCCGGCCGAGCGCACCCACATCGAGCAGGTGCTGCGCGGCACCCTCGCCGAGTACACCCCGGACGAGAACCGCGGCCTGAGCGCCGACTGGGCCCGCGAGGTGTACTCGCTGCGCCTGTGGGAGGACCACCGCCCCCGTGTCCGGCGCTCCCTGCTGCGCCACCTCAACGCCCTCAGCCAGCGCGGCGAGACCGCCGACCTGGCCCGCCTGCTCGACATCTCCGAGCGCGCGCAGGCCTCCTGGGCACCGGCGGACGACGACGACCCGTCACCGGAGTACCTGCGCCTGCTCAACTTCACCGCCCGGGCCCACCGCCTCACCGGTGCCTACGAACCGGCCCGCCGGCTGTCCGAGCAGGCCCTGCGCGGCCACCGCCGGCTGCTCGGCCCCCTGCACCCGCGAACCCTGCTGTCCGCCGACTCCTACGGCGCCAACCTGCGCTCCCTCGGCAGGTTCTCCGACGCGCTCTTCCAGGCCCGTCCGGTCCTGGAGGGCCTGACCCTGCTGCTCGGGCCGCAGCACGCCGCGACCGTGCAGGCCGAGCACAACCTCGCCTTCACGGAGGCCCTGAGCGGACGCGCCCCCGACGCCCTGGCCCGGCTCCTCGCCCGGTTCCGCTACCGCCAGGGAGTCGGCGGCGAGGACGACCCGGCCGTCTGGCGGTCCGCCGACCTGCTCGCCTGGGTCTACCGGACCCTGGGCCGCGACGCGGAGTCCCAGGACCTGCTGCGGCAGTGGCTGCACCGGCACGGCGACATCGCCACCGGCACCCGGCTGAACATCGAACTCGGCCTGGCCGTCAGCGAACGGCGCATCACCTACAACTCCGCCCGCCCCCACGAGAGGGTCTACGGCTACGAGAAGGCCCTCGAACGGGACCGGCGCGTGCTGGCCGAGTCCACCGGCCGGTTCGGCGCAGGCCACCTGGACACCCTGCGCTGCCGCTTCAGCCTCGCCGCCGACCTGCACGCACTCGGCAAGCACGACGAGGCCGAACACGAGGCCCGCCTGTGCGGCCGGGCCCTGGAGAGCACCCTCGGCGCCTGGCACCCCTACGCCGCACTGGCCGGGGTCCGGCACGCGGTGTACCTGCGGGCCTGCGGTGCCGTCGAGGACGCGGAGGCCATCGGCCGGGCCGCGCTGAACCTCCTGTCCGACCGGCTCGGCGACAGTCACGCCTGGGTGTCCGCCGCGGAGAACTCCCTCGCGGCCACCCTCGCGTCGGCGGGGCGGCCGGGCGAGGCGACCCGGCTCGTCGAGAGCGCCCTGCGCCGTTTGCGGGACCTCGACATGGGGCATCGCCCCGACGGGCGGCGCGTGGGGGCGCACCACGCCTGGCTCACCTCCCGGGCCGCCGGTCCCACCGCACCGGCCAGGGACTTCGACATCGATCTGGAACTGCCCGGCATCTAGGGCCCTCGCCCGGGCGGTTCCCCGACGGAAGGTGAGCGCAGGTGGCGACAGCCCCGCACGCGGAGACCGAGCTCTTCACGGAGTCCCACTGGTCCCCGGAGGGCCACGGCCGCATAACAGCGCTGTGCCGAGGGGCCTTCGCGGGTGTCCCCGCCCTCAGGTCGGTGTCGCACTACAGCAACGGGATCATCGACTTCGTGGTCCGCCGGGGCGACTGCCCGCCGCTGAGCAGCCTGGTCACCGTGGGCGGCGAGGACATCGCCAACGAGGCGCTGCCCGGCAGCCGGCTGCTGCTGTGCACCCAGGACCTGGGCGCGCTGATGCGGCCGTTGGGCACGGGTGAGCTGATGCGTGTCGTGGTGGCCAACGCGCACGGCGGACTGTGGGGCGGCCGCGTCAAGGCGGGGGAGTACCTGTCCGCGCACACCGACACGCCCGGTGGGACGCCCGCCGTGGACGAGGCCATGAACCGCCTCGTCTCCGCGATCCGCACCCAGGTGCACCACCTGCCCGACGAGCAGCCGGGCGGCCTCACGGACACCCTGGAACCCCTGCCGGAGGACAAGGGAAGGCTGCGGATCGACTTCGGGACGGCGGCGGCCGAGCACGACGGCCGGTCCGAGATGCGGCTGCGGGCCCTGTGGGGCACCCACGTCAGCACCCTGGACCTGCAGTACGCCGCCTACTACCGGGACTGGAAGCTCGTCTGCGTGGGCGACGTCTTCGAGAGCCCCGAGCTCGGCCCGCGCTTCCTGGAGACCAGCGTGCGCTCCCGCCGCACCTCCTACCGCGACCTCGCCCGGAGCCTGCGCGGCCATCTCGCCCGGCTGACCGACGCGTTGCGGCTGGTGGTGCCGCCGCCCGCCGACCGCCTTGTCCTGGATGTCCAGGAGGGCGCCGTGTACGTGATCTGGCTGTCGCCGCGGGACTACGTCCTCGGGGTGACGCTGGACCAGCGGCAGGTCACCCACGCCGAGAGCCGGCTACGGCTGCTCGCAAACGCCGTGGGCGGGGTCATGCGGACCGCACGGCACTGACCAGGGCGCCCCACACCTCGTCGGCGAGTGCCTCCACCGCCCGCGCGACGGTCGGCCGGTGCACCGGGCCCGCCCCGCCGAGGGCCTGCACGGGCAGCACCTCCACCGCCGTCTCGTACTCCCGGCACACCCCGCGCAGCCGGGCCCACTGCTCCTCACTCGGCACGCCGGCCGCGACGGCGCGGAACCAGGTGCCGGCCCCCGAACGGAACGTCTCCGTCAACTGCCGCACCAACGTGGCGCAGCCCAGTGCCGCCAGATCGGACGGCCCCACGCGAAGGGCCGGACCACCGGTCGCGGCACCGCCCTGCGGGCGTCCGGCCAGCCGCTCCACGGAGGCGTCCAGCAGCGCGAACACCTCCTCGAACCGCCCCTCGACGGGCTCGGGCAACGCCGAACGCGCCGGCCCGGGCGCGACCGCGACCAGATCACGCCGGGCCAGATCGCTCACCGTCCGCCGCAGCTGTCCCAGTTGGGAACCGTGCTCACCGAGGGCGCTGCGCAACTCGGTGGTCAGTTCGGCGAGATCGGCCTCCCGGCGCAGCTGGGTGAGACGGGCGCGCAGCCGGTCCAGGGCCTGGTTCACGGCCTGCGCGAAGTCTCCGGGACGGTACACCAGGGGCTGTGAGCCCACCGAGCGCGCCAGCCGGTCCCGCATGGTCCGTGACACATGGCCGTTGACCACGAGCAGCACCTCCGCCTGCGCCGGGTGCAGGGCGCCGCGCAGGGCCCGGACCCGCGCGGTGATGCGTTCCTCGTCGTCGGCGACGAGCACCGACGGGGTGACCACGATCGCGATGTAGGCGTTCGGCACCGGCTCCAGCCAGTACGCCACCGCCAGCGGCCCGTCGGCGTCGGCTCCCCGCGCCGGGACCGGGTCGTGCGACGCGATGCGCCACTGCCCCTCGGCCAGCGCGTCGTGGATCGTGGACACCACCTGGTCATCGGAGACGTTGTCGTGCAGCTCACGCACCGCCCGCAGCACGGTCGCGGCACTCACCTCCCGGACCGCGCCGCCGCCGTCCTCGCTCAACTGCCAGGCGTGGTGGCAGGTTTTGAGGATCTCCCGGGGCACCCCGCCCGTGAGCTCCTGGAGGATCCCGACCGACTCGGAGCCGAACGGCGCCGGCCACCGCTCGATCGTGTCGGCCCCCTCGGACGCGTCCGGCCGGGCACCCGAACCCACGTACTCGGCGACCAGCCGCGCGGTGAGCTCCGCGCCGAACCGCGTCGGCCACAGCTGCACCACCCGCTCGTGCAGACTCGGCCGGAACGCGTTGAGCCCGCGCGGCGAGGTGCAGAACACCAGCAGGCCACCCCGGCTCACATACACGTTGACCAGCCGCTCGAAAGCGTCCACGAAGGTACGCCGGGAATCCTCCGGCCAGTCCAGGACCTTCTCCAGCGAGTCGATCAGCAGCACGTACGGTTTGCCCACCCGGCCGTGCAGGAAGCCCTGGACGGCCAGCGCGTCGAAGACCGGGTCGATGCCCGAGACCGCGTCCCTGATGCCGCGTTCGCGCAACTGCTGCGCGGGCTCGTCGCCGCTGAGCCACGCCCACACCATCGACGTGAACCGGGGGTCCTGGAGCAGGGCGAGCGCGGTGGCGAACCGCCGGTGCTCCGTCACCTCGCCGAGGGTGACGCGCAGATCGGCGTGCATCACCTCGGGGTCGTAGCGCAGGGCGGAGACCACCTTGTCCGGGTCGAGGACCCGGTCGCGCAGTCCGGTGGCGATGTCGTCGAGGGCGATGTCGCCCAGCGGGATGTCGTCCGGCCGGCCCGGGCGTGACTCGGAGCTCTGCTCGCCGACCCGCACCGCCGTCACGTAGGCGTAGTAGTCACGGACGAGTTCCTCGAACGCGGCACGTCCCTCCGGGCTGTCGGCGGGGCCCCGCAGCCGGTCGCGGTACATCCGGCCGAAGTCCTGCGCCGGTTCGTCGACGATCCACAGGGCGGGGCCGTCCGGGCGGGCCAGCGCGTTGCAGACCTCCCGGGCCGCATGGGACTTGCCGAGACCGAACTCGCCCACCACGGCGATCGCCCGGCCGCGCCGCCCGCCCCGGGGCCGGTCGCGGAGGTAGTCGCGCACCAGGCCCTGGAGCTCCCCGAGAGTCCGGGTCGGGACATGGGCGTTGCCCGAGTCGGCGGCCTCGACCGGGGCCTCGCCGAGGTCCGCCGACGGGCCGAGCCGCACGACCGGCACCAGGGGGAAGGGGTTGCTGTACCAGGTGTCTGCACTGCTTGCGGCCACGATGGCACTCCTTGCGGGTCCTGTGAGGGCGCGGTCGGGGGTGGGCGTCAGCCGCCGGAGCGGGGCGGGATGGGAGCACGGAGCAGGGCGTCGCGGCCGGCTCGCCGCCGCTCCCAGTGGGGTCTGAGCGCGTCGGCGTCGATCGGCCAGGGGTGCGGCGCGCTGCGCAGCGCGTCCGCCGCAGAGTGGAACACCGTCCGCAGTTCGCGCACGTCGGACGGCCGCCACTCGGAGTGTGCCGCCATCAAGGAGCTCCTGTCCGGCTCGACCAGGCCGTTCGCGCCGTCCTCCGACGCCCGGGCGCTGCGGCTGAACCGCCAGATGTCCTCGGAGTTCAGTTCGCGCAGCGCGAGATGGGTGACCGCCGCCGAGTCGCTCAGCGTGGCGGCCACTTCCCTCGCCGTCTCCGCCGCACCGTGGCTCACTTCGACGAACAGTACGATCCGGGTGTGCGCATTGCTCAGGCAGGTGCTCAGGAACCTCGCCCGCAGATCGGCGTCGTTCCACCGTATGTGCGGGATCACCGCCAGGAGCAGTGCGTTGTGCTGCACCAGCAGTTCGCTCATGTCGCTGTAGGCCTGGAACGGATCTTCTTCCGCCACGATCGACTGCACACGGGATTCGGGAAAGTCGTGGAACCGCAGACTCTTCGCGATCTCCCGGCGTATGCGGGCGTTGATCAGACTGGTCGGAGCGAAGGCACCGTCCGGGTCGACGCTGATGCGGCGGCCGTCGTTCGCCAGGCCCGCGGTCGGCACGCAGACGGCGAGCGGGTCGCCCGCCCAGGCCGCCGCCGCTGCCACCTGCTGCTTCACCTCATGGATGCACCGGTGGATGAGACTGGTCTTGCCCATGCCGGGGGGTCCGCTGACGACCACCACGCGGCCGTGCCCCGAGCTGCCGTCGAGGAGTTCGCCGAGCGGGGGCCAGCTGGTGCCGAAGCGGTCCAGTTCCTCGCGTGAGTGATCCACGTCGACCCACTGGTGCAGGTGGTCCGGCTGCTTCCACGGCACGAGGGGATGGTCGGCGCTGAGCGCCGCCCGGCCCTTGCCGCCGTGGTCACCGTGGTACGCGCCGTTCGTTCCGTACGGTTTGCGCACTCCGTAGGGGTTGGCCCAGTCGGAGCTGGTCATGCGTGCGGTCCTCCGGCGCTGGTGGGACGGTCGCTGCCGCGTGCTCCGGGCAGCCACCACAGGGGCGCCGGGCGTCGCAGATCCGCCACCTCGCGGGTCTGCAGGTCCAGGGTCGTGCGCACGGCGTCCGCCTCGTTCTTTCTCTGGCGCGGCAGCAGGGGTTGCCCGTCCCTGCTGCCCGGCAGTCTGTTCGTCAGGGGGAGGGAATCGGCCAGCCGCCGGGCCGCCTCGCGGCGGGGGGCCGGGCCGGGCACCTGGGCGAGGAGACCGGAGAGCGCCTCCCGGGCCCGTAACGCCTCGGCGTGGTCCGTCTCGGGATCCTGTTCGTACGCCGTGAGATACAGCCATGCGATCCTCCGGAATTCCTGCACGGCCGCCGCCAGTTGCCGGTCGCGCGTGCGCCGCTCGGCCGAGATCCGTTCCGTCATCTGTCCGACCAGCGTCAGGGCCGCGCCGGCCGCCAGCAGGTACACCCCGTCGAGGAAACCACCCAGGCCGCCGGAGCCGCCCTGGTCCGCGGACGCCCCCGGGGGGTCACCCGCCGCGGCCAGAACCGCGTCGCAGACCCGCTCGAAGTCACCCCGGTGCTTGTCGGCCCAGTCGTCGAGCGACATCACGCCGCCCCCGGGGCCGGGCACCCGGACGGCGTCCAGACCGGCTGCCGGCCCCAAGGGGCGCCGCACCACCTCCAGTTGTAGCGCGGCGTCCCGGAGCTCGTCCCGGTGCTCGCCGGCCAGGCAGTACACCAGACGGACATCACTCCTGCCGGTGTCGGCGACGGCCTGCGCGGCGGCGGTGGACAGCAGCAGGGTGCCGAGCAGCACGGACGTCCAGCGAGAAGCGCGCTTCCGGCCCGGGGCGAAGGGCGGTTGCGAGCCGTCGCCCAGGGTGCGGCCGCGGAGCGGGCGCAGGACGCCGGGGCGGCTCAGAAGGCCGCGGACGCGTCCGCCGCGGCGGGGACACCCCCCGCCGCTCCCTTCCCGCTCGCCCATCCGGCCTCCCCGTTCCCCTGGCCGCGACCCGTTCGGGACGCCGCACATCCTTCGGCTATGCGGAGGACCGCAGTCCGTCGGCCGCGGCCGGTGCCCCGCCCGGTGTGCCGTCGCCGGGCGCCGGATGCCCCGGGAGACGCCTTTGCCCGGCCGCGGGTTGCCGGCCTTTTCCGGCCCGGTGACGCGACCAGCAGCCGAACGCGATCTGCGCCCCGTAGTGCAGCAGGTTCACCGTGACCACGGCCGGGGCGACGATGCCGACCGTCTTGGGGAAGTCGCGTTCCAGGGTGAGGGCGAGCAGCACGGCCGTGAGCCCGTTCTGCTGGCCGATTCCCAGCAGGATCCGGTCCCTTCCGGACAGGCCGCGGACGAAGAGCGGCATCAGCAGCATGGCCACCACGGCCTGCGCGAGGAACGCCGAGCCTCCCAGCAGCAGCCCCGGTGTGATCGACACCCCTTGGGCGACGAACAGGCCCAGCAGGACCGTGGCGAGCAGGAAGGCACTGGTCACCGCCCGCGTCAGAGGGCGGGCGAACGGCTCCGTCCGCAGGAACAGTCCGGCCACCGCCACGGCCAGCATGAGCATGTTCGCGGCCGCCAGCGCCAGCATGACCAGGACCAGGAGGGCGGCCGGCACAGTCGCCGGGCGCCGGGGGCGCGCGGGCCGCTGCCCGGCCCGCCGGGCCGGCCACAGCCTGCCGGCGGCCCACCACGCCAGCAGGGCGCCGGCCGTCAGCAGCGTGTTCAGCGCCAGCCCGAGGGCGTATCCCCGGGCCCCGCCGCCCACCACCGAGGGCGCGCCCGTGTGCCCGGCGGCCGTGTAGGCGTACCCGGCGACGTACAGCGTCAGCAGCACCGTCATCGGGTCGTCGAACGAGGCCCACGCCGTGAGCAGCGAGCGGGCACGCTGCGACATGTGCCCGTCCTTGCTGAGCGCGGTCACCGACAGCGGGTCGATCTGCGCGACGACGATGCCGAGAATCAGGTACTCCGGCCGGTCGAAGGCCCAGACCATCACGCCCGAGATCATCGCCGCCTTGAGAACGACCCCCAGCGTGACGGCCGCCACCACGCCCCGAAGGTCACGACGCAGATCCGCGAGATCGATGCCGTACGTGCTGCCGTACAGCCCGACGGCCAGCAGCAGGCCGGTGGCGAAGACGTACCCGGTGGTGCCGACGAGGCGCGTCGGGTCCGCCGCCAAACCGATCGACGTCCCCAGAACCAGTGCGCCCAGCGCTCCGAGCAGAACGGCCGGAACAGCCGGCAGCTTCCGCCGCCGGCCGCGGTCGCGTCGGGACCTGTCCACCTGCTCCCCCCATCCCCCGGTGTCACGCCGCGAGCGTAGTCGGGCCGTAGGCACCTCGTGCGCCGATCGGTACGGACGTGCAACCGCGAGAGCAATCAAGCGTAGATGTGAACACTCGGACGGCGTAACACCATTTGCGGCCGTTCCTCTGCACGATGCCCGGTGACGACCGCCGCTGAACGCTCTTCACCCCTGGGGTGGATCCACGGCGCCCCGGCCGGTGCGCCCCGCGTCCGCCCCGCGGCCCTCGACGGAGCGCCGGACGGCATCACGTCCAGGGAGCGTGCGCCCCCGGCCCCGGCCGGACATCGCAGTGAACGAGCGGATGACGGCGCACGCGCTGGTGGGCCGCATCCGGCGCGCACGAGCCGGTGGCCCCCCTCGACCCGACGCCCCACGCACACAGGCAAGGTGCCCGCGCGGGCGGTTCAGCGGGACGCGGCGTCCACCAGCCCGGCCAGCGCCCCGCCGAGCCGCTCCAGCCCGGGACCGGCGGGGCCGCCCGGCTCCGTCATGTAGGTGTCCCGGCGGATCTCCACCATGAGGGCGCTCACCTCGGGTCGCTTCCCGTGGAACTCCAGCGGGACGTAGGTCCCGGCGAACGGGGTGTCGGGCTGCGTCTTCCCGAACGCCTCCCGGGCCGCGTCCAGCAGTGCGGAGGGCGTGTGGAAGGAGTCGGTACCGAGGCAGACCGGCGGGCGCGGCCCCTCCCCGTGCAGTTCGTAGGGCAGCCTCCGGCTCGGGTACGAGTGCACGTCGATGATCACTGCGCGCCCGGTCGACTCCAGCCGGTCCGCCACCGCCTCGGTCATCGCCCGCGCGTAGGGCAGGAAGTACCGTTCCACGAGCGGCCCGGCGGCGACGGCCTCGGCCCGCAGCACCGCGCCGTGCGTGGTCCGCGTGTACACCGCGCCCATCCCCACGGCGAGCATCTCCTCCCGCTCGTCCGGAAACCGCTCCGGATCGACGACCAGCCGCGACAGCCGGTTGACGAACCGCCAGGGCGTGACGCCCGCCAGTCCGGCCGCCACCTCGGCGATCCGGTCCGTGTACGCGTCCGTGATGAGGTCCAGCTCCCGCGCCAGTTCCTCGTCGCCGAGCACGATCCCCGCCCGCACGGCGTCCGGTATCTCCCGCGCGGCATGCGGCACATGGAGGATCACCGGCGACAGCCGGTCCCCGGGCAGCAGGTCGAAGGAGTGCGATGCGTCGGTCATGAGGCGGCTCCGGTGGCGTGGTTGCCATGCTGTGCGGAGGAACCAACGTGCCATACGGGACCAGGACGGGGCCGCACATGGCTCCGCCCCGGCCGGGCATGGCGCCGGCCGGGGCGGAGGGGGCGGGCCGTCGGGCCCGGGGCGTCAGCTCAGGGACGCCAGGGCCTCGTTCCACGTGGCGGACGGGCGCATGGCCTCCGCGGCCTTCGCCGGGTCGGGCTGGTAGTAGCCGCCGATGTCGACCGGCTTGCCCTGGGCGCCGACCAGCTCGTCGACGATCTTCTGCTCGTTCGCGGCGAGCGTCTCGGCGAGCGGGGCGAAGGCCTTCGCCAGGTCCGCGTCGTCGGTCTGCCCGGCCAGCTCCTGCGCCCAGTACAGGGACAGGTAGAAGTGGCTGCCGCGGTTGTCGATGCCGCCGACGCGGCGGGTCGGGGACTTGTCCTCCTCGAGGAAGGTCGCCGTGGCGCGGTCGAGCGTGTCGGCCAGGACCTGGGCGCGGCTGTTGCCCGCCACCTTCGCGAGCTGCTCGAAGGACGGCACCAGGGCGAAGAACTCACCGAGGGAGTCCCAGCGCAGGTAGTTCTCCTTGACGAGCTGCTGCACGTGCTTCGGCGCCGAGCCGCCCGCACCCGTCTCGAACAGGCCGCCGCCCGCCATCAGCGGGACGACCGACAGCATCTTGGCGCTGGTGCCCAGCTCCAGGATCGGGAACAGGTCGGTCAGGTAGTCGCGCAGGACGTTGCCGGTGACCGAGATGGTGTTCTCGCCGCGGCGGATGCGCTCCACCGACAGCTTCGTGGCCTCGACCGGGTTGAGGATCCGGATGTCCAGGCCCTCGGTGTCGTGCTCGGCGAGGTAGGTGTTGACCTTCGCGATCAGGTTGGCGTCGTGCGCGCGGGTCTCGTCCAGCCAGAACACCGCCGGATCGCCGGTGGCGCGGGCGCGGGTGACGGCCAGCTTCACCCAGTCCCTGATCGGCGCGTCCTTGGTCTGGCAGGCGCGGAAGATGTCGCCGGCCGAGACGCTCTGCTCGATCAGCGCGGTGCCGTTGCCGTCGACCAGGCGGACCGTGCCCGTGGTGGCGATCTCGAACGTCTTGTCGTGGCTGCCGTACTCCTCGGCCTTCTGCGCCATGAGGCCGACGTTCGGCACCGTGCCCATGGTGGACGGGTCGAAGGCGCCGTTGGCCCGGCAGTCCTCGATCACGGCCTGGTAGACGCCCGCGTAGGAGGAGTCCGGGATGACCGCGAGGGCGTCGTGCTCCTGCCCGTCCGGGCCCCACATGTGGCCGGAGGTGCGGATCATGGCCGGCATGGAGGCGTCGATGATGACGTCGGAGGGCACGTGCAGGTTGGTGATGCCCTTGTCGGAGTCGACCATCGCCAGCTCCGGGCCCTCGGCGAGCTCGGCGTCGAAGGAGGCCTTGATCTCGGCGCCCTCGGGAAGGGCGTCCAGGCCCTTCCAGATGCCGCCCAGGCCGTCGTTCGGGGTGAGGCCGGCCGCGGCGAGCTTGTCGCCGAACCGCGCGAACGTCTTCGGGAAGAAGGCGCGCACCACGTGGCCGAAGACGATCGGGTCGGAGACCTTCATCATCGTGGCCTTCAGGTGCACCGAGAACAGCACACCTTCGGCCTTGGCCCTGGCGACCTGCGCGGTCAGGAACTCGCGCAGGGCGGCGACGCGCAGCACGGAGGCGTCGACGACCTCACCGGCGAGGACCGGTACGGACTCGCGCAGCACCGTGGTGGTGCCGTCGTCGCCGACGAGCTCGATGCGCAGCGCGCCGTCCTCGGCGATCACGACGGACTTCTCGGTGGAGCGGAAGTCGTTCTGGCCCATGGTCGCCACGTTGGTCTTGGACTCGGGGGTCCAGGCGCCCATGCGGTGCGGGTGCGACTTGGCGTAGTTCTTGACCGAGGCGGGGGCGCGCCGGTCGGAGTTGCCCTCACGCAGGACCGGGTTCACGGCGGAGCCCTTGACCTTGTCGTAGCGGGCGCGGATCTCGCGCTCCTCGTCGGTCTTCGGGTCGTCCGGGTAGTCGGGCAGCGCGTAGCCCTGGCCCTGCAGCTCGGCGACGGCCGCCTTGAGCTGGGGGATGGACGCCGAGATGTTCGGCAGCTTGATGATGTTGGCGGCGGGCGTCTTGGCCAGCTCGCCGAGCTCCGCGAGGGCGTCCGGGATGCGCTGGTCCTCGGTGAGGTACTCCGGGAACACGGCGATGATGCGCCCGGCCAGCGAGATGTCGCGGGTCTCCACAGCGACACCCGCCTGCGAGGCGTACGCCCGGACCACCGGCAGGAAGGAATACGTCGCCAGGGCGGGGGCCTCGTCAGTGTGCGTATAGATGATGGTCGAGTCAGTCACCGGGTGCTCCGCTCCACGTCTGCAACATTGCTCGACATCAAGATATCTCGTGGGCGACCTCGTCTCGACAGGGGTCCGCGACCAGTTTCGCGCAACCGATCGCCCCGTTCGTGTGTCTGGGAGAGAGATCACTCACTCCAAGCCACGGCCGGATCTGACCACCCGGCCGTCCGAGCGGAAGCTGACCATGAGATATCGCACCAGAGTGACGGCCCCGGCGGTAGCCCTTCTCGGCACGGCGGCGGCACTGACCACGGGGATCCCGGCCCAGGCGGCCGGTCGGACCGACGCCGCCCCGGGCCCCGAGACCCTCGGCGACCCCGTCTACCCCGCCCTCGGCAATGACGGATACCGCGTCTCGGCGTACCACCTCGACTTCGCTTACGACGCCACGACCAGGCTCGTCGAGGCCACCGCGACCCTGACCATCCGCACCACCCAGGCCCTGAGCCGCTTCTCCCTGGACGCGCGCGGCCTGGACATCCGCTCCGTCCGGGTCGACGGCCGCACGGCCGCCTTCGAGCAGGTGGCCGAGAAGCTGCGGATCACCCCTGCACGCAAGCTCGCGGCGAAGCGCCGGGTCACCGTGTGCGTGGCCTACGGCGCCGACCCGCGCCGGACCCCGCCGCCCGCCGGTGGCTGGGTGGCCACCCCGGACGGATTCGCGGTGTGCTGCCAGCCGGACCTGGCGCACACCGTCTTCCCCTGCAACGACCACCCCTCGGACAAGGCCGACTTCACCTTCCGCCTCACCGTTCCCGCCGGGCTGCGGGGCGTCGCGAGCGGCACGCTGGTGCGCACCGAGCAGCTGTCCGGCGACCGCACCGCGTACACGTACCGCTCCCGTTCGCCGATCGCCACCGAGGTGGTGCAGATCACCGTCGGCGACTACGTGATCAAGGACCGGCAGGGCCCGCACGGCCTGCCGCTGCGGGACGTCGTCCCCGTCGCCAGGGCCGCCGCACTGGAGCCCGCCCTGACGCTCACCCCGGCGCTGGTGTCCTGGGTCGAGCAGCGGCTCGGCGCGTACCCCTTCGAGACATACGGCCTGCTGCCCTGCAACAACGACGCCCCGGACGCCTTCGACTTCACCGGCCTGGAGACCCAGACCCTCACGATCTACAAGCCGAACTACCTCCTCCAGGAGGAGAGCAAGATCGGCTCGCACATGATGCACGAGCTGGTCCACTCCTACTTCGGCAACAGCGTCAGCCCCGCCACCTGGGCCGACCTGTGGCTGAACGAGGGCCACGCCGACTTCTACGGCCTGCTGTACCGCTACGAGCGCGGCTGGCCCGACTCCAAGGGCATGACCACCATGGAAGCCCGGATGAAGGACACGTACGCCCTCGGCGACCAGTGGCGCCAGACCTCCGGGCCGGTCGCCGCCCCCAACGCGGCCAACCTGTTCGACAGCCAGCGCTACCTCGGCGGCGTGCTCGTGCTGTACGCGCTGCGGCAGCAGGTCGGCGAGGCGGCGTTCACGGCCCTGGAGCGCACGTTCCTGGAGCGGTACCGGGACTCCTCGGCCTCCACGGAGGACTACATCGCCGTCGCCTCGGAAGTCTCCGGCCAGGACCTGACCGGCTTCCTGCGGGACTGGCTGTACGGCACGAAGACGCCCCGGATGCCGGGCCACCCGGACTGGACCGTGACGCCGGCGAAGGCGTCCCTCTCGGCGCCGCGCGACCGGAGGGACAGCCGCCACCACGAGAACTCCGCGACGCTGTAACGGCGGAGCGCCTCAGTCGAACCGGGCGGGGCTCAGCCCGCCCGGTTCGATCACGCCGGTCCGCTGCTGCGGGATGCCGACCCCGCCCTGCTGGAGCGCCACCGTGCGCGCCGGGGCGGGGATGCGGATGCCCTCCGCGCGGTAGCGCTTGTGCAGGCGCTTGATGAACTCGTGCTTGATCCGGTACTGGTCGCTGAACTCGCCGACGCCCAGGATGACGGTGAAGCCGATGCGGGAGTCGCCGAAGGTGTGGAACCTGATGATGGGCTCGTGGTCCGGCACGGCGCCCTCGACCTCGGTCATCGTCTCGGCGATGACCTCGTTGGTCACCCGCTCCACGTGCTCCAGGTCGCTGTCGTAGGCCACCCCGACCTGGACCAGGATGGTCAGCTGCTCCTCGGGGCGCATGAAGTTGGTCATGTTCGCCTGCGCGAGCTGGCCGTTGGGGAGCACGATGAGGTTGTTGGACAGGTTGCGGATCGTCGTCTGCCGCCAGTTGATGTCCTCGACGTAGCCTTCCTCGCCGCTGCTGAGCTTGATGTAGTCACCGGGCTGGACGGTCTTGGAGGCGAGGATGTGGATGCCCGCGAAGAGGTTGGCGAGGGTGTCCTGGAGCGCCAGCGCGACCGCCAGACCGCCGACACCCAGGGCGGTGAGCAGCGGGGCTATGGAGATGCCCAGCGTCTGGAGCACCACCAGGAAGCCGATCGCCAGGACCAGGATCCGGGTGATGTTGACGAAGATGGTGGCCGATCCGGCGACCCCGGAGCGGGACTGGGTGACCGTGCGCACCAGCCCGGTCACCACCCGGGCCACCGACACCGTCGCCACGAAGATGAGCAGCACGGTGAGCACCTGGTTGGTGGTGTGCTGCACGGTGCGGGTCAGCGGCAGCACGGCCGCCGCGCCCGCCACGCCGCCCACGACCGCCGCCCAGGGCACCACGGCCCGCAGCGCGTGCACGATCACGTCGTCGCCGCTCCAGCGCGTGCGGTCGGCGTGCCGGCCCAGCCAGCGCAGCAGAACGCGCAGGGCGAACGCCGCCAGCAGGCCCGAACCGAGGGCGATGCCGGCGAACAGCAGATCGTCCACGGTGAGCGCCCGGTTCACCGGTCACCTCCGGTGCGGGGAACCGCGGCGAACGCCGCCACCGGCGGCCGGATGTGAAGTCTCGTCACGTCGTCACCTGCTCGTCTTCCGGGATGTCCGAAGGTGCCCGACCACCCTGACCAGCGGTCGGCACGATCGTTCATCCTGCCGTATCCCGCACGGGGTTCCGTACCGGAGACGGGGGCGGGCGAAGGGTGAGTCACTTCACATGACGCACCGTCACGTCTCCTCGCGCGTCCGTCAGATCACCTTCAGCCGCACCAGCGCCGCCAGCGTGAGGGCGCCCGGCACCAGCGGCAGCCAGACGGTGATGACCCGGAAGGCCAGGACCACGGCGGTGGCCACCGCGGCCGGGCCGCCCGCCGCCACCAGTGCCACGACCAGCGCCGCCTCCACCGAGCCGATCCCGCCCGGCGTGGGCACCAGCGCGACGGCCACCGTCGCCGCCAGGTAGGCCACCGCCATGTGCGCGGCCGGGATGTCCAGCCCCAGCGCCCGCCCCACCAGTACCAGGACCGATGCCTGCAAGGCCGGGAAGGCGAAGGACCCGCCCCACAACGCGAGGGCGCGGGCGGGCCGGGCGTGCACCGAGCGTGCCTCGCCGAGCGCCGTCCGCAGGAAGGACACCAGTGCCGAGCGCAGCCGCCGTACGAGGACGAGCACGGTCGCGGCGATCAGCAGCACCGCCCCGGCGCCGGCCAGCAGCGGACCGAACGCCGTCTCGGGCACCAGCGTGCCGAGCCGCAGCGCGTCGGGGAACGCGACGAGCAGGGCGCCCAGCAGCAGGACCCGGCCGGCGCTCTCGGCGAGCAGATACAGGGCGAGGGCGGCCGAGGAGCGGGCGAGGGGCAGTCCGCAGACCGTCATGAACCGCAGGTTGACCGCGCTCGCGCCCAGCCCGGTCGGCAGCAGATGGTTGGCCGCGCCGGCCGCGAACTGCGTGGCCAGCAGCCGTCGTCGGGGCAGCCGTTCGACGACCGCGCCCTGCCGGGTGCAGGAGGCGGCGACCCAGGTCAGGCAGGTCGCACCGGCGGCCGCCAGCAGCCAGGGCCACTCGGCGGTGCCCAGGTGCGCGAAACCCGCCGCCAGCACCGACCGGTGCCGCACCGCGACCACGGCCACGAGGAGCAGGGGGAGCAGACACAGGATCTGCCGCAGACGGCGGACCGGGACGCGACGGGGGAGTCGTCCCGGCCGGAGTTCGGGGAGTGGTACCGCTGTCATGTCCGCAGAGGCTGTCCAGGCCGTGCCAACTGCGGGTTGCGGGAGCGGGGACTGGGGATGGCGCGCGGGATGCGGCTGGGTGGGGAGCGTCATCGGGGCCTTTGCGCGAAGGGGACGGGGAAGCGGGGGTTGGGGGTGATTGTGCGGGATGCCGTGGAATTGTGCGAGCTCCTTGACCTCAAGATTGCTTGAGGTTCTACGGTCTCCGTCATGAGTATGGAGACCACAGCGTGGACACAGCTGCACAGCGTCATGAACGCCGAACAGGAACGCCGTCCCTTCGCCCTGGCCACCCTGCGCCGCATCGGCGTGTTCGCCCGCCCGCACCGGCGCCGCATCGCCCTTTTTGTCCTGCTCGGCGTGGGTACCGCCCTGCTGGCCGTGGCGACGCCCGTCCTGGCCGGGTGGGTCGTGGACACGATCGTGTCGCACGGGGACGAGGACAGAGTCGTACGCCTCGCCCTGCTCATCGCGGTGATCGCGGTGGCGGAGGCGGCCCTGGGCATCCTCGGCCGGAGACTGTCCGCGACGCTCGGTGAGCATCTCATCCTCGATCTGCGCACGGCCGTCTTCGACCATGTGCAGCGCATGCCGGTCGCGTTCTTCACACGCACACGTACGGGCGCCCTCGTCTCCCGGCTCAACAACGACGTCATCGGCGCCCAGCGCGCGTTCAGCACCACCCTGTCCGGAGTGGTCTCCAACCTCGTCACGCTGCTGCTCACCCTCGCGGTGATGCTCACGCTGTCCTGGCAGATCACCCTGCTGGCGCTGGTACTGCTGCCGGTGTTCGTGGTCCCGGCCCGGCGCATGGGCCGTCGCATGGCCCGGATGCAGCGGGAGGCGGCGACGCTGAACGCCGCGATGGGAACCCGCATGACCGAGCGGTTCTCCGCCCCCGGCGCCACCCTCGTCAAGCTCTTCGGACGTCCCGAGGAGGAGTCGCGGGAGTTCGCCGAGCGGGCCCGCCGGGTCGCCGACATCGGGATCCGCACCGCGACCGCCCAGGCGGCCTTCATCACCGCGCTCACCCTGGTCTCGGCCCTCGCCCTGGCCCTGGTCTACGGCCTCGGTGGCTGGTTCGCCCTGCGCGGGGCTCTGGAACCCGGCGCGGTCGTGTCGCTCGCGCTGCTCCTGACCCGGCTGTACGCGCCGCTGACGGCGCTCGCGGGGGCGCGCGTCGAGGTGATGAGCGCCCTGGTCAGCTTCGAGAGGGTCTTCGAGGTGCTCGACCTGCGGCCCCTCATCGAGGAGAAACCGGACGCGCGCCCGGTGCCCGACGGGCCCGTGGCGGTCGAATTCGACCGGGTCCGCTTCGGCTACCCCGCCGCCGACAAGGTCTCCCTGGCCTCCCTGGAGGAGGTCGCGTCCCTGGACGGCCGAGGCGGTGACGAAGTGCTGCACGGCCTGTCCTTCCGCGCCGAACCCGGCCAGACCGTGGCGCTCGTGGGCTCCTCCGGCGCGGGCAAATCGACCATCGCCCAGCTGATGCCCCGCCTGTACGACACCGACGAGGGGGCCGTGCGCATCGGCGGCGTCGACGTCCGCGACCTCACGGCGCGCTCGCTGCGGCAGACCCTGGGCATGGTCACCCAGGACGGCCACCTCTTCCACGACACCGTCCGCGCCAACCTGTTGCTCGCCCGGCCCGAGGCCACCGAGAGCGATCTGTGGGACGCCCTGCGCCGGGCCCGCCTGGAGGAGCTCGTACGGTCCCTGCCCGACGGCCTCGACACCGTCGTCGGCGAGCGCGGCTACCGCCTGTCCGGCGGCGAGCGCCAGCGCATGACCATCGCCCGGCTGCTACTGGCCCGCCAGCGCGTCGTCATCCTCGACGAGGCCACGGCGCACCTCGACAACACCTCCGAGGCCGCCGTCCAGGAAGCCCTCGCCGAAGCCCTCGAAGGCCGCACGGCCGTCGTGATCGCCCACCGTCTCTCCACCGTCCGCGCGGCCGACCAGATCCTGGTCGTCGAGGCGGGCCGGATCGTGGAACGGGGCACGCACGGGGAACTCCTGGCGGCCGGAAAGCGCTACGCGGAGCTGTACCGCACCCAGTTCGGCGGACCGGCCGGCGGGGTGCCCGGCGAGACGGTGGGGGAGGCCGCGTAGGGCGTGAACGCCTGCCCGGACCTGTGCGTACTCCTCCCCGAGTACTCCCGAAGACAGTCCGGCGGAAGCCCGACAGCCCGCATCCGGAGAGGTGACGTGTCCCAGCAGCAAGCGCCCGTACGATCCACCCGCCGGAACCTTTCCCGTGCCCACCGGCTGCGGACCGTCACGGCGGCCGGTGCCCTGGTCGTCCTTCCCCTCGTCACCGCCTGCGGCGGCGGTGACGCCGCCGGGGGCGCGGGCGGCGGCAAGGCCGCGCCGAGTGTGACCGCCGCTCCCGCCGCCGGGGTCGTCGCACCGGCCAAGGTGGAGGTGATCGCCGGGCTGACCGGCTGCAAGGCGAAGATCCGCATCGACGCCGACGAATTGCGCCAGGGTCTGTGCCACACCGAGAAGGCCGACTACCTCATCACCACCTTCCCCGAGGAGAAGCTCAAGGAGACCTGGCTGGAGGAGGCGCGCGTCTACGGAGGCAAGTACCTCGTGGGCACGCGCTGGGTGGTCAGTGTGAAGCCGGCGCTGCTGGAGTCCTTCCGCGCGAAGCTCGGCGGCACGATCAGGGAGCTGCGGGGCATCGGCCCCAAGCCCGGCGGGCGGTGACGGATCTCTTTCGATTTCGGCTGGTGGGCGTCATGATGGTGCGGCTCGGCACATGAGCCGCCCCGCTCGCGGCGGCATCGCAGATTGAGTTCGTCGTGGTCGCCACCTTTCGTCGCCACTCGCTCGCGGGCGAGATGCTGGTGCTCCAGCTCGCCATCGTCGTGATGGTGCTGCTCGCCGTCGCCGCGGTCTCCCTCGCCCAGTCCCAGGCCACCTTCAACCGCGTCGAAGGGCGCCGGGTGGGCGCGCTCGCCGAACAGCTGGCCGCCAACCCCCTGGTGCGCAGCCAGCTGGTGCGCCCGGCGCCGGGGGAGGCGCTCGCCCCGCTGGTGCTCGCCACCCAGGCGCAGTCGGGGGTGACCTCGGTGACGGTGGCCGACGCGGCCGGGCGGATCGTCAGCTCCACGAACCCCACGGTCGTCGGGGACCGGATGCGGCTGGGTCCGGGCACGGCCCGGGGACGCGGCTGGTCCGGGCAGCTGACCCTGGACGGCAACCGCGAGCTGGCCGCCCAGGTGCCCGTCCTCGGGGCGAGCGAGGAGAACCTGGGCCGGATCCTCGGCACGGTGATGATCGGTGAGGCCGATCCGACGGTGTGGCAGCGGCTCAGCGGTGCCTCCTCCTATCTGCTCGCCTATCTGGGCATCGCCAGCGGACTGGGCGTGGCCGGTTCCTGGCTGCTCGCGCGGCGGGTGAAGCGGCAGACCCTGGGGCTGGAGCCGGGTGAGATCGCGGGGCTCGCCGAGCACCGGGAGGCGATGCTCTACGGGATCGCGGAGGGCGTGATCGCCCTGGACCCGCAGCACCGGCTCACCCTCGTCAACGACATGGGCCGCCGCCTGCTCGACCTGCCCGAGGACTGCGTCGGCCAGAGCCTCGAAGGCCTCGGCATCGACGGGCGGCTGCGCGACGTGCTGTCCGGCACCGCCGCCGGCGAGCGCGACGAGGTCGTCGTCCGCCACGGCCGGGTCCTGGTGATGAACCGGATGACCGTCACCAAGGACGGCCGGCCCCTCGGTTCGGTCACCACCCTGCGCGACCGCACCGAACTGGCCCGGCTGGAAAGGGAGATCGGCTCCTTCCGCAGCTCCTCCGAGCTGCTGCGGGCGCAGGCGCACGAGTTCGCCAACCAGCTGCACACCATCTCCGGGCTGATCCAGATCGGTGAGCAGGACGAAGTCGTGGCCTATATCCGCGCGTTGAGCCGGCACCGGCAGTCGCTGGACGTCACCCTCAGCCGCCGCGTCCGGGACACCGCGGTCGCGGCACTCCTGATGGCGAAGGCCTCCCTCGCGGCGGAACGGAAGGTCAGTCTGCGGATCTCGGACGACACCGCGCTGGAGCGCCTGACCCCCGAGGACGCCGCCGATGTGGCGACCGTGGTCGGCAACCTCGTGGACAACGCCGTCGACGCCGCCGGCGCCCGGGACGACGCCTGGGTGGAAGTGGCGCTGCGGCAGGACGCCTCCAGCGTGGAGATCGTGGTCCGCGACTCGGGGCCGGGCGTGGCCCCGGAACTGGCCCGCGAGGTCTTCTCCCACGGTTTCACCACCAAGGCCGCCCGGGAGGGCGAGCGCGGCATCGGGCTGGCCCTGACCAAGCTGGTCTGCGAACGGCACGGGGGAGAGATCTCGGTGTCCAACACCCCGGAAGGGGCCGTGTTCACCGCACGCATGACCGTCAGCCACCTCACCGGCGCGGTGGCGGAAGGAGCGGCCCGATGACCGAGGCGAGCGACAAGACGGACGCGATCGACGTCCTCGTGGTCGACGACGACTTCATGGTGGCCAGGGTCCACCGCGCGTTCGTCGAACGCGTCGAGCCGTTCCGCGTCGTCGGTACCGCCCACACCGCAGGACAGGCCATCGAGGCGGTCGAGACCCTGCGCCCCGCCCTCATCCTGCTCGACCTGTACCTCCCCGACCTGTTCGGGCTCGACGTCATCCCCCGGCTGCGGACCGCCGGGCACGACTGCGACGTCATGGTCATCAGCGCGGCGGCGGAGGCCGAGACGGTACGCGGCGCCGTCCGCCGCGGTGTGGTCGACTACCTTCTCAAACCCTTCGACTTCGAGGACCTGCGCCTGCGTCTGGAGCGCTACGCGGCCCAGCGGGGCAGGCTGCTCACGGCGGTGGTCCGCGGCCAGGCGGACGTGGACCGCGTCCTGGCCGGAGCGTTCGGCCCGGCACCGGCCCCCACCCTGCCCAAGGGCATGAGCGTGGAGACCGCCGAACTGGTCGAGCGGGCCCTGCGCGAGGCGGACGGCACCCTGTCCGCCACCGAATGCGCCGCCGTCACCGGCGTGTCCCGGGTGAGCGCCCGCCGCTACCTGGAGTACTTCCACGGCACCGGCAGTGCGGAGGTGTCCCTGCGCTACGGCGCCGCAGGCCGGCCCGAACGCCGCTACGGCTGGCGGGCCTGAGCCGGCTCCCGGAATCCGGCGGCGGGGCCGTGTTCCTCGTGGTGGGCGTGCACGCGCCGGAGCAGGGAGGCCAGCTGCTCCCGTTCGGCATCGCTCAGCGGAGCCAGCAGGTCGTCGTCCGCGGAGGCGATGTCGGCGTTGAGATGGTCGAGGGCCGTTCTGCCCTGCTGGGTGATGCGGACGTCGACGCGACGGCGGTCGGCGAGGCTGCGGACGCACTCGACCTGCCCCGCGTCGGCCAGGTCCTTCACGATGCGCGCGAGATCGCTGGCGTTCATGTCCAGCCGGGCGGCCAGCACGCCCTTGGGCTGCGGACCGAGGTCGGAGACCAGGGTCAGGACGGTCAGATGCCACAACCGCAGCCCTCTGGAGTTGAGTTTCTCCGACAGGGTGCGGCGGGCTGCCTTTCCCGTCGCGTACATCAGGTACGCGCTGAGGTCCAGCACGCTGGGCGGCGTCATGCGTGGACGGTGGTCCGGCTGTGCCTTCTCTGTGAACACGGTTCAAAATTAGGGTACTTGGCGGCCTCGGCGGGCACTTTCCGCGATCGCCGCCGTGCGGGAAGGGTCCGTACGGCGACGCTGCCGGTCGGCCCGGGGGCCGTGACGGGGCCGTGGGTCAGGGGCGGCCGGTGAGGTAGCCGCCCATGGAGGTGAAGTACTCGGCCGCGGGCAATTCCCGGCCGTCCTCGGTGCGTACGCGGGTGAGGGCCAGGCCGTGGTTGCGTCCCGTGCGGGCGTCGGCGCCGGCGACGATCACCACGCCGTCGCCCTCGCGGTAGAAGATCCGGCCGGGTGTGCCGCCGTAGCGGCCCTCGGAGACGAACGCGGCCAGGACGTCGAGCCGCTTGCCCCGGTGGAAAGTGTGGGCGCTGGGGTAGGGCTCGGACTGGGCGCGCACCAGGCGCTCCAGGTCCTCGGCCGGCCAGCTCCAGTCGATGCGGCTGTCCTCGTCGGAGCGCTTGTGGAAGAACGACGCCCGGGAGCGGTCCTGCTCGGTGAACTCGGTCTGCCCGGAAGCGATCAGATCGAGCGCGCCGATGGTGACCGGGGCGATGAGGTCGACGGTCTTGTGGAAGAGGTCGGTCGCGGTGTCCGCCGGGCCGACCGGCACCGCCTCCTGCCGGACGATGTCGCCCGCGTCGAGTTCGTCGTTCATCATGTGCGCCGTGACGCCCACTTCGGACTCGCCGTTGATGAGCGCCCAGATCAGCGGGGAGAAGCCGGCGTACTTCGGCAGCAGCGAGTCGTGCACGTTCAGCGTGCCGTGGCGCGGCAGGCCGAAGATGCGCGGGGGGATCCAGGTACGCCAGTTGTTGGCCACGATGATGTCCGGGTCGGCGTCTTTGAGGCGCTCGAACAGCTCCTCGTCGTCGGGGCGGTTGCGGATCAGCACCGGGACGCCGTGCTCCTCGGCGAGGTCGGCGACCGAGTCGCTCCAGATCTTCTCGTAGGCGTGCTCGCTCTTGGGGTGGGTCACCACCAGCACCACGTCGTGCTCGGACTCCAGGAGGGCTCGCAGGGTGCGGTGCCCCCAGGTCTGGTAACCGAACATGACGACCCGCATCGGGTTCCTCCTCAGCGCAAGGTGTTGGCCGACGAAAGTAAAGCAAGGCTTACCTTAGTGCGCAACGGGTATGCAGCAAGCGCCAGTTGGTGGGATCCACCTTCGAGTGGCGCCCGTTTTGTCCTGTCGACACCTCCACTTGTTTAGCTTAGGCTCACCTAAGTTCGTTGGCGTGTCGCGTCGTCGGCATGCCCGTCTCCCCTTCCCTTCACACCTGACACGCGCGGCTGCCCCGCACGATGGGAGTGACATGTCGCAGGTTCTTCCCGATGACGCATCACCGGTCCACGACCTGATCGGAATCGGCTTCGGGCCGTCCAACGTGGCCATGGCGATCGCGCTCCGCGAGCACAACACCCGCGTCGGCGGGCAGGGGGCGATCACCGCTCACTTCTTCGAGCAGCAGCCCCGCTTCGGCTGGCATCGCGGCATGCTCATCGACGACGCCACCATGCAGGTCTCCTTCCTCAAGGACCTGGTGACCCTGCGGAACCCGGCCAGCGAGTACAGCTTCCTCTGCTACCTGCAGAGCAAAGGCCGGCTGATCGACTTCATCAACCACAAGAACCTGTTTCCGCTGCGCATCGAGTTCCACGACTACTTCGAATGGGCCGCGGCCCAGGTCGGGGACATGGTCTCCTACGGCCACGAGGTCGTCGGCGTCGCGCCCGTGGCCCGGGACGGCGTCGTGGAGCACCTGGAAGTGACCGTCCGCTCGGGCGGCGGCCTCGAGGTCCACCGGGCCCGCAACCTGGTCATCGGCACCGGCCTGCGCCCCCTCATGCCCGAGGGTGTGGAACGCGGCGAACGCGTCTGGCACAACTCCGAACTCCTGGCGAAGGTCGATGAGCTGGAGGGCACCTCGCCCTCACGCTTCGTCGTCGTGGGCGCCGGCCAGAGCGCCGCCGAGAACGTCGCCTACCTGCACCGCCGCTTCCCCGGCGCCGAGGTCTGTGCCGTCTTCTCCCGCTACGGCTACAGCCCGGCGGACGACAGCAGCTTCGCCAACCGGATCTTCGACCCGCAGGCCGTCGACGAGTACTTCGCCGCGCCCGAGGACGTCAAGCGCCGGCTGATGGACTACCACGGCAACACCAACTACTCCGTGGTGGACATCGACCTCATCGACGACCTCTACCGGCAGTCGTACCAGGAGAAGGTGCTCGGCACCGAGCGGCTGCGGTTCCTCAACGTCTCCCGGCTCACCGGCGTCAAGGAGACCCCGTCGAGCGTCCGCGCCACGGTGACGTCCCTGGTCACCGGCGAGGAGACCGATCTGGACGCGGACGTCGTGGTCTTCGCCACCGGCTACAGCCCCGTCGACCCCACGAGCCTGCTCGGGGAGGTCGCCGACCGCTGCCTGCGCGACGACGAGGGCCGCGTCCGCGTCGAGCGCGACTGGCGCATCGCGGCCGACCCCGCCCTGCGCTGCGGCATCTACCTCCAGGGCGGCACGGAGCACACGCACGGCATCACCTCGTCGCTGCTCTCCAACACCGCCATCAGGGTGGGCGAGATCCTGGACTCCCTCCTCGGCCGCGGCGCCGAGCCCGCCGCCGACCGGACGCGCACGGTGGCCGACGGCACGGGCAGCACCGCCCGCTAGCCACTGCGCCAGGGGTTCCGGCCCCACCGATCGGCCGCCGCGCCGCCGTGGCCGGGCGTGCCGCCCCCGCAGCACTTCGGGCGTCGCAGGCGCCGTCCGGTCAACTCGCCCACCGCACAAGGGATAACGTACGTCGACATGGGCACGACTGCTGCAGTGGAGCGCCCCCCGGTCAAGGGCTCGACAGCGACCCGCCGACGACGGGTCGCGGGTCTGGGCACCCTGGTGACGGTCCTCGTGATCGCCGTGGTCCTGTCGCTGGCCGTCGGCGCACGCGCGTTGAGCCCCGCCGAGGTGTGGCACGGACTGTCCGGCGCCCCGGACCCCGACCGGCGGCTCACGGAGATCAGACTCATCGTCGAGACCGTACGGGTGCCCCGCACGGTCCTCGGGATCGTCGCCGGCATCGCCCTCGGCGTCGGCGGGGCGCTGATCCAGGGGTTCACCCGCAACCCGATCGCCGACACCGGCCTGCTGGGCGTGAACTCCGGTGCCTCGTTCGCGGTCGTGCTGGCGATCTCCGTGTTCGGGCTCGGCGACCCGTTCCAGTACGTCTGGTTCGCCTTCGCCGGGGCGGCCGTCACCGGTGTCGTGGTCTTCGGTCTTTCGAGCATCGGGCGCGGGGCCGGCAACCCGCTGACCCTCGCCCTGGCCGGTCAGGGCGTCACGGTGTTCCTCGCGGCGATGACCACCGCCGTCGCGCTCTCCGACCAGGCGGCGCTGAACGCCCTGCGGTTCTGGAACGCCGGTTCCCTCGCCGGGGCCGGATTCGACGTCATCTGGCCGGTGACCGCGTTCATCGGCGCCGGTCTCGTGCTGGCCCTGACCACGCTGCCCTCCCTCAACCTGCTCAACCTGGGCGACGACGTGGCCCGGGGCCTGGGTGTGAACATCGCGCTGAGCCGGACCGCCGGTATCACCGCCATCACCCTGCTGGCGGGCGCGGCGACGGCCGCGTGCGGCCCCATCGCCTTCCTCGGCCTCATGGTCGCCCACGTGGCCCGGTACCTGACCGGCCCGGACTACCGCTGGCTGGTGCCCTGCGCCGGTCTGCTCGGGGCCGTCGTGCTGCTGCTGTGCGACATCGTCGGCCGACTGGTGGTGCGGCCGGGCGAGCTGGACGCCGGCGTCGTCGTGGCGCTGCTCGGCGCCCCTTTCTTCGCGGTTCTCGTGTGGCGCGGAAAGTTCAGGAAAGCATGAACATGACCGAGGTGAAGCCGTCCCTGCCGCCGGGTGTGCGGCTCGGCCGGGTGTCGTTCGTCTGGCGGCCCTGGCTCCTGTGCGTCACGCTGCTGCTGGCGGCGGCGACCTTCCTGGTGTTCTGCGTGTCCATCGGCGTCGGGGACTTCCCGATCGGCCTCCCGCAGGTGATCGCCACGCTCTTCGGGCGGGGCGAGCAGGTCGACGAGTTCGTCATCATGGACCTGCGGATGCCGCGCGCCCTGGCCGGGATCGTCGTGGGTGTCGCGCTCGGGGTGTCCGGGGCGCTCACGCAGTCCATCGCGCGCAATCCGCTGGCCAGCCCCGACGTCCTGGGGATCACCTCGGGGGCCAGTGCCGTCGCGGTGTTCCTGGTGACGGTCTCGGGCGGGGCCGCCGCGGCGGTCGTCAGCTCCGTCGGTCTGCCGGCCGCGGCGCTCGCGGGCGGTCTCGGCACCGGTCTGCTGGTGTACTTCCTGGCCTGGCGGCGGGGTGTCGACGGCTTCCGGCTCATCCTCATCGGCATCTCGGTGAGCGCCGTGATGGAGGCGATCACGGCCTGGCTGCTGGTCACGGCCGACATCAGGGACGTGGCCCGGGCTCAGGCGTGGCTGGTGGGCTCGCTGGATGGCCGCTCCTGGGGCGAGGTCCGGACGGCCCTGTGGTGCGGGATCGTCCTCCTGGCCGTCGTCTCCTGCGTCGCCTTCCAGTTCAGGCCGATGCACTTCGGCGACGAGGTCGCCGCGGGCCTGGGCGTCCGGTACGCGCGGGTGCGGGCGGTCCTGCTGCTGTGCGCGGTCCTGCTGGCCGGTGTGGCGGTGAGCGCGGCGGGCCCGGTGCCCTTCGTCGCGCTGGTGGCACCGCAGGTGGCGATGCGTCTGGCGCGCTGCCCCACACCGCCGATGGTGGCTTCGGGTCTGACGGGCGCGTTGCTGCTGACCGGCTCGGACCTCGTCGCCCGCACGGCGCTGCCGGTCTCGCTCCCGGTCGGCGTGGTCACCGCCGCGATCGGCGGGCCCTTCCTCGTCTATCTGCTGGTGCGGGCGAACCTGCGGTAGATGTACAAGAGTCAGTGAACCGGAGCAAGGGGGGACGACCCGTGGTCGTACAGTCCGTCACCGAGGCCGCGGCCGGCGGCACGTCGCGGCTCGCAGCCAGAGGTGTCACGGTCGGCTACGGCGGCCGGGTCGTCATCGACAAGCTCGACGTGGCGATACCGCCCGGCGTGATCACCACGATCATCGGCCCCAACGGCTGTGGCAAGTCGACCTTGTTGCGCACCCTGTCGCGGCTGCTCAAGCCGGCCGGCGGGACGGTCGTCCTGGACGGTGAGGACATCGGCAGGCTACGGACCAGGGACGTGGCGAAGAAGCTGGGCCTGCTGCCGCAGGCGCCGGTCGCGCCGGAGGGGCTGACCGTGGCCGACCTGGTCGCCAGGGGACGCCACCCGCACCAGAGCTGGCTGCGGCAGTGGTCGTCCGACGACGCCGACGTGGTGGAACGCGCCTTGGCCATGACCGGCGTGTCCGACCTGGCCGACCGCCCGGTCGACGCGCTGTCCGGCGGGCAGCGTCAGCGCGTCTGGATCTCGATGACGCTGGCTCAGGGCACCGATCTGCTCCTGCTGGACGAGCCGACGACCTATCTGGACCTGGCGCACGCCCTCGACGTCCTCGATCTGGTCGACGATCTGCACGAGTCCGGCTGCACCGTCGTCATGGTGCTGCACGATCTCAATCTGGCCGCGCGCTACAGCGACCACCTCGTGGTGATGCGGGAGGGCTCGATCCTGGCGCAGGGGCATCCGCGGGACGTCGTCACCGCCGAACTGCTGCACGAGGCCTTCGGGTTGCACGCCCGGGTCATCGACGACCCGGTCGGCGATCGGCCGCTCATCGTGCCGATCGGACGGGCCCATGTGCGGCCGGGACACCCACCGGCACAGGAGGGTTAGTAAGGCTAGGCTAACCTCACTATCGCACGGTAGGGTTTGGCTGCCCTTAGGCGAGGGTGCAGCGAACTGGCGCGACAGCAAGGGGATTTGAATGCTCCTCCATCGAACGACGCCCGGAAAGCCATGGCGGCGGCTGGCGGCGGTACTGTCCGCGGCCGCCCTCGGCGTCGGTCTCCTCGCGGGGTGCGGTTCCGACTCGTCGGATTCCCCGGGCGACAAGGGCGAGGGCACTCGGGCCGCGGCCGGCGGCGACTTCCCGGTCACCGTGGAGCACGCGTTCGGATCCACGACGGTCGAGAAGACGCCCCAGCGGGTCGTCTCCGTCGGCTACACCGACGACCAGACCGTCCTGGCCTTCGGCATCAAGCCCGTCGGCATGGTCGACCAGTACCCGAACCCGCCCGGCAAGAGCCCCGACATCAACACCCAGTGGCCCTGGGTGAAGGACAAGTGGGGCGACACCAAGCCCGAGGTCGTCATGGAGAACGGCGACTCCGGCCCCAACTACGAGAAGATCGCGGCCCTTCGCCCCGACCTGATCGTCGCGGTGTACTCCGAGATCGACCGGGCCGCCTACGACAAGCTCTCCAGGATCGCCCCGACGGTGGCCCGCACCAAGGGCGAGAAGGAGCCCTTCAGCGCTCTCTGGCAGGACAACGCCCTGCACATCGCCAAGGCGCTCGGCAAGGCGGACGAGGGCCAGAAGATGGTCGACGACATCCAGGGGCAACTGGACTCGGCCAAGAAGGCGCATCCCGAGCTCGGCAAGCAGACCGCCGTCGCACTGTCCTGGTACAAGGACTCGGTGGCACCCTTCACCTCCACCGACGTGCGCGGCCGGCTCGTCACGGGCATCGGCTACCGGTACCAGACCGAGATCGACAAGGTCGCGGGCGGCAACTTCTACACCACGCTCTCGCCCGAGCGCATCGACCTCGTCGACGTCGACCACGTCTTCGTCATCAACGACAAGGCCGACACCGAAGCGCTCAAGAAGTTCAAACTGTTCGCCAACCTCGACGCCGTGAAGAAGGGCAACGTGTCCTACCTGCTCGACAGCGAGGGACCGGCGGTCGGCGCGGCCATCTCCCAGGGCACCCTGCTGTCCATGCCGTACGCGATCGACGAGCTCGTCAAGTCGGTCGAGTAGGGAAGTGAGCGCCACCGACACGCGCGTCGTCCCGGCGGCCCTGCGCACGACGACCGGACGCGAGGCCGCCCGCTGGGTCGCGCAGCACTGCCGCGCGATGCCCGGGCTGACGCTCGCGACCGTGCTCACCACGGTCGCGGGGGCGGCGCTCCAGGTGCTCCCCGTGCTCCTGCTCGGCCGGGTGGTCGACGGCGTCGTCGGGGGCGAGGACCGTTCGGTCCTGGTCACGATCGGGGTGCTCATCGGGGCCGCCGCGCTGCTCGGCGCGGCGGCCACCGCGGTGTCCACCTACCTCATCGGACGGCTCGGCGCGGATCTGCTCGCGCGGCTGCGCGAAGGCGCCGTCCGGGCGGTGCTCGGCATGCCGAGCGCACGCATCGAGCAGGTCGGCCGGGGGGACGTGCTCTCCCGGGTCGGAGACGACGTGGCCGTCATCTCCAAGGGCATCCGCACGGCCGTCCCCACGGTGTTCTCGGCCGGCGTGCTGGTCGTCATCGCCACCCTCGGCATGTTCGGGCTCGACTGGCGGCTCGGCCTGGCCGGCGCGGGCGCGCTGCCCGCCTACGCGCTGGCGCTGCGCTGGTACCTGCCCCGGTCCGCCCCGCTCTACCGGAGGCAGCGCGTCGCCCAGGCCGACCGGGCCCAGGCGTTCATCAGCGGCCTGAACGGCATCGACACGGTCCGGGCCTACCGCCTGGAGGGAGCCTTCCGCGAGAAGGTCACCACCGAGTCGTGGCGGGTGCGTGAGCTCGGCATCGAGGTGTTCCGGTTCTTCGGCCGGTTCGTCGGCCGGGAGAACCGCGCCGAGTTCATCGGTCTGGTCCTGATCCTCGTGGTGGGGTACGCCCTGCTGGAGGCCGACGCGGCCACCCTGGGCGAGGTGTCGGCGGCTCCGCTGCTGTTCCACCGGCTGTTCACCCCGCTCGGCGCCATCATGTTCACCTTCGACGAGGCGCAGAAGTCGGGCGCGAGCCTGACCCGTCTGGTCGGGGTGCTGGGGGAGTCGCCCGAGGAGCGGCTGGTCGGCGACGACTCCGTGACGCAGGCCCCTGCGGGGGCGTATCCGGTGACGGTCGAGGGGCTGACGTTCCGTTACCCCGGCTCGCAGGAGCCGGTGCTCCGGGAGGTGAACCTCGCCATTCCCGCGGGGAGCTCCCTCGCCCTGGTGGGCGCCACGGGCGCGGGCAAGACCACGCTGGCCGCGCTGATCGCGGGGATCGGCGCCCCACAGGCCGGGTCGGTGCGCGTCGGGACGACCGATCTGGCCGACCTGGACGAAGCCGGGGCCCGGGCCCTGGTCAGCATCCTGACGCAGGAGACGCACGTGTTCTCCGGCCCGCTCGCCGACGACCTGCGGCTGTCCGCGCCCGGGGCGAGCGACGCGGAGCTGATGGACGCGTTGCGCACCGTCGGCGCCGAGGGGTGGGTCGCCGCGCTGCCCGACGGGCTGAACACCCCGGTCGGTGAGGGCGGTGAGCGCCTGGACGTCACCAAGGTCGCCCAGATCGCCCTGGCGCGGCTGGTGCTGGGAAGGGCGCCGGTGGTGGTGCTCGACGAGTCGACCGCGGAGGCCGGCAGCGAGGGCGCCGCCGAGCTGGAGCGGGCCGTACGGGCCGCGTGCGCGGGGCGGACCACGCTGTTCGTGGCGCACCGGCTGACCCAGGCGATGGCGGCGGACCGGATCGCCGTGCTCGACGCGGGACGCGTCGTGGAGCAGGGGACGCACGAGGAACTGGTGGCTCTGGGCGGCCGGTACGCACGACTGTGGCGGGCCTGGCGAGAGGGTAGTTAGGTAACCCTTATTTAGGCTACCCTAACTCCACATTCTGGAAGGGACGCTGAGTCTTCGATGATGGAACCGCGTGCTCGTCTCGTACCGCTTTCTCCCACGCGCCTGGCCGATGTGCGCCGGCGGATCGGCGACTACCCGGACCGGACCATCAACGAGGCCTGCGCCGTCGGCCTGTCGTACTGGGCGACGGGCCACAGCCCCGAGGGCATCGACCTCACCCCCGGCACGCTCTTCGCCGACGTCCTCGGCTTCGTCGGCAACGGCGGGACCGCGTCCGGCGGTTTCGGGGTCACCCCGGACGGCCGCGGCATCACCGTCCCCGAGGGCGTCACCCCCGAGGACGCGCAGCTCGCGCTGGACGACCTGGCCGACTTCCCGGACCGGCCGCTGGGCACCATCGGCCCCTCCAGCGTCGCGGCCCGGGTGCGGACTCTCGCCGAGTGGAACGACAACCGGGCCGACCGGGACCGCCCCACCCTCGTGGAGATGTTCCGCCGGCAGGCGCACGCACGACCGGACGCCGTGGCCGTCGTCGACGAGCACCGCTCGCTGACCTACCGTGAAGTCGCGCAACACGCCGCCCAGTTGTCCCATCACCTGCGCGCCCGCGGGCTCGGCTGCGAACAGGTCGTCGGCATCTCCCTCACCCGCTCCGCCGACATGGTCGTCGGGCTGCTCGCCGTGCTCCAGGCCGGCTGCGCCTTCGTACCGCTCGATCCGCAGTGGCCCGCCGCGCGCCGGGCCGTCGTCATCGAGGACGCCCGGGTCGTCGTGCAGCTCAACGCCTCCGGCGAGCACGATCCGGCCGAACCGGACGCCCTGGCCGTCGACCTGGGCGACTGGCGGTACGGCGCGTACCCGGCACAGGCGCCCGACGTCACCGTCCTCGGTGACGCGCTGGCGTACGTGATCTTCACGTCCGGTTCGACCGGGCGGCCCAAGGGCGCGATGATCCGGCACGAGGCGATCAGCGAGCGCCTGCTGTGGCAGGTGAACGAGATCCTCGGCTTCGGCCACGACGACGCCTCACTGTTCAAGGCGCCGCTGTCCTTCGACATCTCCGTCAACGAGATCTTCCTGCCGCTGGTCTCCGGCGGCCGGCTCGTCGTCCTGCGGCCCGGCGGCGAACGCGACCCGCACCACCTGCTGAGCGTCATCGCCGAACAGCGCGTCACTTTCACCTACCTGGTGTCGTCCATGCTGGACGTACTGCTGGAGATGGCCGGCGACTCCGGCCGCCTGGACAGCCTGCGGCACGTGTGGTGCGGCGGCGAGGTCCTCACGCCCGAACTGTACGAGCGTTTCCGCACCAAGCTCGACAACATCCCCATGTACCACGGCTACGGCCCCGCCGAGACCACCATCGGCGTCTCCCACGTCATCTACCGGGGCGCGGCGGAACGCCTGTCGACATCCATCGGCAAGGCCAACCCCAACACCCAGCTCTACGTCCTGGACGACGAGCTGCGCCCCGTCCCGGTCGGCGTGGGCGGTGAACTCTACGTCGGCGGCTTCCTCCTGGGCCGCGGCTACGTGGGCGCGCCCGGTCTGACCGCCTCCCGCTTCGTCGCCAACCCCTTCGCGAACGACGGCTCCCGCCTCTACCGCACCGGCGACCTCGCCCGCTTCGCCCCCGACGGATCGCTGGACTTCCTCGGCCGCGCCGACAACCAGATCAAGATCCGCGGCATGCGGCTGGAGATCGAGGACGTGGAGGCCGGCCTCGCCGAGCACCCCCGGGTCCGGCACACCTGTGTCGTCGCGAAGAAGAACACGGCCGGCGGCACCTACCTCGTCGGCTACGTCATACCGGCCGCCGGCGCCGAGGACCTGAACGCGGACGAGGTCAAGGCGTGGGCCGCGGCGCACATGGTCGAGTACATGGTGCCCGCCCACATCGTGGTGCTGGAGGAGTTCCCGCTCACCGCCAACGGCAAGCTCGACCGCAACGCCCTGCCCGAGCCCGTGCTCGGGACGGGCTCGTTCACCCGCCCCACCAGCGACGACGAGCGGGCGGTCTGTGCCGCGGTCGCGCAGGTGCTGCGCCTCGAAGAGGTCGGCGTCGACCAGGACTTCTTCCAGCTCGGCGGCGACAGCATCCTGGCGATCTCCCTGCTGAGCGCACTGCGCGAGCAGGGCCTGCACGTCACGGCACGGCAGATCTTCACCCACACCACCCTGGGCGCGCTGGCCGCGGTCGCAAGCCGCGAGGACGTCTCCGCCGTGGACCACGCCGATGTCGCCACCGGCGCCGTCGTCGGCTCACCCATCGTGCAGTGGCTCGGCGAAACCACGGACGCCGTCGACGGCTTCGTCCAATCGGTCGTCCTGAACACCCCCGCGGACCTCACCGCCGATGCCCTCGACACGATCCTCACCGCCCTCCTCGCCCGGCACGACATGCTCCGCGCCAAGCTCGTGCGCGGCAGCCGCTGGAGCTTCGACATCCCCGGGGCCGAGCGGGCCCAGCCCGGCTGGCAGCGCAGCGACCGGCCGCTCGACGAGTGCATCGCCCTCGCGACGGCCGGGCTCGACCCGGCGAACGGCGTGATGCTCCGGGCCGTCTGGCGCCCCCGGGCGCGCCACCTCGTCCTCGTCGCCCACCACGTGGTCGTCGACGGCGTGTCCTGGCGCATCCTGATGGAGGACCTGGCCACCGCCTGGCGACGGTACAGCTCGGGCGAGCCCGTCGGACTCCCCCCGGTGGGAACGTCGTTCCGGCGCTGGACGCAGCTGCTGGAACGCGCCGCGTTCGACGCCGACAGCTCGACCTACCGGAGCCCCCTGCCAGGCGTGGACCAGCCGCTGGCCCGCCGCGCCCTGGCCGAGACGGACACCGTCGCCGGCGAACGCCTGCGGACCGTCACGGTCGGCCCCGAGGTCACGGCCGCGCTGCTGGGCGAGATCCCCGCGAGGTTCCACGCCGGCGTCAACGACGTCCTCCTCACCGCCCTCGCCGTCGCCCTCGCCCGCTGGCGCCGCGACCTCGGCCAGGACCAGACCTTCGCCCACATCGAGCTCGAAGGGCACGGCCGGGAAGGGCAGTTCGTGGCGGGCTCGGCCGGGTTCGAACCGGATCTGTCCCGGACGGTGGGCTGGTTCACCACCCTGTTCCCGGTCACCGTGGACCCCGGCGCGGCGTCCGACCTCACCACCCCCGCGTACCTGACCGCCGCCCTCAAGGCCGTCAAGGAGGACCTCGCCCGGGTACCGGACAACGGCATCTCCTACGGCGCCCTGCGCTACCTCACCCACAGCGAGTTCGACGCCCCCGCACCCCAGGTGCTCTTCAACTACCTCGGCCGCTTCGCCGCCGGTGCCCCCGGCGACTGGCAACTCGCCGGAACCACCGGCCGGCTGGGCGAGAAGCGCGACCCCCGGATGCGCCTGCCGCGCGCCCTGGAGTTCAACGCGATCGCCGAACCCGCCGCATCCGGCGCGTACGAGCTGGTCACCACCATCTCCTGGCCCGACGGCCTGTTCACCGACGCCGACATCACGGCACTCGCCGACCACTTCCGCACGGCCCTGACCGGACTCGCCGCACTCGACCAGGGCGGTCACTCGCCCAGCGACTTCCCCCTCGTCCCGCTCACCCAAGCCGACGTCGACGCCCTGGACGGCCCGGAACTGCGGGACATCCTCCCGCTGACCCCGCTGCAGGAAGGCCTCTACTTCCACTCGGTCTTCGACGACGACTCCGCGGGTGCCTACGTCGAGCAGCAACTGCTCACCCTGGACGGCGACGTGGACGCCGACCGGCTCGCGGCGGCGGCCACCCGGCTGCTCACCCTGTTCCCCAACCTGGCCGCCCGCTTCACGGCCCTCAGCGACGGCCGCGTGGTCTCCGTCCTGGAGAACGGACTCCAGGCCCCCTTCACCACGCTCGACCGTCCCGGCATCACCGCCGAGGAGATACGCGCCCTCGCCGAACGGGACCGCCGCACCGGGTTCGACCTGACGAGCGGCCCCCTCATGCGGTACACGCTCATTCGCGCCGGCTCCGGCCGCAGCGTCCTCGTGCAGACCGTGCACCACATCATCGCCGACGGCTGGTCGGTGCCGCCCATGCTCCGCGCCCTGCTCGCCGAGTACCACGCGCCGGGCACCGTCCATCCGCTCGGCGGCTTCGCCGACTACGTGCACTGGCTCGCCGGACGCGACGCCGCCGAGAGCGACCGCGTCTGGCGTGAGCAACTCGCCGAACTATCCGGCCCCTCACTCATCGCCGAAGGCCACACGCCCTCCGACCGGTTCGCCGACACCGCCGTGGAACCCGGGGGCGGCTTCGACGCCGCCGTCCGCGAGGCCGGCGTGCCGCTGAGCGTCGCCGTGCACAGCGCCTGGGCCGTCACCCTGGGCGGCATCCTCCACGGACGGGACGTCGTCTTCGGCTCCACGGTCTCCGGCCGCGACGCCGATGTGCCCGGCATCGAGGAGATGGTGGGCCTGTTCATCAACACCATCCCCGTACGCGCTTGTTGGACCCCCGAGACCACCGCGGCCGGCCTGCTCACCGCCGTACGCGACCACCAGAGCGCCGTCCTGCCGCACCAGCACGTCTCCCTGGCCCGCATCGGCCGCCAGGCAGGCTCCGGTTCCCTCTTCGACACACTCGTGGTGTTCGACGTGGCCACCGACCTGACCTCGCTCCGGAGCCCCGGCGACACGCTGACCATCACGGCCCTCGTCAACGAGGGCGCCCCGCACTACCCGCTGACCCTCGTGGTCGAGCGCGCACCCGACGGCCGTCCGCGCTTCAACCTCATCTACGACGGTGAACTGCTGCGCGAGACGACCGCCCGGTCGATCCTGCACACGTTCAGCCGGACCCTGACCGGCCTGCTCGCCCACCCGGACACCCCGGTCGACGACCTGGCGGCGGGAGCCGGACGACGCCCCGCCCCCATCACCCCGACCACTCTGGGCGGACTGTTCGACATCGCGGCCCGCCGCGACCCGGCGGCCACCGCCGTCACCCAGTGCGGCCTCGACGGCGCCACCCGCTCCCTGACCTACGGCGAGCTGTCCGACGCCAAGAACGACCTGGCCTCCGCCCTGCGCGCGGCAGGAGCCGGCCCGGGCAAGCGGGTCGCCGTGGCCGCCCCCCGCTCCCTGGAGCAGGTCGTCGCCCTCGTCGCAATCGCCGGCACGGGTGGCGCGTACGTCCCCCTCGACCTGGCCTACCCGGACGAGCGGCTGGAGTACATCCTCGCCGACGCGACCCCGCAGGTCGTCCTCGTGGACCGGGACCAACGCGACCGCTTCACGGACCTCCTGGCCCGGGCGGGGGTGCCGGCCCGGGTGCTGGTCCAGGGCGAAGAGCCCCCGGCCGCCCGCAGGGAGCCCGCCCCCGAGCCCGACTGGCACACCCCCGCCTACGTGATCTACACCTCCGGATCCACGGGCCGCCCCAAGGGCGTCGTCGTCCCGCACTCCAGCGTCGTGTCGCTGCTCGCCAACACCCGACCGGACATGGACTTCGGCCCGGGGGACGTCTGGGTCCAGTTCCACTCCTTCTCCTTCGACTTCGCCGTCTGGGAGCTGTGGGGCGCGCTGGCCCACGGCGGTGAGCTGCTGGTGCCCGAGTACGCCCTGACACGCTCCCCGGTCGACTTCCACCGGCTGGTCCGCGAGCGCGGCGTCACCGTCCTCAACCAGACCCCGTCGGCCTTCTACCAGTTCATCGAGGCCGACCGACTGGCCGGCGAACCGCTGCCCGCACTGCGCCGCATCGTCTTCGGCGGCGAGGCACTGGACCTCGGACGGCTGCGCGGCTGGGTCGAGCGGCACGGCACGACCGCACCCGAGCTCGTCAACATGTACGGCATCACCGAGACCACCGTCCACGTCACCCACCGGGTGCTCACCGACGAGGACTTCACCCCCGGCAACGACGTCAGTCCCATCGGCGGTCCGATCCCCGGTCTGGTCACCCACCTCCTCGACGACCGGCTCCGCCCGGTGCCGCCGGGCCGCCAGGGCGCCATCTACGGCGCCGGTGACCAGGTGTCCCTCGGCTACCTGGGCAGGCCCGCCCTCACCGCGGGCCGCTTCGTGGCCGACCCGTTCGCAGCCGACGGTTCCCGCATGTACCACACGGGCGACCTCGCCATCCGTACCCTCGACGGCGAGCTGGTCTTCACCGGCCGTGCGGACGACCAGGTGCAACTCAAGGGCTTCCGCATCGAGTCGGGCGAGGTCGAGGCCGCGATCAGAGACCTCGACGGCGTGATCGACGTGGCCGTGACGGTGGCGGACACCGGGGATCACCTGGTGGCGCACGTGGTGGGCACGGTGCCGGACGACTTCGAGAGTCGGCTGTCGGAGAAGCTGCCGGTGCACATGGTCCCGGGCCGGGTCCGGACCATCGATGCCCTGCCCCTGACGGTCAACGGCAAGCTCGACCGACGGGCCTTGGCGGAACGCCCCCTCGGGGGCGCGGGGAACTGCGCGACCAGCCACAGCGCACCGGCAGGCGAACACTCAGCGCTCGCCACGCTGGTGGAGATCTTCACTGGGACACTGCCCGGCACCGCGGTGACCGCCGACACCGACTTCTTCCGCGCCGGAGGCGACAGCATCATCGCCATCACGGTCGTGAACAGGGCCCGCACCCTGGGGCTGCCCCTCACCCCGCGGGACGTCTTCCTGCTCAAGACCCCCCGCGCACTGGCCGCGCACCTCGGAACGAGCACGAACACCCCCCGGACCGCTCCGGAGACCACCCCCCGCGAAGACGGCCCCCTGCCCCCCACCCCGATCATCCTCCGCCAACGCGAACTCGGCGGCTCCCTCACCCGCTTCGCCCAGGCCAGGACCCTCCAGGCCCCCGAGGGCACCGGCTACGCCGACGCCGTACGCGCCGCGAACGCCGTGGTCGCCGCGCACCCGGTCCTGCGGCTGCGCCTCGACACCGCACACGGCGTGTGGGCCCTCCGCACCGACCCCGCCCACGAGATCACCGTCGTACGCCCGGACACGACCGACGCGGCGGCCGTGGCGGACGAGGCGGCCGGACGGCTCGACCCCGAGTCGGGCGAAGTGATCGCGTTCGCGTGGCTGGAGGCGAGCAGGACCCTGGTCGTCACCGTCCACCACCTCGCCGTCGACTCGGTCTCCTGGCTGATCCTGCTGGACGATCTGGCCGCGGCCCTGCGCGGTGAGCCCCTCGCCCCGCCGACCACCCCCTACGCCGAGTACGCCGAAGCCATGACGCTCCGGGCGACCCAGGACCTTGACGACCTCGGCCACTGGATCACCACCCTCCAGGCCCCCGACCTGCTGCCCACCCCGGGCCCTTTGCGCCGGACGACGGTCGTGGTCGCCTCCGACGTGAGTGACCACCTCACCCGCACCGCGCCCTCCGCACTCGGCGTCGGTCTCACCGAGCTGCTCTGCGGCGCCCTGCGCACCGCGCTGACCAGGATCCAGCCTTCGCCCACCGACCTCGCGATCGACCTGGAGCGGCACGGCAGGGTCCCGGCCCGCGCACAGCACGACTACACCCGTACCGTCGGCTGGTTCACCTCCATCGCACCCGTACGGCTCACTCCGCACACCGATCCCGTCGCCGCCGCGCACGAGGTCGCCGAGCGCCAGCCGGACGAGGACGGGCACGTCGCCCACGGCCTGCTCAGGTACCTCAACCCGCAGACGGCCCCCCTGCTCACCGCCCGCCCGCAGGTGCTGTTCAACTACCTCGGCCGGGGCAGCGAGTCCCAGGCACTGCACCTCACGCCCGGCGACCAGGGCAGCCCGTACGCCGTCGAGGTCAACGCGTGGACCGACGAGGCCACCGGAGGCCTGCTCGCCGAGTTCACGCTCGCCGACGGCGTCCCCGACGAGATCACCGAGCACTGGCGCAGCGCCCTGGAGCACCTCGCGGACGCCGCGACGACGGCCGAGCGCACCGCCCCCGTCACCCCGCTCCAGCGCGGCCTGTTCTTCCAGGCCCAGCTGGCGGGCCCGGCCGGACACTACGTCGCACAGAACTGGTTCACCTTCGACCGGCGCCTGGACACCGGCGCGCTGGCCGAGGCGATGGCGCACGTGATCGCCCGGCACCCCGTCGTCGGCGCCGGTTTCACCACCGACGACGACGGCGACCCGGTGCAGGTCCTCAAGGCCGGCCGGCGCGTCGGCGTGCGTACGGTCGACCTGGCGACGGACGCGGAGGTCGACGCCCTGCGCGCCCGGGACCGCGACACCGGGTTCGACCCGGGCGAGCCGCCCCTGATCCGGCTGACGGTCGTGCGTCTGCCCGGCGGCCGGGACGGTCTGCTGCTCAGCTACCACCTGCTGCTGTGGGACGGCTGGTCCCGCGAGATCGTCCTGCGCGACCTGTTCGACGCCTACCGAGCCGTCCTCGCCGGCGAGCCGCTGGACAACGCACCGGCCACGCCGGGCTTCGAGGAGTACGCCCGGGCGCTCGCGGCACGGGACTCCGCCGCATCGGAGCGCTTCTGGGCGGACCAGCTGGCCGCCCTGCCCGGCCCCACCCTGCTCGCCGGGCCCGCGCCGGCCTTCTCGGACGACCTGCCGAAGGCCCTCGTGCACACGCTGTCCGCCGCACGGTCCGACCTCGTGCGCGAGGCGGCCCGGGTGCACGGCGTCACCCTGAACTCGGTGCTGACCGGCGCGTTCGGCCTGCTGCTCGGCGCGCACACCGGCCGCGCCGACGCCGTGTTCGGCGTGACCGTCTCCGGCCGCGAGGGCGAGGGACTCTCCGACATCGTGGGCGTGCTGCTCAACACCGTGCCGATGTGGACCCGGGCCCGCCCGGACGACACCGTCCGCGCCTACCTCACGGCCGTACAGAGCGCCCGGGTCGAGGCGATGGAGCACGAGCACCTCGGGCTCGGCGAGATCCAGCGGGCCAGCGGGCACGACACCCTGTTCGACAACCTGTTCGTGCTGCAGAACTTCCTGGACATGGACGCGTTCGCCGAGATGAACGCGCGGCACGGCATCACCGCGGTCAAGGCCGACGACTCCACCCACTATCCGTTCACCTGGGTCGTCACGCCCGGCGAGCGGCTCACCGTCAAGCTGGAGTACCGCGACGGCGACACCGGCAACGCCCGCCGTCTCCTCGACGACTACCTGCGCGTCCTCGAGGACCTGTCCCGGGCGACCGGCCCGGTCGGCGCGCTGCGGGGACCGGGCGCGGTGCCCGAGCCGGCCGTACGCACCGACGTCGGCACGGACACCGTCGTCGACCGTTTCGACCGGGCGGCGGACCGCGACCCGCGGCGCGTTGCGCTCGTCGCCCACGGCTCGACGATGACGTTCGCCGAACTCCGCGACCGCAGCAGGGCCGTGGCCGGCGTGCTCGCCGCGCGCGGCATCGGGCCGGAGACCACCGTGGGCCTCGCGATCCCGCGCTCCCTCGACTGGGTCGCGGCACTGTTCGCCGTCCTGCGGGTCGGTGCCGCGTACGTGCCGCTGGAGCTGGACCATCCGGACGAGCGGATCGCCGCCATCGTCGGCGACGCCCGTCCCGACGTGACCCTCACCGTGAGTGCCGTCTCGCCCCGGCTGACCGGCGAGCTGATCGAACTGGACCGGCCCCTTCCGGAGACAGAGCCGTTCGTGACGTTCGCGCCGGACGACCCCGACCGTCTGCGCCACCCCGCGTACACGATCTACACCTCCGGCTCCACCGGGAAGCCCAAGGGGGTGGTGACCGAGTACGCCGGTCTCACCAACATGCTGATCAACCATCAGCGCCGGATCTTCGAACCGGTGCTGGCCGAGCACGGCCACCGGATCTTCAAGATCGCCCACACCGTGTCGTTCGCCTTCGACATGTCGTGGGAGGAGCTGCTGTGGCTCGCCGACGGCCATGAAGTGCACATCTGCGACGAGGAGTTGCGGCGGGACGCGCCCCGGCTGGTGGAGTACTGCCGGGAGCACGGGATCGACGTCGTCAACGTGACCCCGACCTACGCGCAGCAGCTGGTGGCGGAGGGCCTGCTCGACGACCCGGCACGGCGGCCCGCGCTGGTCCTGCTGGGCGGCGAGGCCGTCACCCCGACGCTGTGGCAGCGGCTCGCCGAGACCGAGGGCACGGTGGGTTACAACCTGTACGGGCCCACCGAGTACACCATCAACACCCTCGGCGTCGGCACCTTCGACTGCCAGGACCCGGTGGTGGGCGTCGCCATCGACAACACGGACGTGTACGTCCTGGACCCCTGGCTGCGGCCACTGCCGGACGGGGTGCCCGGCGAGCTGTACGTGTCCGGCATCGGCATCGCACGCGGTTACCTCGGGCAGCCCGCGCAGACCGCGCACCGCTTCGTCGCCTGCCCGTTCGGCGAGCCCGGGGAGCGCATGTACCGCACCGGCGACCTGGTGGTCCGCCGGCCGGACGGAAACCTGATGTACCTGGGCCGCACCGACCAGCAGGTCAAGATCCGCGGCCACCGCGTCGAACTCGGCGAGGTCGAGGCGGTGTTCGCGGCGCACCCGGCCGTGCGGTTCGTCGCCGCGGTCGCCCAGCCCGACCCGCAGGTCGACGGCGCCCACCGGCTGGCCGCCTACCTGGTCCTGGACGGCGCGGACCTGGCGGCCGTCGCCGCCGAGGTGGGCGCCGGGCTGCCGGACTTCCTGCGTCCCACGCACTACGCGCAGGTCGACGGCATCCCGCTGACGGTGAACGGGAAAGCCGACACCAAGGCGCTGCCCGAGGCGAAGCCGCTGGGCGCGCTGACCACGGCGGGGGAGCGGGGCCCGCGGACCGAGACCGAGACCGTGGTGTGCGAGTACTTCGCCGAGGCACTGGACCTGGACGACGACGAGGTGAGCGCGGTGAGCGACTTCGTGTCCCTGGGAGGACACTCCATGCTGGCGGTGCGGCTCATCGGGCTGCTCCGCCGCGAGTACGGTCCCGTCATCACCATCCGCGATCTGTTCACCCTGCGCACCCCGGAAGCGATTGCCCGCCACCTCGATGACAACTGACACCCAGCGGCCCCGCGGGGCCGCCATCCTGCGGACCGCCCTGCGCCGCAACATCGGCGCCATGGCCTGGGGCACCCTCCTCATGGGCCTCTACCAGGCCGGTGAGACGGCCTTCCCCATCGCACTCGGCATGATCGTCGAGCACACGATGCGGGACGGCCGCAGCCTCCAGGCGCTCGCCTGGTCGATCGGCGCGCTGGCCGTGATCATCACGACCGTCTCGCTGTCGTGGCGGTTCGGCATGCGGATCCTGCAGAAGGCCAACACCACCGAGGCGCACCGCTGGCGGGTGAAGGTCGCGGCCTGCGGCCTGCAGCCCGTGGCCCGGGACGTCGGCCTCAAGTCCGGCGAGGTGCTGACCATCGCCACCGAGGACGCCGACCAGACCGCCGACATCATCGAGGTGGTGCCGCTGCTGATCAGCTCGCTGGTCGCGGTGCTGGTCGCGGCGGTGGCCCTGGGCCTGGCCGACGTCCGGCTCGGCCTGCTGGTGATCGTGGGCACCGTCGCGATCCTGTCCGTGCTCAGCGTGATGTCCAGGCGGATCGGCAGCAGCACCCAGGAACAGCAGGCCCGGGTGGCACGGGCGGGTGCGAAGGTCGCCGACCTGATCACCGGCCTGCGCCCACTGCACGGCTTCGGCGGCAACCACGCGGCGTTCCTGTCGTACCGGAAGGTGAGCACCGAGGCGAAGCACCAGTCGATCACGGTCGCCAAGGTGAACGGCGCCTACGCGGGCACCGCACTGGCCCTCAACGCGGTCCTCGCCGGCGCCGTGACCCTGACGGCCGGCTGGCTGGCGTTCGAGGGCCGCGTCACCATCGGCGAACTCGTCATGGCGGTGGGCCTGGCGCAGTTCATCATGGAGCCGCTGAAGCTGTTCTCGGAGATGCCCAAGTACGTGATGATCGCGCGCGCGTCGGCCGAGCGGATGGCACTGGTGCTGTCGGCCCCGCCGGTCATGACGCCGGGCTCCGCACGCCCGTCACCGGGCAGCGGCCTCGAGATCGACTCCGTCCGCCACGGCACCCTGGCCGACCTGAAGTTCCGGGTGAAGGCGGGTGAGTTCGTCGCCATCGCCCCCTACCAGCCCCGCGCGGCGGCCGACCTCGCGGCCGTCCTGGCCGTGCGGGTCCCGCCCACCGCGTACGAGGGGACGGTACGGATCGGCGGCCGGGAACTGGGCGACCTGGCCGTCGAGGCGGTCCGTGAGCACCTGCTGGTCAACCCGTACGACGGGGAGATCTTCGCGGGCACCCTCCGCACCAACATCGACCCGGCGGGCACCAGCCGGACCGTCCCCGACGCCGTCGAGGCCTCCATGCTGACCGACGTCGTCGCCCTGCACCCCGAGGGCCTCGACTACGGCGTCCGCGACCGGGGCGCCAACCTCTCCGGCGGCCAGCGCCAACGCCTGTCCCTGGCGCGCGCCCTGGCCGCCGACACCGAGGTCCTCGTTCTGCACGATCCGACGACGGCGGTGGACGCGGTCACCGAACAACTCATCGCCCGCAACGTGGCGAAGCTGCGCCGGGGCCGCACGACGATCGTGATCACCAGCAGCCCGGCCTTCCTGGACGCGGCGGACCGGGTCCTGGTCCTGGACAACGGCACGATCACAGCCGAGGACACCCACCGCAACCTGCTGGCACAAGACCAGGACTACTGCTCGGCGGTGGCACGCTGACCATCGGGGGCGCGGGGAACCGCGCGACCGGCCCCCAGGCAGCGGCACCCGGCAAGGGCGCTGCACGCGAAGTGCTTTCATCAAGGGGCTCGGGGGGGACTGGCCTCAGGGGCGCGGGGAACTGCGCGACCAGCCCCCACGCGCCGGCACCCGGCAAGGGCGCTGCACGCGAAGTGCTTTCATCAAGGGGCTCGGGGGGGACCGGCCTCAGGGGCGCGGGGAACTGCGCGACCAGCCCCCAGGCACCGGCACCCGGCAAGGGCGCTGCACGCGAAGTGCTTCCATCAAGGGGCTCGGGGGGACCGGCCTCAGGGGCGCGGGGAACTGCGCGACCAGCCCCCACGCACCCGCACCCGACAACGGCGCTACGCGCGAAGCGCCCAGCCGACATCCCTGACCAACGCATGACGCCACCCCACCCGATCATGCCCCGACGCGGACCGGGACACCCGCACGGTCGCCCCCGCCCGCTCCACCAGCCCCTCGGTCACCTCACAATGCGGCAGCATCCGGTCCTCGTGCTCCCCGACGTCGAACGCGACCCGCAGCCCCGACAGATCAACCCCCGCCCGCAACCGCTCGGCGATCACACCCCCCACCGGACCCCCCAACGGATCAGCCGCCCGCCGGGCACCCGGCGTCCACCAGAACGACCCCGACTGACACGCCACCCGCGACACCAACCCGGGAAACTCCAGCGCCGCATACACCGCACTCAGCCCCCCGAGGCTCTGCCCGGCGACCACCAGCCGCCCGAGGTCGGCGGGTACGTCCGACTCCGCCACCAGCGGCAGCAGTTCGTCACGCACGGCCTCCCACAGGTCGGGCCGGCAGGTGAACTCGGCGACCCGGTCCTTGGCCGGCAGGAAGACCAGCGTCACCGGCGGCATCTCACCCGCCGCCACGGCCGAGTCGAAGGCGGCCATGGCCGGATGCAGATACAACCAGTCGTCCCCGTCGAGCAGCAGCACCACCGGCCCACCACCCCCCGCCGGATGAAGCCGCACCGTACGCCGCCCGCCCAGGCGTTCACTCGCCCAGCGGATCCGCGCCCGCGGCACGGGCAGCACCGCGTCCGCCCCGAGAAACGGCCAGTACGGCTGCTCCGGGGCGTCCGGCGTCGCGGCGATGGACCGCTCCCCGCCCGCCCCGGCCGGGTTGAAGGGGTCGGCATGGGCGGCGCCGCCCGCCACGAACCGGTACGTCAGCCGCAGCCGCTCGGGCATGTGCACCTCGGCGTACCAGCAGTCGGTGTCCTGCCAGCGGCGGAGGGCGACCGGCTCCGACCAGCTCTCGAACTCGACGGTCACCGGCGACGACCCGCGCCACAGGAACAGCGTCACCCAACCGCCACCCTCGGCGGGCACCGACGAGGGCGCCCCCACAGCGGCCCAGAACGCGGCACTGCCGGGCGCCTCCGGCAGCCCGAACCCGGCGAACGCGTCCTGACTGTCGGCCGCGGCCACGCGCATGAGCTCTCCTTGTGAGAGGGGAGGACCAAAGGCTAAGCTCCGTCAATTAGGCGAGCCTAACCTAAACTTGGCCCTCCGAGGAGGCAGCGCGCATGAGCACCAACCCCTTCGACGACAACGAAGGCCGTTTCCTGGTCCTGGTGAACGACGAGGGGCAGCACTCCCTCTGGCCGTCCTTCGCCGAGGTCCCCGGGGGGTGGGCGATCGCCTTCACCGAGAACACCCGCGAGGCCTGCCTGGAGTACGTCGAGACCCACTGGACGGACCTGCGCCCCGCGTCCCTCGCCGCGGCCCAGGACGCCTGATCCCGCCGACGCCGTACACCGGGGCCGACCGATACCGCCCCGTGTCCATGGCGGGGCGGATCGGATAAGCGCCGGGGTGGAGACGGGCGGGCCCCCGGTCCTGAGTAGGCTCGCACCATGTCCTCCCCCGACCTGGCCGGACTCGTCGAGCGGCTCCATCAGAACCTCGACCGCCCCGAGCGTGACCTGCTGGCCCCGGGCAGCACCTGGAATCTCTCCCAGACGGTGCAGCACTGTGCCCAGACCGTCCGCTACTCCGTGACCGGATATCCCGTACTCAAGCCCGCCCTGTTCCGGGCGACGGCGGGCTCTCTGGCCAAGCGGGTCTTCCTGCGTCGTGGAGCGATGAAGCACCCGCTCGGTGCGGTGATCGACGGCGCGCCCCCGCTGGACCCGGCGCTGCCGGTGCCCGAGGCGGCGGCCGGCCTCGCCGAGGCTGTGGCCCTGTTCACCGGCCACACCGCCGAGCACGCCCCTCACCCCGCCTACGGCCGCTGTTCGCACGACGAGTTCGCACGGCTCCACGCCCTGCATCTCGCCGAGCACCTTCCCGCACTGACCGAGCGCTGACGCCCCGCCGGGCCGACCACGCCCGCGCGATGTCCGGCGACGGCTTCTCTACCGCCGTCGGCCTTCCACGGGGGACACGGTGAAGTCCTCCGGGTCGAACCGTCCGACGTCGGTGCGGAGCCGGCCGGTGGACCAGGGCCAGCTGAAGCTGTTGCGGCCGTTGGCGTCGAGGTAATAGCTCCTGCACCCACCGGAGTTGTAGACGGTGCCGGCCAGCGCGGCCTGCAGCCGGGCGTTGTACGCGGCCTGCACGTCCCCGCGCACCTCGACCGCCGCCCAATTCCCCTCCCGTGCGGCGTCGATGGCCCCCAGGACGAGGTCGAGCTGTGCCTCCAGGATGGCGAACGCCGACGAGTGCCCGGTGCCCAGGCCGGGGCCGAGGAGCATGAAGGCGTTGGGGAAGCCCGCCACGACGGTGCCGAGGTATGCCTCGGGGGAGCCCTGCCAGCGGTCGGCGAGCGAGCGGCCGGCCCCGTCACGGACCAGGCCGGCGAGCGGCGAGTCGAGGATGCGGAAGCCGGTGCCGAGGATGACCGCGTCCACCTCGGCGGCCCGGCCGTCGGCGCCGTGCACCGTGTTGCCCTCGACGGCGTGCACCGCGGTGGCGTGCACGGCGACATTCGGCCGGTTCAGCGCGGGGTAGTAGTGATTGGAGAACAGGATGCGCTTGCAGCCGATGGTGTAGTCGGGAGTCAGCTTGCGGCGCAGTGCGGCGTCGCGCACGGTGGCCCGCAGATGGGCCCGTGCGATGGCCTGGACGCCGCGCATCAGCCCGGGGCGCCGGAACCCGCGCCCGAGCGTCTCCATGGCCCGGTACTCCAGCCCCGCCACCGCGGCTCGCGCGCCCGGCAGATGGCGCATGGCCCACCGTTCGGCCTTCGGTATGTGATGGTCCAGCTTGGGCAGCACCCACTGCGCGGTGCGCTGGAACAGATGGAGCCGGGCGACGCCGGGGGCGATCGCCGGGACGAACTGCACGGCCGAGGCGCCGGTACCGAGCACCGCGACCCGCTTGCCCCGCAGGTCGTAGTCGTGGTTCCAGCGCGCGGAGTGGAACACCTCGCCGGCGAAACCGTCGAGGCCGGGGAGGTCCGGGACGAGGGGTTCGTTCCACGGGCCGGCGCCGGCGACCAGGAACCGGGCGGTGAACTCACCGGCGTCGGTGCGGACGAGCCAGCGGGCCGGGCCTGGCTGCCATCGCGCTCCGGTCATCCGCACCCCGAACCTGGTGTGTTCGCGCAGCCGGTGGGCGTCGGCGACCCGCCGCACGTACGAGAGGATCTCCGGCTGGTGCGCGTACACCCGCGTCCAGTCCGGATTCGGTGCGAAAGAGTAGCTGTACAGGCGGGACGGGACGTCGCACTGGCACCCGGGATAGGTGTTGGCCCGCCACGTGCCGCCGAAGTCGTCGGCCGCCTCGATGATCAGGAAGTCCCGGACACCGGCGCCGCGAAGCCTGGCCCCGGCGCCGACCCCGGAGATGCCGGCGCCGACGACGATGACCTCGAAGTGGGTGCTCATACCGCGATGCTCCTGTCGACGGCTCGCTCGACGCGGTCGGGTGCGGTGCGCAGGGAGACGTCGAGGGTGGCCGCACGCCGCCGCGGGTCCATGAAGTTGGCCCCCATCACGGCCAGTTCCTCCACACCGGGCTCGATCCGGACGACGCGGCAGCCCGCCGCGCGCAACAACCGTTCCTCCGCGTCGACGGTCCGGGTCATCCAGCGGCGCAGGACCCGTTCGAGACGGCTCAGGCCGGTGGCGGGTGCGCCTCCGGAGGTGGACATGGGCGCGACGATCACCACCTCGTCCAGTCCGAGGGGGACGAGGAGATCCGCCGAGGTCGGGGACACCGCCCCGCCGTCGAGGTAGGTCCGCCCGTCGATCCGCACCGGTGGGAACCAGCCCGGGATCGCCCAGGACGCGGCGATCGCGCTGCCCAGGTCGGTGTCCGGCGCTCCCGGCGCCCCGAACGCGACCCGCCGGCCCGAGCGGGTGTCGGCCGCGACCAGCCACGTGCGTGCGGATTCCGTCCACGGGCGGCCCTGTGCCAGCGCGGCCCCGAATCGGCGCAGCCACTGCGCATCACCCCGGCCGCGCGGCAGCAGGCCCACCAGCCCGGCACCCGGCGAGACCCGGCCGCGCACGGCAGCCGCCGTCAGGCCGGCCCCCGGCAGTCCGGGCCACGGGACGGGAGGCAGCGCACCCGGACGGGCGCGGAGATGTCCGAGCAGCACCGGGTCCGCGCCGGGCTCTCCCCGTACGGCCGCGAGCAGATCGGACACGGACCGCCCGGAGCCGAGCGCGGACACGACCTCCGCTCCGGCGGACGTCCCCACCGACACCTCGGCGGTCCGCGCGTCCCAGTCCAGTCGCTCTTCCACCGCGGTGAGCGCCGCGACCGTCCAGGCGAAGCCGAGCGTGCCGCCGCACCCGACCACCAGCGCACGCCGTAAGGCCATGGATTCTCCCGGAATTCAGATATCAATGGAATCCGGAAGCTAGCGGTAATCTGCAGGCGTGGCAAGACTGACCCGGGCCGAGAGCCAGGCCCGCACCCGCGAACACGTCCTCGACACCGCTCACGAGCTCTTCCTGCGCGACGGCTTCACGACGACCTCCATCGAGCGGGTCGCGGAGGCCGCCGGTTACTCGAAGGGTGCGGTGTACTCCAACTTCGCGACCAAGAACGAGCTCTGCCTGGCCGTCCTGGACCGCATCGCCCTGCAGCAAGTGGCCCACATCGCCGCCGAGATGGGCGACGCGCCCCGCTTGGAGGACCGGATCGCGGGTTTCGCGCGGTGGGCCGAGCAGCACATCGGCGACAGTTCGTGGACCGCGCTGGAAGTCGAGTTCGCCACCGCCAACCGCCACGACGCACAGGTCTGCGAACAGCTCGCCCACCGACGGCGCGCCGTCACCGAGACCCTCGCGGACCTCATCCGGGCTCAGCTGCGGGAACTGGGCCGCACGCCCCACCTGCCCGCGGACACCGCCGCCTTGACCCTGCTCAGTCTCGGCATCGGCATCGGCGTCCAGCGCGCGTTCGACCCCACCGTCCCCGTTCAGCCCCTCGTCGACCTGCTCCGCCAGGTCATGACGGGCTGACCCCGGAGCGGCGGACTGCAGGCACGAGGCTCGCGGGTGGTGATGTCTTCAGTCCGTGGCGAGCCCCGCGACCTCGGTGAAGCGCATGATCCTGCCGCCCGCTCCCCAGGTCCCGTCCGGCTGCTCGTGGCGCGCCGCTCGTCATCGAGGACACCGGACGGCACGGTGACGTCGCCCCGGAAGCGAGGCGCGTCATCGGCCGCGGTGACCAGCGCCCCGGCAGGCAGCGCATGCAGGGCAGGACCACAGCAGGCAACGGATTATCTCCAGGTCGGGTGCGCCCACCCAGGAGAGCAAAGCCCGCGCCAGGTCCTGCTGGATGCTCGCTGCGCCTTCCTCGGCCAACGCGCCGTCGGGCACAGTGAGCTCGATCTGGGACAAGACCCTTCCTCCCACCTCCTGGGACGACATCGGCGGGCTTGCCGATGGCCGTGAGGTTTTTCGCCGGGGCACGGGTCGACTCGGATGTGCAGGGCCCGGTGCTCGACTCGTTCCGCGGGACTCGAGCGGCACCACTTGGCCGTCCCCTGCTCCCCGGACGGGGTGATGGAGAACCCGTTTCTCCGTGCGGCCGACCCGGCTCCGGAGTAGCTGACCACCTCGCTCGTGAACGCGCGCAGGTCCTGCTTCGTGGTTCGAAGCAGGACCTGGCGTCTGTTGCCCTCAGCTGCGTGTCGTACCGACCCGCAGCTCCTAGCCGGTTTTCAGTTCGACTTCACAGTCGAGGGTTTGTGTGTAGTTCTGGTCGCCCTGGCGGTAGTCGAACCGGCACTTTCGGGCGTTTCCTCGAGGGGGAGAGGTGATCTTCAGTTTGGCGAGGTAGAAGATGTCGCTCTCAGCCCCGGGGGCTACCTTCACCGGCCTTTTGATGTGGTCGGTCAGCCTGGCGAAGTCGGGGGCGTCACCGCCTTCACGTACCAAGAGGGGGACGCCCTCGGTGTCCACTTTGCTGTATGCGCCGTACTTCAACACCTTGATTCCGTGTGGAACGTGGATCACTGCAACGTCCGTGATCTCGATAGGGTGCGAGGTGGTGTTGACCGGTACGGGCAGCGCGAACCACCACGTCTCACCGACCTTGGCATGCTCGGTCCCCACGACGCCGCTGGACTGGGTGCCCTCGCTGGCCAGTGCCCGGCCGGACTCGACCGAGTCCGTTTGGGACGAGCAGGCACTGAGCGCAACGACAGCAATCATGACCAGCAGGCTAGAACGAGAAGAAAATGCCCGGCTTACCCGAGACCCTGTCATTCTTCCCCCAGATGTCGTGCCGGGACCCCGACTTCATTCCCGCGGTGATGCGCTGCTTGTGTTCCCTGTCGAACTGGGTGGAGCCGCCCAGCGTGACACCGAAGGCAGTGACCGCCCCGGACCATTTGATGCTTCGGTTTTTGGAAAGCTGGAAGTAGGCGCCGCGTTCCACGTAGGCCCGATGGGACTTCGGGGAGTTGTAGTAGGCGGTCATACCGTCCTTGTTGCGCACGTCCTTGCCGTACTTGCCGGTGGCACCGCCGGCGGGGACATGGTACTTCCCGGCCTGAATCTTGTACTGGGTGAAGGTGTTGCCGCCACCGCACTTCCAGATCATCTTGATCTTCTTGTACTGGATGGGCACCTTCCACTGCTTGGCGAAGTGCGGTCCCCGGTTGGTGTATCCGGTAGTGACGGACATCGAGGAGCCGAGCGTCACCGAGCCCTGGACCGACCAGTTTGAACCGGTCTTCACCGCGACCTCCACGTTGGAGGCAAGCTTCTGGTCGTAGTCCACGCTGGCTTTGGCGTCCCAGTAGGCATGGCCTTCCGCGACGGTCGTGTAGTAGGTCTTCTTGTCGATGACCTTTTCGCTGGTCTTGTCGCATCCGCCGTCATACGGCTCGATGGACATCCGCTTCGTGTCCACCCCACCGACGATGTAGGGGTCGGCAGTGGAGGGGTTGCCCACATCGCTCTGCCACATGGGCAGCGGGCTGTCGCCCAAGGTGTCCTGCGCCAGAGCCTCTTGCTGCGCGCCCCAGCTCTGGGCGTACTCCTGCTCGGTCGGCTGTGGTGCGGTGTCCTCGCTGAGGGGGAGGACCGGCACCGGCTTCGCGGAGTCCTCCGCCGCAGTTGCCGCCAGCGCCTGAGCGGTGGCGGGCGCGGTAGCCGGCGCTGCGGTCACATGGTCCACACCACGCATCGGCACGCCGGTAGAGGTTTTCCCCATGACGCTGGCCATGGCGTTGACGGCCCCGCCGTTCTCAGCGGCCGCGCTGCTTACGGAGGCGGCAAGCGTGGCCGGGAGCTCGAGCTTCCAAGTGCCGTCCGACGCGGTGGTTGCGGTACCGAGCGTGGTCAGCTCGGTCTCCGTGTCGCTTTCCTCGGTTACGTTGTCGGCCTCCACTCGAACGGTCATGCCGGCGGCCGGCCGACCGTCGCCCAGGACGAACTTGCCGGAGAACTGCGCAGGGTTCACCGGCTCGGAGTCCGGAGTGTCATCCGTGACGGCTGATGGAGGAGTCTCGGTTTCGGTCGGCATGCTGCCGAGAACGGGCTTGGTGTCCGGCGCATCCACCAGGCACGAGGCGGTATCGGCAAACACATCGCCGTACAGGCCGGTCATGACATCGTCGTTGGCCAGGGCCAGCGCAGTGGTGCCGGTGTAGCTTCTGACGATGCCGGAGTAGTCCTTCGCGCTGGTGGCGGTGTAGACGGAACCCGGTCCCGGGCTCCATCCGTTGACCGCGTCAGTCAGACCTGAAGCGAGGAGAACGCCGCTGTCCGGCAGGACCGGTATGGTTCCCTCTTCACGGTAGTCCCAGGCGCGGATTTCTCCGTCCTTCAGCGTGAAGATCCGATTGCCGGCCGCCCAGACGTCATCGGCGTTCTTGAACGCGAGGACGCCTGGTCTGTCGAACGGCAGCGTACCGAGGAGGCTCACCGTTCCTGCTCCGGTGGCCGGATCGCTCTGCTTGAAGACCTCAAGCTTGCCGCCTTCGTGCACGGAGAAGATGCGGCTGCCGTTGGACCAGACCCGCTTGCGGGTGGTCCAGTTGACGTCGTACGTGCGCGCGGGGGTCAGCAAGCTTCCACCGGTGTCGGTCTTGTCCTTGTAGGACTTCAGGACGCCCTCATTGGTGATCTCGTAGATCACGCCCTGACCACCGGTGAACACTCGGCTACCGTACGGAATTTGCCCTGTCTTGCCGGTGTCGAGCATCGTGCCGTTGGTATCGCCGTTCTTGGGATCCCAGTCGACGTACTTTCGCAGCAGGCGCGGCTTGGCGACGTTGGTCCAGCCCGTGCCGGGGGTCACTTCCATCACGTAGGTGGCAACGTGGCTCCGGCACGATTCGGCGGCCTGCGCGACGGGCGAGAAAAGCGGACTCGGGATCGTGATCCCGCCTGCGAGGAGGGCCGTCAGACAGGCGGCGTGCACCGCAAGCCGAGTACGGCGGGCAGGAGGTGCCTCCTGCGAATGTGGATGACTCACTGAGATGTCCTTCTGCTGCACCGGGCGGGCACCACCCTCTTGACGCACGCTGTTCGCTTGAGAATCACAGGTGGTCGGGGGCGTTGACCCGACTCCTCGAACGAGCGTCCGAGGGGGGCACGAACAGTAACGTGAGGGTGATCATTCGAGGCAGACGTGCCCCGAGGGCTGGCCGAATTTGACTGCTTCCGGCATGTGCCGAATTCGGAAGGATCAAACCCGGCAAATGGGTTGTTTGAAGCCGTGGATGCCCTGCGGGGGAGCTGTGAAGGTTGAAGGATGTTGACTCGATTCAAGTGCCCGGAACCTCAAGAGAGCCTCAACGACTGCCCAGGTCAGCCACCTGAGGCCCGGGCCGGCGTCCGAGTCGATGACCGCTGACCTTGTTCGTGCGGGAGGGCCAGGGCCGGCCGTTCTGAGCACGACCGCACGGGGATGGCCGAAGCGCTGGAGGCTACGGCATGCTGCGGGCAGCAGTCGAGCAGTGGTAACTCGTGGTCATGAAAAGCGGCTGATGGTGTCAGATCCGGCCGCCGCAGCTTATTGGAAGGGGTGTCCCGGGACGGTGTCGGTCACCTCGACATCCGGGCAAGGTGGGCGACTTCCTCCGCGCCGCTGAACTGGAGCCCGTCGAGCGGGCCGCGCTCGATCACGGGGTGACCGTACGGCGCGGCCAGGGCTGCACCCTGCGCGTCAGCGCCGCACCGACGGAGTACCGCAATCGCTTCCGGCACACCCAAGGGCTTGTCAGTTCGACCAAGGTGGGGCAGAGGGTTGGGGGAGGGGTGTTGTGCCCCGGCCACTCTGCCCCCCGGCCCAGGCAGGATCCCGCCCTGGGAGCAGGTCCGCTCCTGGCCGCAGGTATCGCCCCCTGCTGTCGTCGGCCCTGTGCGCGGCTGAGGCGGCCACCGGCAAGTCGGGTGGCCGCCCCGCGTCACAGGGGGCGCAGCACCTCCAGACCGATCGCGGGCGCGGCCTTGTCGAGGTCGGCCAAACACCCTTCGCGGGTCTCGCCGACGACGGTGACCAGGGCGTAGCGGCCGGCGACATGGCCGTGCGGCGGCAGCCGCAACTCCTGGCCGGGGAGGGCGACCGGGAGGGCGGAGTCCACCCCGGCGGGCAGCGCCGCGCGGTCGATCGACACGTGGCGGGCGATGCAGTCCGCCTCCGGATAGTGGAAGCGGACGGCCGCCACGCGGTGCCGGTCGGGGCGGATGCCGGGCTCGTCGCCGCAGGCCACGCGGGCGGCGACGAGCGCGGCGTCGACACCGAGGGCGAGCCGGCCGATGTCCGGGATGCGGTCGCCGCCGATCCGGGCGTTGATCTCCACGACCTTGGGACCGGCGGCGGTCAGCCGCAGTTCGGTGTGGGTCCACCCGGTGGTGAAGCCGACGGCCCGGTGCGCACCGGCCACCACGTCCCGTACGCGCGGGTCGTCCATCAGCGGGTCGCGGCCGTCGACGAGGTGGCCGACCTCCTCGAAGTACGGCGGGTAGCCGCAGTCCTTGCGGGCCACGAAGGCCGGCGACATCCGGCCTTCGTACCAGGCCGCGTCGACACTGATCTCGGGGCCGTCGAGGTACTCCTCCACGAGGACGTCCCCGGGGGCCACCTCGACGGCGCCGGGCGCGGTCGCCGCGCGGGCCAGCCGGAACCGGCCGGCCAGCAGGTGGGCGGACTCCACCTTCACCACGCCCGTACTGGCGTTCAGCGCCCGGGGTTTGAGCACCAGCGGGTAGCCCACCCGCGCGGCGGCGGCGCGGGCCTGCGGGAGCGAGGTGACGGGCACCGACTCGGCCTGCGGCACCCCCGCGGCACGGAGCGCCTCGCGGGTGGCCCGCTTGTCGCGGCACCGCAGCACGGCCTCGGGCGGGCTGCCCGGCAGGCCGAGCAGCCGGGCCAGTTCGGCGGTCTGCACGACCCGGGTGTCGTCCCAGGTGACGACCCCGGAGCAGCCCAGGCCCCGGGCGGCGGCAGCCAGCGCGGCCGGGTCGGCGGTGTCGAGGACGGTGTGCCCGGTGAGGTACGGCGCCTCCCAGGTGGGCGCGCGGTCGGCGAGCAGGTGGACGTCGTACTCCCCGGCCACCGAGCGCAGCAGGTACTCCCGGTAGATCTGCGAGCCGGCGCCGACGAGGGCGAGTGTTCTCCTCATGCGCGTGCCTCCGCCGCGGTGAGGTGGGCCGCCAGCGTGCGTACCGTGCGGTGCAGGTAGAGCTGCGGCAGGGGGAAGACGGGCATGCTGGCCTCGCGGAGCGCGGCCAGCAGCCGCACCGCGAGCAGCGAGTTGCCGCCTAGGGCGAAGAAGTCGTCGTCCGGTCCGACGCGGAACCCGAAGACCTTCTCCCACACGCCGCGCAACCGGGTCTCCAGGTCGCCGGCCTCCTCGTCCGCCGCGGCCGGCGTGCTCCGCCCGCCGGCGAGGGGCTCCGGCAGCCGGGACGTGTCGATCTTGCCGTTGGGGGTGAGCGGGAGGGCGGGCAGCGCGGTGACCGTCGACGGCACCATGTGCTCGGGCAGGAACCGTGCCGCGTGGCGCCGCACCTCCTCGGTTCCCGTCGCGGGCGCGGCGCCGTCGGGGCCCGGCACCCCGTCCCCGCCGCGGAGCACCACATAGGCGTCCAGCCGCGCGCCGGCCGCGTCGCCCGGCTTCTGCCGCAGCACCACGGCGGCCGCCGCGACACCGGGCGCGTCGAGCAGCCGGGCGCGGATCTCGTCCAGCTCGATGCGGAAGCCGCGCAGCTTCACCTGGTTGTCGAGGCGCCCCAGGTGCTCCAGCCTGCCGTCGGGCAGGAGCCTGCCCCGGTCGCCGCTGCGGTACATGGGTCCGGTGGCGTGCGGGTCGGGGATGAAGCGCTGCGCGGTGAGTTCGGGCCGGTTCAGGTACTGGCCGGCCACTCCGGCCCCGCCGACGTGGATCTCGCCGGCGACGCCCGGGGGCAGCTCGCGGCCCTCGGGGTCGAGGACGTAGAGGTGCCAGCCGGGCAGCGGGCGCCCGACGGACCGCGAACCGGTCAGTGCCTCGCGGCGGGTGACCGTCTGGGCGGTGACGTGCACGGTGGTCTCGGTGATGCCGAACATGTTGACCAGCCGGCACCGCGACGCCGGGTGCCGGTCCAGCCAGGACAACAGCGGGCGGGTGTCCAGCGGTTCGCCGCCGAAGACGACCAGGCGCACCGAGTCCGTCACCGGCTCGGCCCGGTCGGCCTCCATCAGCTGGGCGAACGCGCTCGGGGTCTGACTGAGGACGGTCACCCCCTCCTCGCCCAGCAGCCGGGCGAACCGCTCCGGGTCCCGGGACGCCCAGTAGGGCACGACGACGAGCCGGCCACCGGTCGTCAGGCAGCCCCAGATCTCCCACACGGAGAAGTCGAAGGCACTGGAGTGGAAGAGCGTCCACACGTCCCGGCCGCCGAGCCCGAAGTCCGCGCGGGTGGCGTCCATGAGGGCCGCCACGTTGCGGTGCGGCACGACGACGCCCTTGGGGCGGCCGGTGGAGCCGGAGGTGTAGATCACGTAGGCGGCGGCGGCGTCGGCGGAGAGCGGTCCGGGTTCCGGCGCCTGCCCGTCCGGGTCCGCGGCGGCGAGGGAGCCGGGGTGGACCGTCCGCACGCCCTCCATGGCGGGAAAGGCATCGGACTCGGTGACGACCAGGGACAGTTCCGCGTCCTCGGTCATGTACGCCAGCCGGTCGGCCGGGTAGGCGGGGTCCATCGGGACGTACGCCGCACCCGCCTTGAGCACGGCGAGCAGGATCACCACGAGGTCGGCCGTGCGGTCCAGGCAGACGCCCACCCGGTCCGCCGGGGTGACACCGAGCTTCCGCAGCGCGCCGGCGATCCGGTCGGCCCGCTCATCCAGCTGACGGTACGTCAGCTCTTTGCCCTCGAAGGTGAGGGCCGTCGCGTCCGGGGTCCGTTCGGCCCAGGACCGCACGGTCCGCTCGATGCGTTCGCCGGCCGCCTCGGGCGCGACGGGTGCGCGTCCCAGGCCGCCCAGGACGGCCAGGCGCTGCCGCTGTTCGTCGTCGAAGAGCGGGACGTCGGCCAGCGGCGTGTCCGGCCGTGCGGTGACCAGGCCCCGGTGGGCGGTGACCAGCATGCCGGTGAGCCACTCGACGGCGGAGTCGCCGACGGCGGAGCGCCGGTGGTGGCAGACACCGGACAGGACGGTGGAGCCGTCGTCCGCCACGTGCACCGACAGCGGGTGGAGCGGGGCGAGGAACGGCCGGTCCTCGATGACCTCGGCCTTGAGGCCCTCGCCGGTGAGCACCTCGGCGGGCTCGGTGACGTACAGGCCGGCCGCGGGGGTGCGGGACGGCCCCGGTTCGGCGCGCCGTATCCGCTCCAGGTACTCCCCGACCGTGGCGGTGGGGTCGGCGGTGAAGGTGATGCTGCGCCCGGGGCCGGTGCCCAGTTCGACGCCGGGACCGCCGGCGCAGCGCGCCAGGACCAGCCCGAGCGCCGCCGCGGCGGTGACGGCCGCCGGGGCGTCGCCGTGGACCGGCAGGGTGAAGGAGCGGCTGCCCGCGCCGGCCGCGCCGGGTTCGCCGAGGCCCCAGTCGGGGGCGGGCGCCCGGTCGAGCAGGGCCACCTGCTCGCCGAGCCGCCCGGCGGCGCCGTGCTCCGCGGGGACCGGGGCGGTGGGCCGGGCGGCCGGGTCGAGCAGGGCGCGGGCCAGTTCGTACGGGTCCGCCGGCACCGCCCGGTGGGCGACGACGACGAGGTCGGCGCCCCCGTCGGCGTACCGCAGCAGGACCGCCCGCAGGCCGGGTCCCGTGGCCGGGTCGGCGGGGCGGGTCAGCTCGCGTTCCCGGGCGTCGGCCGCGGCGGGGGACTCCGCCCCGTCGGGCACGTCCTCGACCCACAGGCGGGCGCCTGCGGTGCCGGTGAGCAGCGTGACGTCGCGGCGCAGCCGCTCGGGGTCGGCGCCGGTGTGGACGCGCAGGGCGACGGCGCGGCACAGCCGCCCCGCGGCGGACGGATCGTGGAGGTGGTCGTCGGTCATCGGCTGGTGAACCCTCCGTCCACGGTGACCGTCGAACCGGTCACCTGTCGGGACTCGTCGGACGCGAGCCACAGCGCGGCTCCCGCCACGTCGTCCGGCTCGATGAGCCGGTTCATCGGCTGGGCGGCCACGAAGGTCTGCTCGTGCTCCTCGACGGGGACGTCGAGGGACCGGGCGATCTCGCTGAGCATCCGGCCCTCGGCCGCCTCGTCGTCGCGCACCGAGCCGGGGCACAGGGCGTTCACCCGGACCCCGAACGGCGCGAGGTCCAGGGCGGCGGCCTTGGTCAGGCCGACCAGCGCGTGCTTGGCGGTGACGTACCCGGCGAAGTGGCGGTAGCCGACGAGCCCGGCGGTCGAGGCGACGTTGACGATGCTGCCCGAGCGCTGACGGGTCATGGCGCCGCCGACGGCCCGGATCATCCGCCAGGCGCCGGAGACGTCGACGTCGAGCATCAGGTCCCACTCGTCGGGCGTGATGTCGTGCACGGTCTTGCCCGAGGGGGCGGCGATCCCGGCGTTGTTGAGCAGGACGTCGATCCTGCCGAACCGGTCGAGGGCCGCGTCCACCACGGCGCGCACGTCCTCGGTGTCGCGGACGTCGGCGGGCACGGTGACGACGGAGCCGGCGCCCTGTTCGCGGCAGAGGAGCGCGGTGTGGGCCAGCTGGTCGGCCGTGCCCAGCGGGTAGGGCACCCCCGGCAGGTCGCGGCCGATGTCGGTGAGGAGCAGGTCGGCGCCGGCCCGGGCGTACGCCACCGCGCACGCCCGGCCGATCCCTCGTGCGGCGCCGGTGACCAGGGCGGTCTTCCCGGCGAGCCGGCCGGGCGGGCGCCCGGCCGGTGCGGTCGGCACGTCGTGTGCCGTCGGGGCGGGTGCGGTCACCGTCGCACCGCCAGTCCGGCCAGCTCGGCGTCGAGCAGGCGCATCAGGCCGTCGGGCGACTCCACCACGTACATGTGCCCGCCGGGCAGTTCGGCGTGGTGGTACGCGGCCGTGGTGGCCGCCTCCCACTCCTCCGCCTCGTCGCGCGAGACGAGTTCGTCGTGGTCGCCCCGCACGGAGACGACCGGGACGGGGAGGGGCTTGCCGGAGGGCGCCCGGTAGTTCTCGTGCATCTCCACGTCGGCGCGCAGCGGCGGCAGGAGCATCTCGCGCAGGTCGGGATGCTCCAGTGCCGGGTGGGTGTACCCGGCGAACTCCCGCACCTGCGCCAGGAACGCCTCGTCGGTGAGGCCGGTGGCCCTGGTCCGGCGCTGCGTCCAGGGGCCGGGCGAGCCGCTGACGATGAGCTTCACCACCTCGGGCCGGCCCAGGGCGCACAGCCGGTGGGCCATCTCGTAGGCGAGGACGGCGCCGAGGCTGTGGCCGAACAGGGCGACCGCGGGGCTGCCGGCGATCCGGTCGAGCACGGACGGCAGGAGGTCGTCGACGGCGGCGACGACGTCGGTGTGCAGCGGCTCGCCGAAGCGCTCCTCACGGCCCGGGAGCTGGACGGGGGTGATGAGGACGGTGTCGCTGCCGTACTCCTGGCAGCGGCGGTACACCGAGGCGCCGGCGCCGGCGAACGGGAAGCACAGGACGGGTATCTGCGGCATGTCAGCCCTCCATCTCGGTCGTGGTGGCCCACGCCCGCTCGATCAGTTCGCCGGTGCCGGCGGGGTTTCCTCGTACGAAGTAGTGGCCGCCGGACGCCAGCCGCTGGAAGCGCACGTCCTCGGCGAGCAGCCCCCAGGAGCGGTGGGCCTCGGCGGCGTGGGCGAGGCCCTGGTCGTCGTCGGCGACGACGACGGTGAACGGTGCCTCGATGCGCCGCCCGGACGGCTGCTCGGTGCGCCCGATGAAGTAGCGGTAGCCGCCGCAGACGTCGTGACGGAACGAGTCGCCGAGGAAGGAGATGTAGCGGTGGTCGAGGCCGTCCAGTTCGCTGTAGCCGGTCTCCTCGACCATGTACCTGATGATCTCCTCGTCGCTCCAGCCGTCGATCATGGCGATGGACTCGCGCATGTCGGAGACGGGCGGCAGCAGCTTGGACCCGATGAAGACGTGCCGGAGGTCGAAGCCGCGCTCCTCCAGGACGCGGGCCAGCTCGACGGTCACCGCGGCGCCGCCGCAGTGGCCCCAGAGGATCAGCGGCAGGTCCGCGCGCTGCTCGATCTCGTCGACGACGCGCAGCACCGTCTCGGTGACGTCGGTGAACTCGCCCCGGCGCTCCGGGCTGTGGCCCGGCTGCTCGACGCCGTACACGACGAGGTCGGGGGTGAGCTTCTCGATCGCCTCGGCGAGCGGCTTGAAGTTCACCGGGTGGCCGCAGGGGTACGGGACGCAGATCACCGCTCCGACGGCGGCCTCGCCCGGGGCGCTGGTCAGCCGCTGGAGCAGCTCGCCCTCCTCCTGGCCGGTGCCGCTCTCCTCGCGTGCGGAGCGCTCGTCCACCAGGGCGGCCAGCTCACCGAGGCGTGAGATGCGGGTGAGGTCGGACAGGGTGACCAGGCCGTCGAGTTCCAGTACGACGCGCAGCGCCAGCAGGGAGTTGCCGCCGAGGGCGAAGAAGTCGCCGTCGCGGGTGATGGTGGAGGCCGGGGTGCCGAGGACGTCCGCCCAGGCGTCCCGGATGCGGGCGACGGTGGCCTCGGACGCGCTGCCGGCGGTCGAACCCGCCGGGCCCGACGGGCGGGTGGCGGGGCCGGGCGTGCGGCCCAGCAGGGCCAGGTCCTCGTCCGCGAGCAGGGCGTGGGCCTCGTGCGGCGCGTCGGGTTCGGCGGCCATCAGCTCCAGCACCCGCACGAAGTAGCCGCCGATCCGGTCGATCTGCGCCTCGTCGTACAGGTGGGTGTGGAAGTGCAGGCAGAGCTGGAGCTCGTCGTCGAAGAAGTGCCGGGAGAACTCGGTGCGGAACGGGAACTCCGTCTCGGAGTCGACCCGCATGTCCAGCAGGGAGAACTCCGGCAGCTTCTTGAGGTTCTGGAGCAGGTAGAAGTGGGTGAAGTTGAACGTGGTGTTGAACAGGACGCGCTGGGTGGCGAGGTCCTGCTTCATCCGGGCCATCGGGTAGCGCCGGTGCGGCAGCAGGTCGAGCTCGGCGCGGTACACGCGGCGGATCAGGTCGGCCCAGCTGCCGCCGGCGAGGTCCACCTGGAAGGGCACGGTGTTGAGGTGCAGGCCGAGGGTGGTCTCCGCGCCCGGCAGCTCCGGCCGGCCGCTGTGCTCGTAGCCGGTCATCACGGTGTCCTGCCCGGACACCAGGGCGAGGACCTTCATGTGGGCGGCGAGCAGTACGTCCTTGAAGGGCACCGACAGGGCGTCGGCGGTCGCCTCGATGCGCTGGGTGAGCCCGCTCGGCAGGGGCACGTCCCGCAGGACCACGCTGAAGTCGTCGGTGGGCTCGGCACCGGGCCGGGGCGGCACGTCGGCGGGGTGCGGATCCCGCAGCACCTCCAGCCAGAAGTCCCGGGACTGCGGGGAGCGCAGTGCCTCGGTCTCCAGGCCGACGAAGTTGCGCAGGTGGTTGTCGACGGACGGGCGCGAGGTGTCGCGGCCGTCGAGCAGCTGGTGGTACAGCTCGAACAGCTGGGTGTGCAGCAGTGAGATGGACCAGCCGTCGAGTGCCGAGTTGTGCTGGCTGACGGTGTAGCGGAACAGGTCGTCGCCGAGCACCTGGACGTGCAGGGTGACCAGCCCGCCCTCCTCCCACACGAAGCGGCGGGCCTTCTCCTTCGCCAGCCACTCCTGGTGCCAGGCCTCCTGCCCGGCCGCGTCGAGGTGGCGCAGGTCCGCGACGGTCAGCGGCGGGGCCACCTCCCGGTGCACGATCTGGAGGAACTCGCTGTAGCCGGTGAGGTGGTAGGTGGTACGCAGGATCGGGTGGCGTGACGTGAGCCGGCGTACGGCCTCGGTGAAGGCCTCGGTGTCGAAGGTGCCGGTGATCGAGTAGCTCAGCACGTCGTGGTACTGGCCGAGGCCGCCGGTGATCTCGGTCTGGAAGATCAGCCCGGCCTGGAGCATGGAGAGCGGGTAGGCGTCCTCGGCGTCCTCCGGCAGCAGGGCCCGGTCGGCGTCGCCGATCAGCTCGAAGGGCCGGAACGCGCCGCGGGCCGCGACGTCCGCCTCGGCGGTCGCGGATTCGGTCCCGTCCTCGATGCAGCGGGCGAGCCGGGCGATGGTCTGGTGCTTGAAGAGCTGCTGGAAGGTGAACTCCAGCCCCGCCTCGCGGGCCTTGGCGAGGACCGACACGAAGTGGATCGAGTTCCCGCCGAGGGCGAAGAAGTTGTCGTTCACGCCGATCCGGTCCCGTCCGAGGACCTCGCGCCAGATCTCCGCGAGGGTCTTCTCGTGCTCGGTGCGCGGGGCGACATGGTCGGCGGGCTTCGGGCGCAGGGCATCCGGGCTGCGCAGGGCCGCGCGGTCCAGCTTGCCGTTGGGGGTGAGCGGCAGTTCGTCGAGGGCGAGGATGCGGCCGGGCACCATGTAGGCGGGCAGCGCCTCGCGCAGGTGGTCCTTGAGCGCGCTCTCGGCCGGGGCCTCCCCGGCCGGGACGACGAAGCCCCGCAACGAGGCGGTCAGGCCGTCGTCCACGGCGACCACCGCCGCGTCCCGGACGTCCGGGTGGGCCCGCAGCCGTTCCTCGATCTCGCCCGGTTCGACGCGGAAGCCGCGGACCTTGACCTGGAGGTCGACGCGCCCGAGGTAGTCGAGGGTGCCGTCCGGCAGCCACCGGGCGCGGTCACCGGTGCGGTAGAGGCGCTCCTCGCCGACGGCGGCGCCGCCGGTGAACCTCTCGGCGGTCAGCTCCGGTCGGTCGAGGTAGCCGCGGGCCAGGCCGACGCCGGCCACGTGGAGTTCACCGGGCAGGCCCACGGGGCAGGGGCGGCCCTGGTCGTCGAGGACGTGCATCCGGATGTTGTCGATCGGCCGGCCGATGGGAAGCCGGGCGCGGCTGTCGGCCCGGTCGAGGCCGGTGACGGGCTGGTGGGTGACGTCGACGGTCGCCTCGGTGGGACCGTAGAGGTTGATCAGGCGGGCCTCGGGGAGCAGTTCGGCGAACTGCGCGGCCTGGGCGGGGGTGAGGGCCTCGCCGCTGGCGAAGACCTGCCGTACGGACCCGGCCCGGGAGACGTCGCCGAACCGGTCGAGGTGGCCGAGGAACATGCTGAGCATCGACGGCACGAAGTGCAGGGTCGTCACGGAGTGCCGGTCGAGCGCGGCGAGCAGCTCGGCGGGGTCCTTCTCGGCGCCGGGCGCGGGCAGGGCGAGGGCGGCGCCGGCGAGGGGCCACCAGAACAGCTCCCACACGGAGACGTCGAAGGAGACGGAGGTCTTCTGCAGGATGACGTCGCCGGCCCCGAGAGGGTAGGCGTTCTGCATCCAGGCCAGCCGGTTGACGGCGCTGCGGTGCTCCACCTGCACACCCTTGGGGCGGCCGGTCGAGCCGGAGGTGTAGATGACGTACGCGACGTCGCCGGCGCCGCCCGCGGGGCCGGCCGGGCCGTCGGCGTCGGGGTACGCGGCGGCGTCCTCGAGGTCGAGCGCCGGGGTGTCGCCGAGCAGTGCGGCGAACCGGGCCTGGGTGAGCGCGAGGCGCGCCCCGCTGTCGGCGAGGAGGAAGTCGATGCGGGCCTGCGGGTAGGACGGGTCGACGGGCAGGTAGGCGGCGCCCGCCTTCAGCACCGCGAGCAGGCCCGTCATCATCTCGGGCGAGCGCTCCGCGACCAGGGCGACGACGGTGCCGGGGCCGACGCCGCGTCCGCGCAGGGTGTGCGCGAGCCGGTCGGAGCGGGCGTCGAGTTCGCCGTACGTCACGGTGCCGGCGTCGGTGAGGAGCGCGGGGGCATCGGGAGTACGGGCGGCCTGCGCGGTGAACAGGCCGTGCAGGGTGGCGTCGCGGTCGAAGGGCCGCTCGGTGGCGTTGCTCGCCGCGACGACCGCCGCGTCCTCGTCCGTCCACAGCGGCAGGTCGGTGACCTGCCGGTCGGGTTGCGAGGTGGCGAGGTCCAGCAGCAGGGCGTAGTGGCCTGCGATGCGGCGGACGGAGTCCTCCGCGAGGCGGTCGGTGTCGTACGTGACGGTGACGACCAGTCCGTCGTCCTCGCGGGAGACGGTGAAGCGGGTGGCGGCGGGGGTGGCGTACCCGGCGTCGTGGAAGCCGGCCAGCTCGATGGCGGTGTCGAAGGCGTCGGTGCGGCCCAGTTCGGCGGCGAGGGCGGCGACGTCGCAGTCCTGGTGGCGCTCGGCCTCCTTGACGGCGGCGGCGACCCGGGCGAGCAGTTCACGGAGGGTGCCGGTGGGGGCGGTGCGCAGCAGGAGCGGTCCGCCGGTGTGACCGGGGGCGGCGCCGCGGGTGGGCTGGGCGACGACGACGTCCTCCTGGCCGGTGCAGCGGCCGACGAGGGCGATCAGGGCGGCGGTCAGGACGACGTGCAGCTGCTCCGGCCGGCCGCGGCTGACGCGGTCGAGGCGGGCGGTCGGTTCGGGTCCGAGGCGTACCGCGTGGGTGGCGGTGGGCACCCGCTCCCGGTCCGCCGGCGGGCGGAAGTCGGACAGGAAGCCGGAGGTCTCCGTGAGCGCGGCCAGCTGGGATCGCCAGTGGGCGGCCTGCGCGGAGGGTGCTGCCTCGGGGTGGTGCGACGGCATAGGTGTCTCCTGGATCGAGCTGCGAGTGAGTGCGTGACGGGCAGTGCGTGTGCGTGGTGCCGTGTGCAGTCAGAGATCGAAGTCGAGGTCGAAGCCGGAGGGGGCGGGCAGGAGTGCGCCCAGGGAAGTGGTCGGGTCGGTGGTCGCCGTGTCGAGCACCGTGGTGAAGGTGTCGCGCCAGGACTCGACCGTGTCGCGGCGCAGCAGACCGGCCGCGTACTGCCAGGCGACCTCCAGGCCGCCGGGGGTCTCGTGGATCTGCATGTTGAGGTCGAAGACGGCCTGGCCGGTCTGTTCCAGGCGCAGTGGCACGCGGGTGCCCTGGAAGTCGACGGAGAGGTAGCGGGTGCTGTGCAGCGCGAGGAGCGCGTCGAACAGCGGGGTGCGGCTGTAGTCCCGGCCGGGGGCCGTCCGGGCCACGACCTCCTCGAACGGGAAGTCCTGGTGGGCGGAGGCCTCCTCGGCGGCCTCGCCGGTACGCCGCAGGAAGGCGTCGTACGGCAGGGCGGGGTCGGCGTCGAGGCGCAGGACGACGGTGTTGGCGAACATGCCCACGGTGCGGTGCAGTCCGGGGACGGTGCGGCCGGACACCGGGGTTCCGATCGTGATGTCGGACGTGCCCTTGAGCCCGGCCAGCAGCAGGGCGTACGCCGACGCCAGCACGGCGAACGGTGTGACGTCGTGCGCGCGCGCCGCAGCGCGGATCCGGTCGGTCCGTTCGCGGCCGAGGCCGAAGGCCACAACGTCGCCGTCGAGTGCGCGCAACGCCGGGCGGGGACGGTCGGTGGGCAGGTCCGCCGGGTCGACCGGTTTGGCGAACACCTCCTCCCAGTGGGGGGCCTGCGCCTCGCGGGCCGCGGCGGCGTCACGCCCCCGGAGCCACACCGCGTAGTCCCGGTACCTGCGGGCGGGCGGGGTGGGTTCGCCGCCCTCGTACAGCAGCGCCAGGTCCTCCAGGAGCGGGGTCAGGGAGAAGCCGTCCACGATGATGTGGTGCAGGTCCAGCCGCAGCCGGACACTGTCACCGGCCCGGTGCACCTCGGCGCGCCACAGCGGAGCCCGCGCCAGGTCGAAGGGGCGGACGAACGCGCCGGGCGGGGTGGCGTCGCGCGGGTCGCCGACGACCCGTACCGAGGGTTCGGCGTGGTCCTCGACGCACTGGCGGACCTCGCCGCCCTCGATGGTGAAGCGGGTGCGCAGCGCCTCGTGGTACTCCGGGAGCCGCCGCAGGGCGTCGGCGAGGCGCGCCGGGTCGGTGCCGGCGGGCAGGTCGAGGGTGACGGGCACGTTGTAGTGCACGGCCCGCTCGTCCTTGATCTGCTCCAGGTAGACCTGCCGCTGCTGCGGGGCCACCGGGTAGGTGTCGGCGTCGGGCGCGGCCGGGATGCGTGCCGCGACGGAGGCGGTGGAGTCCCGCAGCAGGGCGGCGAGACGGGCGGGCGTACCGCTGCGCAGGACCGCGCCCGCCGGGCAGTGGCGGCCCAGCCGTTCCTGCGCCCGGGCGGCGATCAGGGTGGCGGTGAGCGAGTCGGCGCCCAGGTCGCGCAGGTCGTGGCCGGTGCCGATGCCGGTCAGGCCGAGTGCCGCCTCGGCCAGTTCGACGAGCGTGCGCTCGACGTCGTCGGCGGGCGCGGTGTACGGGGTCGCGGCGAGCAGGGGTGAGCCGTCGGGGTCGGGAAGCCGGCCCCGGTCCACCTTGCCGGTGTGGGTGAGCGGCAGCCGCTCCAGGGGCACCAGGTGGGTGGGAACCATGTGGCCGGGCAGGGTGGCGACGAGGTGGTCGCGCAGTTCCTCCGGTCCGGGCGGCCGGGGGCCGGCGTAGTAGCCGCACAGCCGCAGGTCGCCGCGGCCCGGCAGGGGACGTGCCGTCACGACGGCCTCGGCGACGCGGGGGTGACCGAGCATGGCCTTCTCGACCTCGGCGGGCTCGATGCGGAACCCGCGGATCTTGACCTGGTGGTCGCGGCGCCCGAGGAAGTCGATCACTCCGTCGGGCCGCAGGCGCGCCAGGTCGCCGCTGCGGTACATCCGGCCGCCGGGGACGAAGGGGTCCTCGGTGAACCGCTCGGCGGTGAGGTCCGGCCGGCCCAGGTAGCCGAGCGTGACGCCCGCCCCGCCCAGGCACAGTTCACCCGGTACGCCGACGGGGCACAGGCGTCCCGCCTCGTCCAGGACGTACGCGGTGGAGTTGGCGATCGGCCGGCCGATGGGAATGCGGCGGCCGTCCAGATCGTCGCGGGTGACGCGGTGGGTGAGGGAGAACGTGGTGTTCTCCGTCGGCCCGTACCCGTTCACCACGGTCAATTCCGGGCAGGCGTCAAGGGCTTTCGCCACGTGCGGGGAGGAAAGCGCGTCACCGCCGACGACGAGTTCCCTCAGGGCGCGGAACGCTTTCGCGTCCTGCTCCACCAGCTGGTTGAAGAGCGGGGAGGTCAGCCACATGGTGGTGATCCGCCGCGTGCTCAGTTCCCGGCCCAATTCCCGGGCGTTGAGAATGACGTCCCGGTCGGACATGTGGAGACTTCCGCCATTCAGCAGCGGTCCCCATATCTCGAAGGTGCTCGCGTCGAAGGCCACCGAACCGGTGGGCAGCATTCTGGTGTCCGGCCCGAACGGTACGTATTCCGTTCCTTTGACCAGCCGGACCACATTGCGGTGCGTGACCTGGACGCCTTTCGGCGTGCCCGTGGTGCCGGAGGTGTAGCAGATGTACGCCAGGTCTCCGGCGGACACCGAGTCGGCCGGGGCCTGTGCTCCGGCGTCCGGGGGCCGGGTGACGGCGGCGTGCTCGTGGTCCCGGACGTCCACGGTCAGGACCGTGCCGTCGAAGGGCGGGGCCGCCGGGAGGCCGGGGCCGGTGACCAGCACCCGCACCGAGGAGTCGGCCAGCAGCCAGCCGGTGCGCTCGGCCGGGTGGTCGGGCTCCAGCGCGACGTAGGCCGCTCCGGCGCGGAGGATGCCCAGCGCCGAGACGACCAGTTCCGGGCCGTGCGCCGCGCGGAGTCCCACCCGGTCGCCGGTGCGCACCCCGCGGGTGCGCAGCGCGGCCGCCAGGTCCGCCGACCGCCGGTCGAGCTCGTGGTAGTCCATCCGGCCGTCGGCCCAGGTGACGGCGGTGGCCTCCGGGGTGCGCCGGGCCTGCTCGGCGAAGAGCCCGTGGACCGTGGCCGTGTCCGGCCAGTCGACGGCCGTGTCGTTGAGGGTGCCGAGGATCAGCGCCGGCTCGCCCTCCGCGAGGAGGTCCGCCTCGCCGACGGTGGCGTCGGGCCGGCGGGCGAGGAACTCCCGTACCCGCAGCAGGTGCTCGGAGAAACGTTCCATCGTGGCCGGTTCGAACAGGGAGGAGCGGTACGCCAGGCGGGCCTTGTCCCCGTCCCGGATCAGGAGCAGCTCGCACGCCTCGCCGGGCGCCGACGCGGCTCCCGCCTCCGCCGCCGCCGTCGTGTGATCCGCGTACCGCACCGGGGTGCCGGCCGGGGGCCCGGCGGGCCGCGGCGCGGCGCACCCGGCCAGCAGTGCGTCGACCGGCCCGGCCGGGTCCACGGTCAGCGCCAGGGCTCCGCGGTCGGTGTCGACGAGGAGCCGGCGGCGGCCGGTGTACCGGTGCAGGAGCACGGCGTACGCGGCGAGGAGGAGGGCGCCCTCCTCACCGGCGTTGTGGCGCGGCAGGGGCGGCAGGTCGACGGTGAGGGTGCGGAAGGGCGCCGTACCGCTGTCGAGGGCGCGCGGGTGGTCGGTGACGAGCAGGACGGGTTCGCCGGCGTCAGGAGCCGGAAGGGACGGTGTCGTTCCTGGTCTGCTGGTCATCGGCCGCGGTCACCCCCAATCTGAACGGGGTACGACGGAAGAGGACGACCGTGAGGATGCCGGGCGCGGCCGCGAGCGCGGCGACGGCGATGATCAGCCCGTGGTAGTGGCTGTCGGTGAGCAGGAAGCCGCCCAGCGCGGAACCGGCGGGCAGGGCGCCCGCCATCACCGTGCGCATCAGCGTCATGGCGCGGCCCCGCATCTCGTTGGGCACCCGGGTCATGCGCACCACACCGCCGAGGACGGTCATGGGCGCCGACAGGATGCCGTTGAGCGCCAGCCCGAGCAGGATCCAGGGCAGCGCGGTCGGGATGAGGAAGAACAGGACGGCGCCGGAGAGCAGTTGGAAGACACCGATGCGGAGCATCTGCTTCTCGGAGGTCTGCACGGCGCCGGAGACCAGCGAGCCGATGAGTTCGCCCGCCGCCATCACGGCCAGCATGAGGCCGAGGACCCCGGGACCGCTGGCGAACTCGAACTTCGCCAGCCACGGCAGCGCGACCACCAGGGCGCCGGCGGAGACATTGAAGGCGCCGAACGAGAGCGTCAGCACCAGCAGGAACCGGTCGCGGACGATGAGCCGGAAGACGGGCGCCCAGCCGGGCCGCTGCGGTGCGTCACCGGTGGTCTCCGCCGGCTCGGGGCGGCCCATCGGGGCCTTGATCCGGCTGATCAGGAAGGCGAAGAGCAGGTAGGTCGCGGCGTCCAGGAGCAGCACGTTGGGGGCGCCGAAGAGGGTGATCAGACCCGCGCCGATGGCCGGGCCGAGGACGTTGGCAGCGCCCATGGCGGTGGCTTCCAGGCCGGAGGCCGCCTGGAGCTTGTCGGCGGGCACCAGTTCGGGCAGCACGGCGGGTGTGCCGGCCAGCGGAATGATCTTGAGGAAGCCGTACATCAGCGCCACGACGTACAGGTGCCAGACATCGAGGGAGTCCGCGAAGGCGAGGAGCGGGATCAGCGCGACGACCACGCCCCGGAACACCGAGTCGTAGATGAAGAGCTTGCGCCGGGAGAACCGGTCGAGAAGCGGGCCGACGACGGCCCCTCCGGCGATCACCGGGAGCGTGAGGCAGACTCCCAGGATTCCCAGACCGGCGGCGCCGGCCTCCTCCACCGTGATCCAGGCGAGCGCGGCGTACGTGGCACCGTCGCCGAGCAGGTTGAGCACAAGAGCCGACCAGAGCAACCGGTAGTCACCGATGCGCAGGATGGCCAGATATGCTTTCACTTTCCACACCGTTCAGTAGGCCGAGATGGGCAAGCTAAGCCAGCGGGTGGCATGAAAATGCGCCAACACCGCCGCGAGTGTGCGAATGAGAGAGACGCCAGGGCGTGATGTGTCGACATGCCCGCGGGCATGCGTCGACAGTCCCGGCGTTCCTAAATATGACCTGTCAGGCGTGCTCGTTTCCGGCTCTCGAGTCCGGAATCCCCCGTGCGAGTGTCCTCAAGAAGTGCCCCCACCCCCGTACTGCGGCCACCGAAGCAGCGCGCCATTTCCGCCGATCGTTCTAACAGTTCGCGTGAAACGCGTCAACGACGGTGGAGCCAAGAGGAATGGCCTGTTCTGCAGCTTGAGTTCGGACGGTGGGCGATGTCGCCGAAGAACGGGCCGGAAGCGGCTTCGCTCACTCTCCCCGTCGGCCGGACTCGCGGCGGGTGGCCCGGACGGGTTCCTGAACCGGTGTGACGACCGGATGCACGCCGCTGATCACGGCGCATGGCGGCGGGAGGGGCCACCCCTTCGCCGCAGGGCGCGCACACCCGGCGTGTGGATTCCGGGAGGCGATCCGGGAAGCCGGCCGGACGGCTCGCGGGCGGGGCGCGGTGGGCGGTGTGCTCGGCTGGCTGATCGAGTTCCTGACGGATACCCGCGCTTTTCAGTCATGATGACGACACAATTTGCTCGCCTTGTGACCAGAGAACCGGCGATCTTCCCGCAGTGTCACCCCCTCAAGGTGGCCGGCCGGCAGCCCGCCGTCACCGCCAGCGCAGCGCCCTGCCGGGCGCCGAACCGACCCGTCGCCCGAGGGTGCGCAGCACCTCGACCCGTCCGGCCGCACGATCAAGTACATCGGTGAGACCGCGGGCACCGGCGCGGTGACGGCAAGCCGGTACCTGGTGTGGGTGCGGTCTCACCGAGGTCTGAGGGTCAGTGGCCGGTGACGACGCCGGAGAGTTCGTTCGTGCTCTTCGGCAGGGTCACGGACTTGACCTTCTTGCCCGATTCGATGTCTATGGCGTGCAGTTGGCGCTTGCCCGGCTCCGAGACGTACGCGGTGTGGTCGCGGACGAAGAGGGTGGGCCGGGGCTGCTGCCAGTCCAGCGGCTCCTGCCACTCGCCGACGACGGGGATCTTCTTGTCGACCTTGCCCGTCTCCGGATCGATGACGTGGAGAGTGCCGTTCGTCCCGAGGACGAGGGCCTCGCCGTGGGGGCCGCGGCCGAGGGAGCGGAAGGAGTAGCTGGTGCCCAGGTCGACCAGGCGCAGTTTCGCGGTCTCGGTGTCGATGAGGGAGATGCGGGTGGGCCGCTCCAGTTCGGCCTCCGGGTCGGTCTTGTAGTCGCCCAGGAGGATGGGTGAGGTGTCGCTGCCGCGCTGGTTGCCGATGCGGCCGTAGTCGTCGGGAGCGTCGACCTTGGTGAACGTGCCGTTCCTGTAGAGCAGGAGGCCGTCCTCGCAGCCGATGCCGACGGCTTCGCCCTTGGCGGTGGCCTCGCCGTGGACGCCGGGGCAGTTCTCGTTGCGCTTGATCTCCTTGTTGTTCTTGTCCAGGACGAGGGCGCCGGTGCGCTTCTCCTCGGTGCCGAGCGTGGTGAGGAGTTCGCCGTCGGACAGTTCGATGGCCACGCCGTGGTGCGGTTCGGCGGAGGTGTAGGTGCGGCCTTGCGGCTTCTTGCCGCCCTTGAGGTCGTCGGGGTCGAGGACGTTGACCTCGCCGGTGCCGTCGGTGAACAGCACCGTCTTGCCGGCGTGCTGGACGACGTGGCCGGGCTTGGCGCCCTTGTACTCGACGCCGGTGAAGGTCTGCTCGGCGGCGTTCAGGACGCGGAAACCGGCGTCGGTGGAGACCATGACATGGGAGTCGTCACCCGCGGGGTTGAGACGGTTGAAGCCCGGCAGCTCGATCGTGCCGGCCAGCTTCAGGCTCTCGCCGTCCAGGACGTACAGTCCGCCGTCGAACGTGGCGACCACCGGGTCCTTGACCGCCACGGCCTTGGTGCCCGGCGCAGCCTTGGCCTTCGCGTCGGAGGAGGAGCCGTCCTCTCCTCCGCAGGCGGTCAGGACCGCGGAGGCCGCCAGGGCGAGGGCCGTGCCCGTGACGGCTCTGTTGCGTATGGACTTGTTCACCGGTGTGTTCCTTTCTGTGCCGCGCGGGTGCGGCCGTGGATGGGGTGTGCGTGAGCGACCGGCCGGCCAGGGTTCGTGTGCGGGGCGGGCCTGCTCAGGCGGCGGTCAGGCCGTCGGTCATGGCGGTGGTGTTGGCGCGCATCATCTGCAGGTAGGTGCCGGCGCCCTTGCCCTTTTCGGTCAGGGACTCGGAGTAGAGCTCGATGACGCGCACACCGCCGCCCAGTTCGGTGCGCAGGACCTCGGCCAGCCGCTTGGGCTGGGAGGAGTCGGCGAATACGGTCCGTACGCCTGCCTTGCTCATGGCCTGGCTGAGGGAGCGCAGGTCGGAGGAGCTGGGTGAGGCCAGCGTCGTACCGCTGGGGATCACCGCGCCCGTCACCCGGAAGCCGAAGCGTTCGGCGAGGTAGCCGAAGACGTGGTGGTTGGTCACCAACGACCGCTGTTTCTCCGGTATGCGGTCGAAGGACTTCTCCATCCAGGCCGTGAGATCGGCAAGTTGCTCGTCGTAGCGGTCGGCGTTGGCGCGGACCGTCTTCTCGTCGACGCCGTCCACGTGGTCGACGACCTGGTCGGCGATCAGGCCGGCGGCCTTGCGGACGCGGTCGGGGTCGGTCCAGAAGTGCGGATCGGGCTGCCCGGCGTCCTCCTCGGTGCCACCGTCGTCCCGCGCCTGGAAGGTGAGCGGGTCCGCCGCCTTGCCGGCCTCGAAGGTTGCCACCCCCGCCTCGCGGGCGGCCTCCACGTGCCGCAGCACGTTCTCCTCCAGCCCCAGCCCGTTGAAGACCACCAGGTCCGCACGCTCCAACTCGGCGGCCTGTACCGCCGACAGGCCGAAGGAGTGCGGGTCGGCGTTCGGCTTCATCAGCACGGTCACATCGGCCTCGTCGCCGACGATCTCCTGGGTGATGTCGCCCAGGATGTTGGTCGTCACGACGACCCGGGGCCGGTCGTCGCCGCCCGCGCAACCCGTGCCCGCACCGGCGAGGGCGAAAGCGATCAGGGCCGGCAGGAGAGTGCGCAGCCGCCGCGCCCCTCGCGTCCGCGTGGTCATCGTCCGGTCTCCGCCATCAGGACCGGCTCGACGTCCAGCTCGAAGGTGCGCGCGAGGCGCAGGTTGTCGTTGTAGTCGATCTCGTACACGCGTTTGCCCTTGTGGTCGTTGAGGTAGGCGCGGCTGCGGTCGACCTCGATCGCCGGTGGCACAGCCCCGTCGGTACCGGTCTCGGAGGTGCCCGTCACCAGCCGCTTCGTCGTGGAGACCTGCTCGGCGGTGGTGATGTCGTAGCCGTGGAGTGCGCCGTCGGTCTCCAGGACGATGAGAACGGAGCCTTCGCCGGCGGTGTTGGCGGATACGACGGGCCCGGTCTTCACCCGTTTCCACGTGCGCTCGCCGACGTCCAGGACCCATACGGCCCGCTTCCCGGCCGGCGCCGTGAGCGTGTCGCTGCCGGGCCGGTGCCGGAAGGCCGTGGCCCGTTCCGCCTCGGGCACGTCGCTGCCGTACGGGATCTTCTCGGCGGTGAAGGCGCCGTCGTCCTCACGGACGAGCAGGGCGCCGTCGGCGCAGCCGAGGACGACTCCGCGCCGGGTGACGGCGTCCCCCCGCATCTCCTCGCACCGGGCGTCCGGCGACGCGGCCCGCTTGCCCTCGCGGTCGTACACCGTGACCTTCCCGTCCTCCGTGACGCCGAGCAGGTGCTCCGCGTAGGGCACGACGGCTGCCGCGTGCGTCCCGGGAAGCGTGCGGGCGGTGCCGACCTCGCCCTGCTCCAGACCGGCCCGGCGGTAGATCCTGGACCGGCCCTCCTCGTCGGTCACCGCTGTGACGGCGGCATCGCTGCGGACGCGGGTGCCCGGGCCTCCGGGCATCCGGCCCACGTCACGTATCGCCGCGCGGTAGTAGTGGACGTGGTCGCCGTGGTCCACCATCCAGGCGCCGCCGTCGAGCACGTGGATTCCGTCCGCGGTGTGGAAGTAGCCGAAGCGGCCGTCGGTGGTGAGTTCGGTGGTGCCCGTCGCCCGGGACACCTTGTGTGCCTTGCCGGTGATCAGATCGAGTACCCGGGTTCCGCCTGTGGCCGGGTCGTTGAGCAGCAGCCGGGACTGCTGCTCGGCCTTCTCCTGGGCGCCCTCGACGTAACCGTGCGGAGCGGAGGCCGAGGCGGCGGCCTCCGGGGCTGACGCGGTGTCGTCGTGGCTCGCGCAACTCGTGGTGAGCAGGGAGATCGCCGCGAGCGCGGCGGGCGCCCAAGGTATGACGTTGCTTCGGACGAGCAAGGGGATCGCCTCAGGTTCTTTCAGTCGGTCGCCGTCGCGTGAGCACCGAGGAGGCGCGCACGGTTGCGGTGGCGGAGAGCGGATGCCAGGTGGGAAAGGAAGAACAGGCTCACCGCGAGGCCCGAGACGGTCGCGCCGGCCGCGGTGCTCAAGTGCCAGGACAGCAACAGGCCGCCGAAGGTGGCGGTCATGCCGAGCAGCGTTGCCAGGACCATGACCCCCCGCACGCTTCGCGCCCAGGGCAGCGCTGCGGCCGGCGGAGCTATGAGCAGGCCCAGCACCAGCAGCGTGCCCACGATGTGGAAGGAGGCGACGATGGCCAGCGCGAGCAGTCCGAGGAGCACCGCATGGGCCAGGCGCGGGCGCAGCCCGAGTGTCTGGGCCTTGCGTGAGTCGAAGGCCAGGGCGAGGAAAGCCCTGTGGCCGAGGACCGAGACGACCAGCGCAAGCAGCAGCGCCACGCCCAGCAGCAGCAGGTCCTGCTCGCGGACGGCGAGGACGTCACCGAAGAGAAACCCGGTCAGGTCGACCGCGAAGGACTGCGAGCGCGACACGATGATCACACCGAGCGACAGCATCCCCACGAAGAGCAGGCCGATGCCCGTGTCCTGGGACAGCTTCGGCGTGCGGCCCAGAGCCGTGACGCCGACGGTCATGACGATCGCGCTCAGCAGCGCTCCCAGCAGCAGGTTGCCGCCGAACAGCGCGGCGAGCGCGACTCCGGGCAGCAGCCCGTGCGACATGGCGTCACCGAGGAAGGCCATTCCCCTGAGCACCACCCAGGTGCCGGCCAGGGCGCAGATCGCCGACACCAGCATTCCGCCCCACAGGGCCCGCTGCACGAAGGTCACCTCGAAGGGACCCGTCAACCACTCCATGTAAGCGGACTATAATGAAAATCATGTTCAACGCACAGGGGGCCCCTCCCGCAGTCGCCGACGCCCGGACGCCCCGGGTCCGCTTCACGGAGCTCTGCGCCGGATATCCCGGCCACCCCGTCCTTCATCAACTCGACGCCGTCATACCCGCGTTGGCGATCACCGCCCTCGTCGGCCCGAACGGCAGCGGGAAGTCCACCCTGCTCGGAGTCATGGCCGGGGTGATCCACCCCACATCAGGCCGGCTCCATCACGTCGGCGACCGGCCGCCGGCGTTCGTCCCGCAGCACAGCGCCGTCACCGACGCACTGCCGCTCACGGTCAGGCAGGCAGTGGAGATGGGGCGCTGGGGCGACCGCGGGCCGTGGCGCCGACTGACCCGGCAGGACCGTGCCACCGTGGACCAGTCCATGGAGAGGCTCGGCATCGCCCACCTCGCCACCCGCCAACTCGGGGAACTCTCCGGCGGACAGCGGCAGCGCGCCCTGATCGCCCAAGGACTCGCCCAGGAGTCGGACCTGCTCCTCCTGGACGAACCGACCACCGGCCTGGACCCCGAGGCAAGGGACCGGATCGCCACCCTGCTGACGGAGCTGGTCGCCGACGGCAGGACCGTCGTCCAGGCCACGCACGACCTGGAAGCCGCACGATCGGCGGACGCCTGCCTCCTGCTCCGCGAGGGCCGGCTGGCGGCGCAGGGGCACCCCGGGCAACTTCTCACCGCCTCGACACTCGCCCGGATCTGGCAACCGGTGTGAGGCGATGACGCTGACGGCGCCGACTCCGGCAGCGCTCACGACTTGTTCCACAACAGATCAGAAGTCTGCCTGGTCCGGAGGGAAGTATGGACATGGTGCGCCGAAGCCCTCTAGCCTTGTCGGTGTACCGTCACGGTCGTCGATGTGATCCGACAGCGCGGCAGCCATCGACTTCTCCTGTTTCCGAGCTGTTGCCCCCGCTCGGCGTAGTGGCCTGCTGAAAGCACACCCTGCGGGCCGTGTCGGCCACATCCCGCTACGGCATCGGCGCGGCAGCGCGCGCCCCAAGCCTGGCAGCCACCTGTTCAGGAAGGGGATCGCATTGTCATGCGCATGAAAATCAAGGTTCCCGCGCGTTGGCAGGCCATCGGTTCGGCTCTGCTCCTGGTCGCCGCCGCTCTCATCGCCACCTTGTCCAGCGCGCCCCCGGCCTCGGCGCACCCGATCGACCCCGCCGACTTCCAGCAGGTCCAACTGGCCCGCGGAGTGGCGGAGGTCGGTGAGCCGATGTCGCTGGCCGTACTCGCCGACCGGTCGGTGCTGCACACCGCCCGCAACGGCACCGTGCGCCGCACGGACGCGGGCGGCACCACCAAGGTGATCGGCACCCTCCCCGTGTACGCGCACGACGAGGACGGGCTGCAGGGCATCGGCGTCGACCCGGGCTTCGCCACCAACCGGCACATCTACCTCTACTACGCCCCGCCGCTGTCCACACCAGGAGGCGACGCACCCACCACCGGCGCCAACTGGTCGGCGTGGCAGGGTGTCAACCGGCTTTCCCGGTTCACGCTCAACGCCGACTTCACGCTCAACCAGTCCAGCAAGGTCGACATCCTCGACGTGGCGGCCGACCGAGGTATCTGCTGCCACGCCGGCGGAGACATCGACTTCGACGCGGCGGGAAACCTGTACCTGTCCACAGGCGACGACACCAACCCGTTCGAGTCCGCCGGATACTCCCCGCTCGACGAACGGACCAACCGCAACCCGGCGTTCGACGCGCAGCGCACCGCCGCCAACACCAACGACCTGCGCGGCAAGATCCTGCGGATCAAGGTGAACGAGAACGGGTCGTACTCGATCCCGGCGGGCAACCTGTTCCCGCCCGGCACGGCCAGGACCCGGCCGGAGATCTACGCGATGGGCCTGCGCAACCCGTTCCGGATGAGCGTGGACAAGGCCACCGGCACCGTCTACGTCGGCGACTACGGCCCCGACGCCGGCGCCGACTCCGCGCGCGGACCGCAGGGCCAGGTCGAGTTCAACCGCGTCACGGGCCCCGGCTTCTACGGCTGGCCGTACTGCACCGGTACGAACACGACCTCCGAGACGTACGCCGAGTGGGACTTCGCCACCAACACGGCAGGCGCGAAGTACAACTGCTCGGGCGGGCCGACGAACAACTCGCCCCGCAACACCGGCTTGAGCACCCTGCCCCCCGCCAAGGCCGCCTGGATCCGCTACGGAGGCGAGGCCGGCAGCCCGCCCGCGTTCGGCGGCGGCTCGGAGTCTCCGATGGCGGGCCCGGTGTACCGGTACGACCCGAACGTCAGCTCGCCCACGAAGTTCCCGCAGTCGTTCGACGGGCAGTTCTTCGCCACGGAGTTCGGCCGCGGCTGGATCAAGCCGATCCACCTCAACGCCGACGGCTCCCCGGGGACCATCGACAGCTTCCCCTGGACCGGCAAGCAGGTGATCGACTCGGCGTTCGGCCCGGACGGCTCCTACTACGTGCTGGACTACGGCACCGGGTACTACCAGGGCGACCAGAACTCCGCCCTGTACCGCTTCGACTACGTCGGCGCCGGCAACCGCGCGCCCACGGCGGTGGCCGGCGCCAACCGGACCTCCGGCACGGCACCGCTGACCGTGACGTTCTCCTCGGCCGGCTCGTCCGACCCCGAGGGCGGGGCACTGACCTATGCGTGGAGCTTCGGTGACGGCACCAGCTCCACCGCCGCCAACCCGACGAAGACGTACAGCACGAACGGCGAATACACGGCCACGCTGACCGTGCGTGACGCGCAGGGTGCCACCGGCACCGCCGACGTGCGCATCACCGTCGGCAACACCGCGCCGACCGTGACCATCAACAGCCCCGCCGCGGGGCAGATCTTCGCCTTCGGCGACACCGTGCCGTTCAGCGTCACCGTGACGGATCCGGAGGACGGCACGGTCGACTGCGCCAAGGTCAAGATGACGTACATCGTCGGGCACGACAGCCACGGCCACCCGGTCACCTCGAAGACCGGTTGCTCCGGCACCCTCACCATCCCGGTCGACGGGGAACACGACGACGCGGCGAACATCTTCGGGGTCTTCGACGCCGAGTACACCGACAGTGCCGGGCTCACCACGCACACGCAGCACATCCTTCAGCCGAAGCACCGGCAGGCCGAGCACTACAAGAACTCGTCCGGCATCGCCACCTTCGACAAGTCGACCGCCGAGGGCGGCAAGACCGTCGGTGACATCCACAACGGCGACTGGATCGCGTTCGAGCCGTACAAGCTGAACAACGCCACGTCGTTCAGCGCCCGGGTGTCGTCAGCCGGCGCGGGCGGCACGTTGCAGGTCCGGGCCGGCTCACCGACCGGCACCGTCCTCGGCTCCGCCACCGTCCCGGTCACCGGCTCGTGGACGAACTTCACCACCGTGGGCGGCTCGGTCTCCGGTGCGCCGGCCGGCACCACCACGCTCTACCTGACCTTCGCCGGCGGCTCCGGATTCCTCTTCGACGTCGACGCGTTCACCCTCGACACCGGCGGGGGCCCGGCCCCCGGTGCGGGTCCGGTCGTGGGGCTCGCGGGCAAGTGCCTGGATGTCCGTGACGGCGGCTCGGCGGACGGGACGGCGGTGCAGATCTCGTCGTGCACGGGCGCGGCGGGGCAGCGGTGGACGGTGACGCCGGGGTCGACGGTCAAGGCGCTGGGCAAGTGCCTGGACGTCAGCGGCAGCAGCACGGCGGACGGGACGAAGGTCCAGCTGTGGTCCTGCAACGGCGGTGCCAACCAGAACTGGCAGGCGAACCCGGACGGGTCGCTGCGCAACCCGCAGTCGGGCAAGTGCCTGGACGTGTCGGGCGGCACCTCGGCGGACGGCACCCTCGTGCACCTGTGGACCTGCCACGGCGGAGCCAACCAGAAATGGACCCTGCCCTGATGCCTGTCACCAAGAAGGGAGCGACGGACATGCGCAGACATCCCCGAATCCTGCTCGGCGGGGCGGCGGCCACGACACTCGCCGCCCTGGCCCTCCTCGCACAGCCCACACCCGTCAGTGCCGCGGACACGCCCTATGACGTCCTCGTGTTCTCCAAGACGGCCGGTTTCCGGCACGACTCGATCCCGGCAGGGATCCAGGCCGTCCGCGACCTCGGAGCGGCGAACAGTTTCACCGTGACGGCCACGGAGGACGGCAACCACTTCACCACCGGCAATCTGAGCCGGTACGAGGCGGTGATCTTCCTCAACACCACCGGCGACGTCCTGAACGACGCCCAGCAGGCGGCGTTCCAGTCGTACATCGGATCGGGGGGCGGCTTCGTCGGCGTCCACTCGGCCGCCGACACGGAGTACAACTGGCCGTTCTACGGCGATTTGGTCGGCGCCCTTTTCGCCTCGCACCCCGCCGTCCAGCAGGCCGACGTCAAGGTGGAGGGGCGGGCGCACGCGGCGACCGCCCACCTGCCGCAGACATGGACCCGCACCGACGAGTGGTACAACTTCCGGACCAACCCCCGTGCCACCGCCCGTGTGCTCACCACGCTGGACGAGTCGTCGTACTCCGGCGGCTCGATGGGCGCCGACCACCCGCACACCTGGTGCAAGAGCTACTCGGGCGGCCGGTCCTTCTACACCGGCGGCGGACACAGCCAGGCGTCGTACGCGGAGCCGGCGTTCCGGGCGCACCTGCTCGGCGGCATCCGGTACGCGGCAGGCCGGACCAAGGCCGACTGCCGTCCCGAGACCGGCTATACGAACCTCTACAACGGCTCGACCACCGGCTGGTCGCAGGCCGGCCCGGGCGGCTTCACCAACGAGGACGCCACCCTCACCTCGCACGGCGGCATGGGCATGCTCTGGTACAGCGCCCGGCAGTTCACCCACTACTCGCTGAAGCTGGACTGGAAGATGCCCGGCGACGACAACTCCGGCGTGATCGTCGGCTTCCCGCCGTCGAGCGACCCGCAGTCGGCACTGAACAACGGCTATGAAGTGCAGATCGACGCCACCGACGCGCCTGACCGCACGACCGGCTCGGTCTACGCCGTCAAGGCCCCGGACACGGCCGCCCGGGACGCGGCGCTCAACCCACCGGGCGAGTGGAACGCCTTCGAGTTGCTGGTGGAGGGCGAGCGGCTCCAGGTCTGGCTCAACGGCGTGAAGATCAATGACTTCACCGACACCGACCCCGCCCGCTCGCTCGCCGGCCACGTCGGCATCCAGAATCACGGCACGGGGGACGACGTGTCGTTCCGCAACGTCCGGATCAAGGAGCTGGGCGGCAGCCCGTCACCCACCCCCGGTGCGGGTCCGGTCGTGGGGCTCGCGGGTAAGTGCCTGGATGTCCGCGGCGGCGGCTCGGCGGACGGGACGGCGGTGCAGATCTCGTCGTGCACGGGCGCGGCGGGGCAGCGGTGGACGGTGACGCCGGGGTCGACGGTCAAGGCGCTGGGCAAGTGCCTGGACGTCAGCGGCAGCAGTACGGCGGACGGGACGAAGGTCCAGTTGTGGTCCTGCAACGGGGGCGCCAACCAGAACTGGCAGGCGAACCCGGACGGGTCGCTGCGCAACCCGCGGTCGGGCAAGTGCCTGGACGTGTCGGGCGGCACCTCGGCGGACGGCACCCTCGTGCACCTGTGGACCTGCCACGGCGGAGCCAACCAGAAATGGACCCTGCCGTGAGCTGACGCGGCATGCCGGAAGGGCCACCTGCCATGGTGCGGTGGCCCTTCCGTGTGGTTCCGCGTGTGCCGTTCATCGACGAACCTTGAAGAGCGGCGACTCAGCGGTAGCCGGCGGCGATGATGTTGGCCTGTACCGCGTTCTCGGTCACGTCGGACGGGTATCCGGACACCATCGCGCCCTCGTAGAAGGTGCCGGCGCTGAGGTTCGCGCCGCCGCCGGGCTTGCAGCAGTCACCACCGCTGCCGAGGATGATGGCGCCCTGCTTCTTCATGGGGCTGTAGCCGGGCGGAAGCGCGCCGTCCCAGAGCGTGGTCAGGTTTCCCGTCTGGGCGTTGCCACCCTTGAGCGCGAAACGGCTCGTCCCGTTGTTCTTCAGCATCGCCGTCACGAACTTGCTGGTGAAGGCCCGCTGGTTCGGGTTCCAGGTCTGGCTGCCACCGGAGTAGAGCCCCCATTCGAGGTCGGCCTGGACCCAGGGTCCCCTGCCGGCGCACCCGCCGAACCAGCACTGGGTGCTGAAGTTGATGGCGTCCATCGCCCCGGCCGCGTCGGCCGCCCGGGTCGTCTCACTGTTTCCGTAGTCGAAGCAGCAGCCGCTGTTGACATGGGTGCCGCTGGTCACCATGTACATGCCTTCGGGGGCGCTGCCAGTCGGCACGCCGGTCAGGTGGCCGTCCCGCCAGTAGCTGTTGCCGGGGTTGATGTAGAGCGAGTAGGCCTTGCTGCCGCCGACCGCCAGCGACTCCGACGTCGCGATCGCCGGGCGGCTCTGGGTGGAGCCGGGGACCACACTCGACCCCTGGTACCACAGGTCGTTCCCGCGGCCGGACTGGTCGTAGATGACGGTGATGACACAGGTGGTCCCCGCGCAGAACGAGTCCTGCGTCGTCGCGTCGGCGGTGCCGCCCGCGCTCAGGACGCCGATGTTCCGGGTCGTGCTGTCGGACGAGCGCCGGACCTGGTAGAGGTTGCCGTTGTAGGTGCCGTAGAGCGCTCGTACGGTGCTGTGGGCGGCGATGCAGGGGGTGCCGCCCGAGGCGTAGATGTCGCACGTGCCCGCGCCGCCGGGCACCGGCGGGTCCGGCGGCGGGGTGGGCGAGTTCCACTGCTGGTTGGTGCCGCCGTTGCAGGACCAGAGGATGATCCTGTTGCCGTTGGCGGTGCCCGCGGCGTTGGCGTCGAGGCACAGTCCGGACTGGACGCCGGTGATGGTGCCGTCGGGATTGACGTTCCACTGCTGGTTGTTCTGGCCGTTGCAGTCCCAGATGATGACCGCGGTGCCGTTGGTGGTGCCGCGTCCGCTGGCGTCGAGGCACTTGTTTCCGTGGACGGTCAGTTGTCTGCCGGTGGTGTGGGTCCAGGTCTGGCCCGTGGCGCCGTTGCAGTCATGTAGTTGGGTCTGGGTGCCGTTGGCGGTACTGGAGCCGGGGACGGTCAGGCAGCGGCCGGACTGCACGCCCACGACAGGGGCGCTCTTTCCGGGCTCGATCGGTGCCGCCACCGCGGTGGCGCCGACGGCGACCAGCACCAGGGCGGTGCCCAGCGCGGACAGCCGTCCGTACCGGCGGGGCCGGGGGATCCGAAAAACCATGGCGGTTCCTCACCTGTTCGCAGGGTGGGATGCCCGGCGCGCGACCGCGCCGGGCATCCCGTCCGGTCGATTCATACGGCGGTGAACCGCCACTGCTGGTTGGCGCCGGAGTGGCAGCTCCACTGCTGGAGTCGTGCGCCGTCGGCCGTCGAGCCGCCGTTGACGTCCACGCACAGCCCACTGGGCACGCTCTTCACCGTGTACACGCCCGCCGTGCTGGTCGGTGTGACGAGGAACTTCTGCGCGTTGCCGTTGTCGCAGGCGGACTGTTGCAGGAACGCGCCCTGGGCGGTGGACCCGCCCGTGACGGCGAGGCACTTGCCGCTGTGCACCGCCTTCAGGTGGACGGCGCCGCCACCGGCGTCGACGGCCTGCCACTTCTGGTTGTTGCCGCCGGTGGCCGGCCACTGGACGACCTGGGCGCCGTCAGCGGTCGAGGCCTCGCTGACGTCCATGAACTTGCCGCTGTGCTGCGCCGCGACCGTCCAGGTCCTTCCGGCCACGCCGCCACCGCCGCCGCTGCCCGGTTCGCCGACCCCGTTGCCGCCGAAGGTGAGCGAGTCGAGGTCGAACCAGTTGCTCGAGGTGCCCTTGAACACCAGGTAGAGCGGGTGCGAGCCGGAGAGATCGGCGGTGTTCACCGCCGACGTGGACTGGTAGGTGTTCCAGCCGCCGGTACTCGGCACCGGTGTCGTGGCCAGGAGCGTGCCGGTCGGGGAGTCGGCGCGCAGTTCGATCGATCCGCCGCCGCTCGGCGACGACAGGCGGTACTTGACGCTCGTGATGCCCGACAGGCTCATCGGTTTGAACGCGATCCAGTCGCCGTCGGAGATGTCGCCGACCCGCTTGCCGCTCTCCGCGCCGGCCTGCTCGACGATCCGCACACCCGACTGGTCGGTGTGGAACTCGGCCTGCTTGTGCTTGGGCTGGAGGATCACCTGGGCGTATCCGGTGAGCGGGTTCGCGCCGCCGGGGCCGCCGTCGTCGGTGTAGCGGGCGTTGAGGACGTAGTACAGGTTCGCGCCCTCGGGGTGCCCGCCCAGCAGCGTCGTGTCGATGGTGCCCGAGCACCCCGGATGGTCCGTGGTCTCGTGCTGGTGGTCGTCGTGGCCGAGGGCGGGGTTGACGAACACCTTGGAGCAGTCGACGGGCGCGCCGCCGGGGTCCGAGACGGACACCTTGTACGGGACGCGGTCGCCGAAGTCCAGCATGCCGCCGTCGGACGGAATCGTGATGGTGACCTTCGGCGCGGTGTTGCCCACGGTGATCGGCACGTTGGCGAAGGCCGTCCTGCCGGTGTTGTCGGTGACCTTGAGCTGGGCGGTGTAGTTGCCGTTGGCGGTGTAGGTGTGTGACGGGTTGGCCGCCGTGGACGTGGTGCCGTCGCCGAACGTCCAGTGGAAGCTGAGCGTGCTGCCCGGATCCGGGTCCGTGGACCCCGCGCTGCTGAACTGCACGTTCAGTGGCGCGTCCCCGTTGGTGGGTGTTCCGGTGGCTTTGGCGATCGGCGACCGTCCGCCGTGGTTGTAGTCGATGCGGTAGAGACCCGAGTCGTTGTTGCCACCGGAGAAGCTGTTGCCCCATTCGAGCAGGTACAGCGAGCCGTCGGGTCCGAACTCCATGTCCATCGGCTTGAGGAACTTGGCGGCGGGCATGAAGGGGTTGGTCCGGGTGACGGCGGTCGCCGAGTCGAAGTGGACCTCCTTGACGGTGTGGCGCGACCACTCGTAGAAGAAGTGGACCCCGTCGTAGTAGGGCGGGAACTTCGTCTCCGAGGGGTTCGCGGCGTTGTAGCGGTAGACCGGTCCGCCCATCGGCCCCGAGCCGCCGGAGCCGAGTTCGGGGAAGTTCGGCGAGACGCCGTAGCCATACCACATGTTCGGCGCGGTGATCGGCTTGAGGCCGGTCAGGCCGGTGTTGTTCGGCGAGTTGTTGACCGGCGCGTTGCAGTTGAACTTGGCGCCGACGACGCGGGTGTCCGGGTTGTAGGGCGCGTAGGCCTGGTTGTCACCGTGGCAGAACGGCCAGCCGTAGTTGCCCGGGGCCTTGATGACATTGAGCTCGACGAGCCCTTCGGGGCCGCGGTTGGTCGTGGGCGGGTTCCGGTCCGGGCCGTAGTCGGCGAGGTAGACCCACCCGTTCTCCGGGTCGATCGAGAAGCGGAACGGGTTGCGGAAGCCCATCGCGTAGATCTCCGGCCGGGTCTTCTCCGTGCCTTGCGGGTAGAGGTTGCCGGCCGGGACGGTGTAGCCGCCGCCCGCCGACGGCCGGATGCGCAGGAGCTTGCCCCGCAGGTCGTTGGTGTTGCCGGCGGTGCGGGCGGCGTCGAGGTTGGCCTTGCCCGGCCGCCAGTCCAGCGGGGCGTAGCCCTGCCAGTTGGAGTCGAGGTTCGGCGGGACGTCGTCCCCGGTACCGATGTAGAGGTTCTTGTCGGGGCCGAATTCGATGTACCCGCCCGTGTGCCCGGGCTCGGCGAACGTGCGGTCCCGGGTCGCCGGGATGTCGATGACCGTCACCTGGCTCGACATGTTCAGGGTGTCGCCGGTGAGCGTGAACCGGGAGACCCGGTTGATGTCGTTCGGGACTCCCGCCGGGGAGTGATACAGGTACACGTAGCCGTTGCCGGCGAAGTCGGGGTCGAGCGCCAGTCCGGTGAGGCCGTCCTCGCCGCCGGTGTAGACGCTGAGCGTGCCGGCTGTCACGGTCTTGTTCGTGGTCGGCTTGAAGATCTTCACCTGTCCGGACCGCTGCACGTACAGCACCCGCCCGTCCGGGGCGACCGCGAGGGCCATCGGGTCCGCGGTGTTGTCGTCGAGGGTGCGCTTCTCGAAGTTGCCCCACACGGTGCCGCCGCAGTCACCGGGCTCCTTGCCGGCCGCCCACTTGACGCCCCCGAGGACGTGGTTGCGGAAATGGGTCTCGCTGTACGCCGCGCTGGTGTGCCCCATGCCTGTGGCCCACACGCGGCCGCCGCCGGTGTTGCGGCACCAGGAGATGGGGTGGTCGGGCCCCATGGCGCGGGGGCCGGGGTTGTACGTGCGCTCGTCCGCGGTGACCAGCACATGGACGTCGCCGCGGGGGTTGCGGTCGAAGTTGTACCACTCCTCGCTGCGGTTCCAGCGGTCCGGCAGACCGGCCGTCGACGGGTGCTTCTTGTCCGCGACGACGGCGGTGCCGCCCAGCACGCCGGGGGAGTGCTCCGGCATGTGGGCGCCGCCGTTGATGGTCTGGTCCCACCACGGGTACTCGTTCTCGATTCCCATGTCCGTGGCGTTGTGGATCGCGACGATGCCCTTGCCACTGGCGAGGTAGCCCTCCACCGCCTGACGTTGGGCCGCCGTGGTCCACACCATTCCCGAGGTCTGGAACATGACGAGCACGTCGAAGGTGGCGAGGTTCGCCGGGGTGAAAACGCTCGAGTCCTCGCTGTGGACCAACTCGAAGTTGTTGGCCGCCGCCTGCTCCCGGAACATCGCGAGGCCGGCCGGGATCGAATCGTGCCGGTAGCCGGCCGTCTTCGTGAAGACCAGGGCGCGGAAGTCCGGCGCCGCTGACGCCGGTGGGGCGATGACGAGCGACAGGAGCACGCCCGCGATCGCTCCGAAGACAAAGATGATGCGACGCAATGCCGTCTCCTATTTCGGCGGAGCAACGATGGCATGACCACGGGCACGCGTCGGCCGCACCTGAAGATGCGCCGGAGTGCCCGAACGCGTCGTAGGCACGCGTGTGCCGTCAGCTCGTCGTCCCGTCCGCCGTGACGGGCAGTCAAGTCCCTACGAAAACAAGGGGAGTCACACCAGATGCGACCGTCTCCCGTGGTCTGCCGGCCAGCATGCAGCGGGGTATCGCAACAGTCAATATGAATCGGGGTGCGGCCGAATCCATAACACATTTTGCGCATCAATCGTTGTGGTTCGGTGCGCGACTGTGGTCGGGCCGATTCGATAACACATTTTGCGCAACAGCCGTCGTGGTTTGACGTGCGACTGTGGACGGGGCGATTCGATAACAGATTTCGGCGTATCAATCCCTGATGTCCGCTGGTATTGCCAGGAACTCATCGAGGCATTTACCCTCGGGGCCGCGATGTCGCCATCGCGTCCGGCGAAAGTTCGCAGCTATTCGACCTGACGACGCGAATGCAGAGGTTCCCACGATGTCTGGCCTGCCGTCGCCGCTGCTCGCTCTGCGAGGCATCGGCAAGTCGTTCCTCGGCGTGCGGGTGCTCGACGGCGTCGGACTCCAGGTCCGGCCGGGCGAGGTGCACGCGGTCGTCGGTGAGAACGGCGCCGGCAAGTCCACGCTCATGAAGGTGGTGTCCGGCGTCCACCAGCCCGACGAGGGAACGGTCGAGTTCGCCGGCGCACCGCGGACCTTCCGCAGCCCGCGTGAGGCCCAGCAGGCCGGTATCGGCACCGTCCACCAGGAGCTGACCCTGCTGCCCGAGCGCACCGTCGCGGAGAACGTCTGGCTGGGCCGCGAGCCCCTGCGCCGCGGGCTCGTCGACCGTAAGGCGATGCTCAGCCACACCGCGGGGCTCCTCGCCTCGATCGGGGAGGACTCGTTACCGCCCGACACGCGGGTGGGACGACTCGGCGTGGCGCAACAACAGGTGGTCGAGATCGTCAAGGCGCTCGCCCTCGAAGCGCGGCTGCTCATCATGGACGAGCCCACCGCCGCTCTCGCCGACCACGAAGTCGACCGGCTCTACGCGCTCGTGCGGCAACTGCAGGAGCACGGGATAGGCGTGCTGTACGTCTCGCACCGCCTCAAGGAAGTCTTCGACCTGTCCAGCCGGATCACCGTGCTCAAGGACGGCCGGGCGGTGGCCACCTTGGACACCGCGGACACCAGCGCCGATCAGCTGGTGCGCCACATGGTCGGCCGCGAGCTGTCGAGCTACTACCCCGACCCGGCGAGGCCGCAGGAGCTGGGCCCGGTGCGGCTGACCGTCCGGGGCGGAGGCAACCGGAAGCTGCGCGGCATCGACCTGCGGCTGCGCGCCGGCGAGGTGCTCGGCGTCGGCGGCCTCCAGGGCTCCGGCCGGTCGGCGCTGGCCCGCGCACTGTTCGGCGCCGCACCGTTCAGCACCGGCCGGGTGACCGTCGACGGAGCGCCGGTCCGGCTGCGCTCACCCCGCGCCGCGATGCGGGCCGGTATCGCCTACGTCTCCGAGGACCGCAAGGGCGAGGGGATCGTCGCCGGGCAGTCGGTGCTGGACAACGCGCTGCTGGCCGCACGCGCCGTCCGCGCCGTCCGCCCGGGGTGGGGCGGACGCGGTGCCCGGACCGCGCGGGTCCGGGAACTGCTCGCCGCCGTCGAGCTTCGCGCCGCGGGGGAGGACCAGGAGATCCGTTTCCTGTCCGGGGGCAACCAGCAGAAGGTCGTGCTGGCCAGGTGGCTCACGCTCGCTCCGAGGATCCTGCTCTTCGACGAGCCGACCCGCGGCATCGACGTGGGCGCCAAGTCGGCGATCCACGACCTCGTCCGACGGCTGGCCCGCGACGGCGCCGCCGTGCTGATGGTGTCGTCCGAGCTGCCCGAGCTGCTCGGCATGAGCGACCGGATCGTCGTCATGCGCGACGGCCGGATCGCCGGCGAGCTACCCGCCGGCGCGCGTGAGGAGGATGTCGTCGCCCTGGCGGTCGGCACCGCGCGGGAGGAGGCCGGATGAGCGGCGCGCTGTCCCTGCGGGCCCGGCGGACCCCGCCCGGCGTGTTCGTCGCCCTGGTCCTCACCCTGGCGATCGGCTGGATCGTCGTCACACTCGACGGCGGCCGACTGTTCAGCGTGCCGACGACGGTGAGCCTGCTGCACGTCGCCGCCGGTCTGGGCCTCGTCGCGGTCGGCCAGACGCTGGTCGTCGTCGGGGGTTCGCTGGACCTGTCCGTGGCCTACGTGGTCAGCCTGAGCACCCTCGTCGCCGCAGAGACCATGGCCGGTGACGACGGTGCGCTGCTGCCGGCGATCGGTCTGACGCTCGCCGTCAGCGCCGCGATCGGCCTTGTCAACGGCCTGCTCGTCACCGCAGCGCGGATCAACCCCTTCATCGCGACCGTCGGCGTCGGACTGCTGCTGAAGGGATACCTCGACAACGGATACGACGGCCCGGCCGGCAAGACCGCACCCGCCCTGGTGCAGGGCCTGGGATACCAGCGCATCGGCCCGGTGCCGCTGTCGTTCCTGCTGCTGCTCGCCGTCGCCGCCGCAGCCTGGTTCGTGCTGACGCGCACCCGGTTCGGTCACCATCTGACCGCCGTGGGCGGTGACCCGGAGGTCGCCCGGCTCTCCGGCGTGCGGGGCAGCCGGGTCCTCGTCACCGCCCATGTGCTGTGCGCCCTCTGCGCCGGCCTCGCCGGGGTCTACCTCGCCAGCCGGCTCGGTGCCGGCGCACCGAGGGTGGGCACCGAGGGACTGTACGACCTGGAGTCGATCGCCGCGGTGGTGCTCGGCGGCACCGCCCTGGCCGGCGGGCGCGGCGGCGTGGTCGGCACGGTCGGCGGCGTGCTGCTGCTCGCGAGCATCGACGCCGTCTTCAACCAGCTGGAAGTCGACGTGTTCTTCAAGCAGGTGATCCGTGGCGTGATCATCATCGTGGCGGTCGCCGTCTACGCCCGCCGGGCGATGCGAAAGGCGTCCTAGCATGCGGATCGCGCGCCCACCGCGGCTCCTCAAGGTCCGCTCCGGCGGCCTCACGCCGATCATCGCGATCCTGGCGGTGCTGCTGGTTCTGCTGGCCGCCCGCCAGCCGGACTTCCTCTCGCCGCCGTCGCTGATGTCGTTCCTCGGCCGCTCCGCGCCGGTCGTCCTGCTCGCCGCCGGCCAGTACTTCGTCATCGTCTCCGGCGAGCTGGACCTGTCCGTCGGCTCTCTGGTCACGGCGCAGGTGGTCGTCGCCGCCCGGCTGATCGACGGCGATCCGTCGGTCGGCTGGCCCGTCGTCCTGCTGCTGCTCGCGTTCGGCATCGCCGTCGGCGTCGTCAACGGCCTCGTCACCACGCGGCTGCGGGTGCCGTCGTTCATCACGACCCTCGGGATGTTCCTGATCCTCGTCGGCGCCGTGTACCTGTGGTCCGACGGTGCCCCGAAGGGCGGCCTCTCCGAGGAGTTCCGCCGGCTCGGCCGGTCGGCGTTCGAGGACGTGCCCGTGCTGGGGCGGGTCCCGTACGCCCTGCTCGTCCTGCTGGCGGCGGCCGCTGTGGCGCTGGTGCTGACGCGTTCGGACTTCGGCCGCACCCTGGTCGCCGTCGGCGGCAACCCGCGGACCGCCGAACTGAGCGGGGTGCGCGTGTGGCGCGCCAAGACCCTGGCGTTCGTCCTCAGCGGACTCGCCGCCACGCTCGCGGCGGTCCTCATCGGCGGGTACAGCGGGGTGTCGTTCCAGGCCGGTGCCGGCCTGGAGTTCGGCGCGATCACCGCGGCGGTCCTCGGCGGTGTCGCTCTGGGCGGGGGCCGCGGTTCGGTCGTCGGCGCGATGCTGGGCGCGCTGACCCTCGAGACGCTCTTCACGCTCATGAACTTCTACGGCGTCTCCGGCGCCCTCAAACCGACGGTCCAGGGCGCGATCATCCTGTTCGCCGTGGCGGCGGCGTCCTTCCGTCTCCCGTCCAGACAAAAGGGGATTCAGTGAGGCATTCCATGACGGTGCTGGCCGTGAGCGCCTTACTGGTGCTGGCCGGTTGCGCCACCGACGAGCCCACCTCCACCGGCGCATCGGGTTCACCTTCCGCGGGCACCGGGTCGGGCACCGGGAAGCAGTCGAAGTTCTTCGTACGGGCCGACTACGACAAGCAGCTCGCGCTCCTGGACACCGCGCCCACCGGGCCCGCCGGCAAGCCCTGGGAGCAGGCGCTCGACCCGGTGATGGTGAAGACCGCGAAGTACAAGAAGTCCGGACCGCACAAGATCTGCTTCTCCAACGCCGGGCTGAACAACCCGTGGCGCCAGGTCGGTTTCAAGACCATGCGGGCCGAGGTCGACACGCACCGCGGCCGGATCTCCGAGTTCGTCCACGTCGATGCCGAAGGCAAGGACCAGAAGCAGATCGCCGACATCAACGACCTGCTCGGCAAGGGCTGCCACGCGCTCATCGTCTCGCCGAACACCACCGCGACGCTCACCCCGGCGGTGGAGGCCGCCTGCCGGAAGGGGCTGCCGGTCATCGTCTTCGACCGCGGCGTCGACACGACCTGCCCGGTGACGTTCATCAACCCGATCGGCGGCTACGGATTCGGCCACGTCGCGGCGGAGTTCGTCACCCAGAAGATGAAGCGGGGCGGCAAGGTGCTCGCGCTGCGCATCCTGCCCGGCGTCGACGTGCTGGAGACCCGTTGGTCCGCGGCGAAGGTCGCGTTCGACAAGGCGGGCGTCGACGTCGTCGGCGTCGAGTTCACCGACGGCGACCCGGCCAGGACGAAGAAGATCGTCAACGACTACATCCAGCGGTACGGCACGATCGACGGCGTCTGGATGGACGCCGGGGCGGTCGCGGGCGCGGCGGTCGAGGCGTTCCAGGACGCCGGCAAGCCCGTGCCGCCCATCAACGGCGAGGACCAGCTCGACTTCCTGAAGCTGTGGAAGGACAAGAAGCTCACGGCGATCGCCCCGACCTACCCGACCTACCAGTGGCGCACCCCGGTCATCGCCGCGCTGAGGATCCTCGACGGCGAGCAGGTGCCGAACCCGTGGAAGCTGCCACAGCCGACCATCACCCAGGACAACCTGGACGAGTACGTCGACCCCGCCATGCCGCCGCTGCACTACGCGATGTGCGGCTGCACCGACCTGCCCGGCTACCCGAAGCGCTGGAAGTAGTCAGGTGTACACCATCGGTGTCAACCCGTGGGTCTGGGCCTCGCCGGTCGACGACGAGGCCCTGGCCGAACTGGTGCCGCGCATCGCCGCGTTCGGGTTCGACGCGGTCGAGCTGCCGATCGAGCAACCCGGCGACTGGGACCCGGCCCGCACCCGGGACCTGCTGGCGGCGTACGGTCTGCGCGCGGCCGGCGTCTGTGCGGTCACCTCGCCCGGACGTGACCTCGTGAACGCCCCGCCGGAGGCCGTCGCCTCGACCGTGGCGTACCTGAAAGCGTGTGTGGACAGTGCGACGGCCGTCGGCGCGCCCTGCGTCGGCGGCCCGGTCTACGCCGCGGTGGGGCGGACCTGGCGCATGTCACCGCCTGAGCGCGCGGCCTGCTACGCGGACGTCCGCCGCGCCCTGCGGCCGGTGGCCGACCACGCGGGGGAGCGGGGCGTGAGCATCGGCGTGGAGGCCCTCAACCGCTATGAGACGAGCGTCGTCAACACGGTCGGGCAGGCGGTGGAGCTGATCGACGGCCTGCCTGCGAACGTCGGTCTCATGATCGACACCTATCACATGAACATCGAGGAGGCCGACCCCTACGAGGCGCTCCTCACGGCTGGTCCGCACCTCAAGCACGTCCAGGTCAGTGGCACCGACCGCGGCACCCCCGGCGCCGACCACTTCGACTGGCCACGCTTCCTCGCCGGCCTGGCCACGACCGGCTACGGCGGCGCGGTGTGCATCGAGTCGTTCACCGCGCAGAACGAGGCCATCGCCACCGCGGCCTCGATCTGGCGGCCGCTCGCCCCGTCGCAGGACACCCTCGCCCGTGACGGGTTGTCGTACCTCCGAACGGTCCTGCGCGGACTGGAGAACGCTCCCTTGACCGGGTGATGGGGGAGGGATCGCTTCTGCCGTCATCGCCTTCGGCCCGGGAACCCCCACAAGGAGAAAAGGTGTTCACAACTCTCACCATTCGAAGGCGGCTGCTGGCCGGAGCCGCCACGGTCGGTCTGACCGCGACCGCCGTGATGGCGTTCCCCGCGCCCGCAGCCGCGGCTCCCCGCACCGTGTACGTCTCCCCGTCCGGCACCGGCACCGACTGTTCCAGCGCGCAGCCGTGCTCCCTGACAGCCGCGCAGGCGGCGGTGCGCTCGCTCAACGACTCCATGTCGGACGACATCGTGGTGCAGTTGGCCGACGGCGTGTACCGGCTGGACAAGCCCTTGCGGCTGACGGCGGAGGACTCCGGCTCGGGCGGTCACACGGTCGTGTGGCGGGCCGCCCCGTCGGCGCGTCCGGTGATCACCGGTGCCCGGGCGGTCACCGGCTGGTCGGTGGCCGACGCGGCCAAGAACATCTGGAAGGCCGACGTGCCCGCCGGTCTCGATGCCCGGCAGCTCTACGTCGACGGCGCCGTCGCCACCCGGGCACGCACACAGGTGAACAGAGCCGATTTCACGGCCTCCAGCGCCGGACTGAGGTTCTCGAGCGGTGCGCTGAGCTATCTGAACAACCTGGGCAACCAGAGCCGGGTCGAGGTGGAGAGCGTCAACTCCTTCACCGACCGGTACTCGCCGGTGCAGAGCATCAGTTCGAACTTCATCACGATGCAGCAGCCGGCGTGGAACAACAACAACTTCGGCTACGACACCCTGATGCGGCCCCACCGGGCCGGTCCGTTCTACCTGTCCAACGCGTACGAGTTCCTGGACATGCCCGGCGAGTGGTACCTCAACCCCACGGCCGGAGACTTGTACTACATCCCCCGGCCCGGGCAGAACATGAGCACGGCCAGCGTGGAACTGCCGAGGCTGCAGTCGCTGGTGAGTGTCGGGGGCACGTACAGCGAGCCGGCGCACCACGTCACGTTCAGCGGGATCACCTTCACCGGTACGAGCTGGCTGGGCCCCAGCAGCAACCAGGGTTACGTGGACCAGCAGACCGGCGCGTACCTGTCCGGCAACTGGAACTGGCCGGGTTTCGACTCCTGCCACAACGGCTGCACGCAGTTCGAGGCCGCCCGGCCGCACTGGCAGCAGATGCCGGCCGCCGTGCAGGTCTCCGCCGCCGACACCATCACCTTCAGCGACTCCCGGTTCGTCAACCTGGGCCAGACGGCCATCGGCATCGGCAACGACGCGGGCGCGCACGCCGGCGGCGTCGGCCTGGGCGCCCGCGACATCACGGTGACCCGGTCGGAGATCGCCCGGAGCTCAGCCGGCGGCATCCTCGTGGGCGGCGTGCGCGCCGACGCCCACCACCCCGGTGACCAGCGCATGGTCAACAGGGACATCACGATCAGCAACAACCGCATCCACGACCTCGGGGCGGACTACCGGGGCATCGTCTCCGTCCTGACCACGTACGTCACCAACAGCACCGTCGCTCGGAACGAGGTCTACAACATGCCGTACTCCGGCATGTCGATCGGGTACGGCTGGGGCGCCAACGACGCGGGCGGCAGCAACCACTACGCGGGCCGCGGCCTGTACAACTACCAGCCGCGCTACACGACGCCGACCACCGCGTCCAACAACCGGCTCATCGGCAACTACATCCACGATGTCATGCAGCAGATGAACGACGGTGGCTGCATCTACACCCTCGGATGGAACCCGGGCGCGCAGATCAGCCGGAACCACTGCCTGCGGACCAACGGATACTTCGGGGTGTACTTCGACGAGGGCTCGAAGTACTACACGGCCACCAACAACGTCTTCTCGAACACCGGTACGTGGGCGACGGCCAACTACTGGGGTGGCGAGAACATGGGGAACTGGACCGTCACCAACAACTGGTCGACCAACGGCAGCACGAACATCACCCACGGGGACCGCGGCAACGTGGTCTCCGGCAATGTCACGGTCACCAATGGCAACTGGCCGTCCGGCGCCCAGGACGTGATGGCGTCCGCCGGACCGCAGGACACCACCCCGCCGCCCACGGGGCAGCAGATCGTGGGCGCGCAGTCCGGCCGCTGCCTGACCGTCCCCGGCTCCAGTACCGCCAACGGAACCCAGACCCAACTCCAGGACTGCACCGGAACAGCCGGCCAGACCTGGACCCACACCACCGGCAGACAACTGACCGTTCACGGAAACAAGTGCCTCGACGCCAGCGGACGCGGCACCACCAACGGCACCGCGGTCATCATCTGGGACTGCAACGGCCAGAACAACCAGCAGTGGAACGTCAACCCCGACGGCACCATCACCGGCGTCCATTCCGGCTTGTGCCTCGACGCCAACGCCGGCGGTACCGCCAACGGCACCAGGACCATCCTCTGGTCCTGCAACGGCGGCACCAACCAGCAGTGGGCACTGCGATAGCGGGATCAACGCCTGTTCGCTCTCTCTGCAGGCGACGGACTACCTCTTCCCCCGCAACGCCCTACCCATCAACCGCCACCAGGAGATGACCACCTGCGCGGTCCTGGCGGATCTAAGGCAGTTGAGCCCGGACATCCAAGTTCCGACAGAGTCAAGTGAGGAACGCAGGAAGCCCCGTCGGGGCAGGGTGACCAAATGGGGCCCCTGCCCCGACGGGGCTCGGTCGGGCGGGTTACCGGCGCCCGGCAGAGGCCGGTGCCGTGTGCGGTGCTTTGCGGCTCAGCCGAAGTTCACGTCGCTGCACCACATGTAGGCCTGGTCGAGGTGCGAGGCCTGCCAGATCACGAACACGATGTGGTGTCCCGTGTAGCCGGAGGTCTGGACGGGGAACGTGATGTCCTTCGCCGGGGCGAAGCGGCCGGTCTGCGTGATGAAGTCGAGGTTGCTCCAGCCCAGGGTCTGGGTCTTGGGGTTGAAGCCCTGCTTGCTCACATAGACCTTGAAGTAGTCGGCACCGTGGGACGCCTGGTCGTACAGGTGGACCGAGAAGTTGTTGCCGACGGTGGTGGTCTTCCACGGTCCGGGCTTGTCCAGACTGGCGTTCCTCGAGAGGTTGTTGCTGCAGAGTGTCCCGTCGGGGGTCCGCGCCTGGAACTGGCCTCCGAGGCCGTCGCGGAGCGCGCTCATCCAGTTCCACATGGTGTCGGAGTTGGCCTGGAAGGCCTGCCAACACATGGGGTCTTGGGTCTGCATGGCCGGGTTCGTGTGGTTGCTGCCCCACGTCTTCCAGCACTGGTACGCGCGGGTGGCGGGGCCGACGACGGTGCCGTGAGCCTGGGCGGGGGTCGACCAGGCGAGGGCGCCGACGGTCACGGCGAACAGCATGACGAGCGCCTGGAGAGGCCGGCGTAGGGACGTCCGCGAGCGCCCGGTTAACGGACTCTGGTTGCGCATGTGGGGGGACTCCTTCCAGTTGCAGGGCTGTTATGGGAGCGCTCCCAAGGTCAGGTCTTTTGAGTGAGATGTCAATGAAGCAGACGGAGTTGATTACACGGGTGGGTGGCGACCAGGGAATCTGCCGTGGGCCGGGAGTCAGAAATGTTCGCGGGACCGGAGAACGAGGATGCGGCCTGGACCGGTGTGCTCGCGCGGTGGGCGGTGTGCGGCGGGGGCCACCCTCTCGTGGCGCGCCCCGACACCCGGGGATCAAACACTCGTTCCGGGATGAAACATCGGGAGAAAGCGACCTCTAACGCCGCAGCCGGGTCGGCTCGCCCGGCCCCCTGCGGCGCACCACCCACGCCTCGGTGATGTGGGTGAACATCGCCTCGGCCGCACCCTTGGGGTCGTGCGCGGCGATCCGCTCGTAGATGCGCCGATGGCCGTGGTTGGACGCGACGCAGAAGGCGCGGCCGGTTCGGCCCATGTAACGGGCCGAGTCGATGGCCTGGCGCTCCAGCGAACGGACCACGGCACGGCCGATGCGGTTCCCCGACGCCTGCATGACGGTGTCGTGGAACGCCCGGTCCTCCTCGTGGTACGAGGCGGGGTCGTCGACGAGCTCGTCCATCCGCTCCACCAGAGTGCGCAGTTGGTCGATCACCTCGGCGGTCGCCAGGCGGGCGGCGACGTTGGCCATATCGGACTCCAGCGCGCGGCGGGTCGCGACGAGGTGATCGAGAATGGCCAGGCTCTCGTCCTCGGCGATGGTCGCGCCGAGGACCAGCTCGTCCAGCATGTTCCACTTCGCCGGCGGGGTGACCATCGTGCCGGCGCCCTGACGGACCTGCACCAGCCCTTTTTCCTGAAGTATCTTCACCGCCTCGCGGACCACGGTGCGGCTGACCGAGAAGGTCTCGCAGAGCACGGGCTCGGGGGGCAGCGGCGAGCCGGACGGATGGACTCCGCGGACGATCCGCTCCACCAGCTCAGCCGTGACCGCGACGGCCAGGTTCGCGGGGCGCCGGCTCCAGGCGGGAGCTCCGGAGGCCTCTGCGGATGACTGCGGTACTGCCGTCATGACACCCCCCGGGGACCCGTGCCCTACCACGGATGCTCGCCAACTATACGGCATCCGGTTGACGTCATACGTCATACGAGTTACATACGTCATACGAGTTGCGTTCTTCCTCAACCTCAATCGCCGGACAGCCGGCCACCTGTGGAGAGTGGGGCAGCAATGAAGCAGCGATTACCGTGGTCGGCGATCCTGGTTGCCGGGCTCGTCGTCTCAGCCGGCTGCGGAAGCGCCTCCGACCCGCATGCGGCGCCCGGCGGTTCGCAGGGCAAGCTCGTCGTCTGGGACTGGAAGTCCGGCGACGCCACAGCGTCCTCGTACGTCAAGAAGGCCAAGGCCGACTTCGCCGAGCGGCATCCCGGCGTGACGGTCGAGTTCGTCGCTCAGCCCTTCGAGCAGTACTACACCCTGCTCGGGGCCGCCCTCCAGGCCGGCAAGGGGCCGGACGTCATGCTCTTCAACGGCGGCGGGCAGATCCGTGACCGCGCCAACTCCCTTCTGCCGTTGGACGAGTACGTCCGTGACGACAAGAAGCGGCTGGCCGGGTGGGAGGCCTTCACCAAGGACGGCAAGACCTACGCCGCTCCGGTGACCTTGCAAGGTCACCCGATCTACTACAACAAGTCGCTCTACCGGAAAGCGGGGCTGGACCCGGAGCAGCCGGCCACCGGCTGGGACGAGTTCGTCGCCGACTGCCGGACCATCACCGAGGCGACCGGTGCCAGGTGCCTCGCACAGGGCAACAAGGAAGGCATCGGTATCCAGTTCTTCCTCTCCGGGCTCGGCTCGGGCGTCCTGTCGCCCACGCAGTACGACGACTGGATCGCCGGCAGACGAGACTGGTCCTCACCGGCGGTCAAGCGGATCTTCTCGCTCTGGAAGGAGGCCGACGACAAAGGCCTGAACAACGACGGGGCGAACTCGACGGCGATGTTCAACGACGCGTTCGCGGTGTTCCAGTCCGACAAGGCAGCCCACGTCATCGGGTTGATGTCGGACGTCGGGCACTGGAAGGACTTCGCCGAATTCCTCGACGCCGACGATGTCGGCGTCATGAAGGCGCCGGTCGTCACGGCCGGTGCCACGCCGAGCCTTCCCTACGACGGCGGCATCGGCTACGCCGTCGCCAAGTGGACCAAGGACCCCGAGGCCGCGGCCGACCTGGTGCGCTCCCTTACTTCGACCGACGCATTGAAGTCGTTCACCACCGACGCCGGCGCCATCGCGGCCGACCGCACCGTGGACGTCTCGGGCGCCGGCCCGGCCGTCGCCACGATCGTGTCCGGGATCGACCGTGGCAAGCCCGCCCTGCACGTGGCGCTGTCGTCCAGGACCGTGGACCTGATGGGGCGGCTGTCCCAGCAACTGCTGAGCGGATCGGTCACGGTCGACTCGGCGGTCAAGCAACTGGCGGCGTCCGAGCAAGTGAGCTGAGGCCATGTCACCCGTTGGTTCGTCGGGCCGCGCTGCTCAAGCAGGCCGGCCCGACGGGGCGCGAGCAGGTGAGGCGGTAGACGGCCGCGGCCCTGCGTCGAAGTCCCCGCGCGCCCGGAACGGCCGGCGCGCCGACCGCCTCGCCCCCTACATCCTGGTCGCTCCCGCCGTCCTGATCATCGTGGTGCTCCGGCTCTGGCCCCTGGGACTGGGGGTCAACTTCTCCTTCACCGGTGACGGCGAACACAACGGCGCCACGGTCGGGTTCGACAACTACGCGGAGCTCCTCGACGATCCGCTCTTCCGCACCGCCCTGCGCAACGTCGGCTGGCTGGTGCTCCTGCTGCCGGTCGCGGTGGCGATCCCGGGACTGCTCGCCACCTTCATCCATCTGCGGGTGCCAGGACACCGGGTCTTCCGGAGCGTCTACTTCTTCCCGGCTGTGCTCTCACCGGTGATCGTCGGCGCGATCTTCAACCTGCTCCTGGCCTTCGACGGTCCGCTGAACGCCGTGCTCGGCGGCTCGGGGCTCGGTCCGGTGGACTGGCTCGGCGATCCCGGCGTAGCCATGTTCACCGTCGTCGGCGTGCACATCTGGGCGACGTCGGGGATGGCGCTGGTGGTGTTCCTGGCCGGGTTCTCGACCCTGGACCCCGCGCTCCTGGACGCCGCACGGGTCGACGGCGCCTCGCTCGCGCGGATGATCTGGCACGTCATCATCCCGGGGCTGTCCCGCACCATCCAGTTCGTCGTCGTCACCACGATGATCGGGATGCTGACCTCGATGTTCGGGCTGCTCTACGTCATGACCAGTGGTGGCCCGGAAGGGTCGACCTACCTGCCGGAGTACTACATCTGGGTCCAGCAGGGGCAGATGAGCCGCCCGGCGCTCGCGTCGGCCGCGTCCACCCTCCTCTTCCTCGTCATGCTGGTCGTGGGCCTGCTGCAGGTCGGCCTGCTGCGCCGGGCGGGGAGGGAGGACTGATGCCCCGCCCCCTGGGACCGAGCAGATGGCCGGTCGCCGTGCCGATGGCGCTCCTCGCCGTGGCGACGGTCTACCCGCTGCTGTTCACCGCCAACGTCGCGATGAAGACCCGCCGGGAGTACGTCCTCGACCGGTTCTCCCTGACCGGCACCGTGAGGTGGGACAACCTCGGCACCGCGTGGAACAGCGACGGCATGGGGCGGTACTTCCTCAACTCCGTGATCGTGGTGGCCTGCGCCGTGGCGCTGCTGCTGCTCATCGGGTCCATGGCCGGGTTCGCGCTGGCCCAGGTGCGGTTCCGTGGCTCGTCCGCGCTGGCCCTGGTCTGCCTCGTGGCACTGTTCATCCCGTTCCAGGTGATCATGGTGCCGCTGGCCAGGATCATGGCCGACGGCGGTCTCCTCGACACCTATCCGGGGCTGGTCCTCGCCTACGTCGCGCAGTTCCTGCCGTTCACCGTCTTCCTGATGACGAGCTACTACCGAGCGGTGCCCACCGAGCTCGTCGACGCCGCACGGATCGACGGCAACACCCTGTACGGCGTCTACCGGCGCGTCATGCTGCCGATGGGTGCTCCGGCACTGCTGTCGGTGGGCATCCTCGACGCGCTGTTCTGCTGGAACGACGTGCTCATCTCGCTGCTGATGATGCCGTCGGCCGACCACCGCACCCTGATGGTGGGCATCACCGCACTGCGCGGCCAGTACTCCGCCGACATCCCCACCTTCGCGGCCGGCGTCCTGATCGCCGGGCTCCCCGTGTTGGTGACCTACCTGTTCCTGCAGCGCCAGATCGCCGACGGCGTGACGGCCGGCGCGACGAAGGGATGACGCATGCGCATCACCGGGTACAGAACCCTGACGACGGCGCAGCGATGGGGCCGGCCTGTCGGTGACGCCAACGGCGTCTACGCCGACGGCGTCATGCCCGTACCGGTCGTCGTCGTCCAGACCGATGAGGGGATCACCGGAGTCGGCCTGGGACCGCACGTGGAAGCCGAGGCGATCTTCGCCGCCCTCTACGGCCAGGACCCGCGCGCGGTGACGGCCCTCTACGACCGCATGCTGCGGCACACCTTCAAAGCCGGGCACGCCGGCGTGGTGTTCGGCACGATCGGCGCGTTCGACACGGCGTTGTGGGACATCAAGGCACAGGCCGTGGGTGAGCCGCTGTGGCGGTTCCTCGGCGGCAGCGACCGCACGGTCCACGCCTACGCCTCCGGCCTGGACATCGGCCTCACCGACGACGAGCTCGTCGCCGCCTACCGGGTCTATGCCGAACGCGGTCTGAGGGCGGCGAAGCTCAAGGGCGGCCTGGACATCGAACGTGACCGGCACCGGCTGTCGCTCGTACGCGAGGTGCTGACCGAGGCCGCGCACGGGACCCGGCCAGGGCTCATGCTGGATGTGAACGAGTCCTGGAGCCGCAAGCAGGCGGTACGCCACGTCGCTGAACTGGAACGCACACTTGACCTGACCTGGATCGAGGAGCCGGTCCGGCGCTGGGACGCCGACGGCCTGGCCGCCGTCAGCCATGCCGTACGGACGGCGGTCGCCACCGGGGAGAACCTCACCGGCCTCGAACAGTTCCGCCCGCTGATCGCGGCGGGAGGCGTCGACGTCGTCCAGACGGCCGCGGTCTGGGGAGTCACCCACTTCCTGCGTGTCGCCGCGCTGGCGCACGCCTACGACCTGCCGGTCAGCCCGATCGGCAACACGCCTGTCGCGCTGCTGCACGCCGCGACGTCGGTGCCCAACCACCTCGCCAGCGAACTGCAGGGCCTGCAGCCGCCGGTCGGCGTCGCGATGGACCTGCACGTCGAGGACGGCGCCTTCGTGCTCGGCGACACGCCGGGCCTGGGCATCCGGATCGACGAAACGGTGATGACCGCGGCATCTCAGGGCACGGCACACGCAGCCGACGGACCGCACATACGGCCGGAGCAGGCCGGCCGGCGGCTGCTCGCGGTCACCCCTGGACCATGCCGATCCACCGCGGAAGGGGCGTCAGACACCATGGAGAAGGAGGATCGATGAAGGCGGTTGTCCACCGCGGGGCCCGCACCCCCGGGACCGAGATCGAGAGCCGGGTCGCCGAGGCGCAGGCCCCGGCGAAGGAGTGGGGCGGGCGCGGCATCGACGTCACCGTCATCGCACCGGGCTGCATCGCCACCGACAACACCGAGGCGTTACGCGCGGACCCCCGGCGCATCCGGGCGATCCTCGCCCGGGTCCCGGCCGGCCGCCGGAGACGCCCGGACGATCTCGCCGGGGTCGCGGGATGGCTGGGGCGATGATGGGCGGCCCCTTGTTATCGACCGGCCGCGCGCGAGTCGATCGTGAGCGCGACGGCGACGGGGGCGACGTGCGCGGCGCCTGGGGCGGTGTTGCCCGAGACCACGTGTACGGGCTCGTGAAGCCGGCCGGCCGAGCCGACGAGCCGAACCTGGTCGTCGCCGCACAGGCCGGCGATCCACAAGCGCTCGACGACCTGGCCGCGACGTACCTGCCGCTGGTGTACGCGATCGTGCGCAGGGCACTGGGTGAGCTTGCGGACGTCGACGACGTGGTGCAGGAGACGATGCTGCGGGTGCTTCCCGAGCTGCGCACGTTGCGCGCCCCGGAGTGCTTCCGGCCCTGGCTGGCCACGATCGCGACACGACAGATCAGCACCCATCTGCACCGGCGGCAGGCGGACGCCGAACGGACGGCGCCCCTGGAGGAGATGACCGACCCGCCGGACGCCGACGCCGAGAACCTGGCCCTGATCCACGTCGAGCTGTCCGGTCATCGCCGAAAGACCGTACGCGCCAGTCGTTGGCTCGACCCGGACGCCCGGGCGCTGCTGTCGCTGTGGTCGCTGGAGACCGCGGGCCGGCTGACGAGGGCGGAGCTCGCGGCGGCGCTGGGAACAAGCGCGGCTCACGCGGGTGTGCGCGTCCAGCGGATGCGCAACCAGCTGGAGCTGAGCCGGTCACTCGTCGCCGCGCTGGAAGCCAGCCCCCGGTGCCCACAGCTGACCGCGGCGCTGGCGGGCTGGGACGGCGTACCGAGCACGCTGTGGCGTAAGCGCATCGTCCGGCACACCCGATCCTGTGCGGACTGCGGCCGGGCCGCCGACGAACTGGTACCCCTTGAGCGGCTGATCGTGGCCTTGGCGCTGCTCCCGGCCCGCCGAAGCGGTCGGCCCCGGTGTTTCGGCACTACGGCGCATGAGAATGCGACTGCTCAAGCCGGTCGCCGATAACGAAAACCCCCGCGATTCACACACGTCCGTCACCACAATCAGCCGTCGGAAAAGGTTATGAGGGGTGGCCGTCAATAGTCCCGCTTCTCCGGTTGGTTGCACGACGGCTCAAGCCCGCAAATGGCGTCCATTCCCTCTTGAATGGACCATGTCAATCTGGCAATCTTTTAGTCGTCGATCCGTGACGTTCCCCATTCATGACGTGTGACGGGGGAGTCAAAAGCGATCCACGGATTGCCGGCGCCAACACAGTGATGCGGCTCCGACTGCGAAAAGGTGCCGACGACGGAGCGAGCCTTTCCAGGCGCCACGGCAGCGGCATGACGCTGACATGCCCGCTGCTCGAGCGCTCTGGGAGGGGGCCGGCGCGGAGAGGGCAAGCTCCGCGCCGGCTCGCCCGGCTGCCGGCTCGCCCGGCCGACGTCGACAGACGCCCGCACAGCGCAGAACTGACCACACCGCCGACCGGGAAGGCACGACCATGCCTCACACCCATCACCGGCGCCACCTCGCCCGGGCGTTAGCCTGCATCCTGACCGCTCTCGGCGCGCTGGCGGTCGTCGGGCCCCAGAGCGCCTCGCCGGCCGCCGCCGACACCTCCCAGTTCCGCGGCGTCAACTGGGCCCGGCTCGGCGACAACTTCCACGGTGGACCGCTGGTCCTGCACGGGTTGAGCGCCTCCGACAGCTACCAGACGGTCGTGGCGAAAGCCAACGCCGTCTACACCGGTTTCGAGAACAACCTCGGCGCCAACACCGTTCGGCTCCCGGTCAACACCTACACAGTCGGCACGAGCTGGTGGAGCGCGTACACGGGCGCGATAGACGCGGCCACCGCGAAGGGATTCAAGGTCGTCCTCTCCTACTGGGAGGACGGGGTGGCCGCCCGCGGCGGTCGCATCGTCGACCCGAGCGCCTTCGACACGATGTGGAACACCGTGCTCGCCCGGTACGGCACCAACAGCCTCGTCTACTTCGAGCCGATGAACGAACCGGGCGGGCACAGCGCCGGCGAGTGGGCGAACCTGGTGAGCGACTGGATCAGCAGCCGCCCGTCGATTCCGCGGAACCGCGTCTTCGTCAGCGGCGCCGGCCTGAACACCGACATCAAGTCCCTGTGCGCCGACCGCCGCCTCGACGGCACGTTCCTGTCGCTGCACCACTACACGTTCTTCAGCGGCGCGAAGACCTACGACCAGTGGGTGGCGTACCTGCGGGACGCGATCGGCTCCTGCGCCGGCCGCACTGTCGTCGACGAGTTCGGCGCGCCGATGGACACCGGGCTCAACTACCACGACGCCGGCAGCACCGACAACTTCGTGCGCTACTTCCGGGCCACCACCACGGTGCTCCGGGAACTGCGCATCGGCTCCGTCTACTGGCCCGGGCTGGGCGGAAAGATACGCGCCGGCCAGGGTGACGACTGGTATGCCATGCAGAAACTGCACGGCACCGGTACCAACCTCACGCTCAGCACGCCCAGCGCCGGCGGCCGCGAGCGCCTCCGGTACAGCTGGGGCCTGGACGGCGACGCCCCGGCCCCGACCAGCCTCCTGCGCAACGCCGGCACCGGGCGCTGCCTGGACATCCCCGGCGGGACCATGGCGAACATCCAGGTCCAGGTGAACACCTGCGCCAACTCGGCCGGTCAGCAGTGGACCTTGACGGCGGGCAGACAGATCACCGCACTCGGGGGCCGGAAGTGCCTGGACGCGTACAGCAACGGGACGACGAACGGCACCGTGGTCGGCACGTGGGCGTGCAACGGCGGCGACAACCAGCGGTGGACGGCGGGCGCTGACGGCACCGTCCGCAGCGTTCACTCCGGCCTCTGCCTCGACGTGAACACCACCACCTCCAAGGTGCAGCTGTGGGCGTGCTGGGGCGGCGACAACCAGAAATGGCAGATCCAGAACACTGACGCGCGACGCGACGCCCGGCTCGGCGGACACGGCGGACACGGCGGACCGTGACCGCCGCCGCGGCCGAACCGATGGCGACGCACTGCGGCTCGTCGGAGAGGACACCGGGCCAACGTCGCCCCTCTCACCGGCGGTTCGTCATCACCCAAGTCAGCGACCTGCTCCGGCCCGGTGAGGGGAGAACGACATGTCCGAGGTGACACGCAGACGGTTCCTCGCCGCCGGGGCGGTGGCTGGAGCAGGGATCGTGCCGGGTGGGTGGACGGCCACCGCCAGGGCCGGCTCGGCCGCGCCGCCGAAGGTTCTGGCCGCGGACGACCTCGCCCTCTGGTACGACAAGCCGGCCGGCGCGGACTGGCTGCGGGCCCTGCCGATCGGCAACGGACGCCTCGGCGCGATGGTGTTCGGCAACATCGACACCGAACGGCTGCAGCTCAACGAGGACACCGTCTGGGCCGGCGGTCCGCACGACTCCGCCAACACCCGCGGCGCGGCCAACATCGCGGAGATCCGGCGGCGGGTCTTCGCGGATCAGTGGGGGCCGGCACAGGACCTGATCAATCAGACGATGCTGGGCAGCCCCGCCGGACAGCTGGCCTACCAGCCGGTCGGAAACCTTCGGCTCTCTTTCGGCAGCGCCACCGGTGCGTCGCAGTACAACCGGACGCTGGACCTCACCACCGCCACGGCCACCACGACCTACGTGCTGAACGGCGTGCGGTACCAGCGTGAGGTGTTCGCCAGCGCACCCGACCAGGTGATCGTGGTCCGGCTGACGGCCGACCGGGCCAACTCCATCACCTGCACCGCCACGTTCGACAGTCCACAACGGACCACGGTGTCCAGCCCGGACGGGGCCACGATCGCCCTCGACGGCATCTCCGGCACCATGGAGGGCATCGCCGGGCGGGTCCGGTTCCTCGCCCTGGCGGGCGCCGCCGTGACCGGCGGCACGGTCAGCAGCTCGGGCGGCACGCTGCGGATATCCGGCGCCACCAGCGTGACGGTGCTGGTGTCGATCGGCTCCAGCTACGTCGACTTCCGCAACGTCGGCGGCGACTACCAGGGGATCGCGCGCAGCCGCCTCAACGCCGCCCGCGGCGTCGGCATCGACGGACTGCGCAACCGGCATCGTGCCGACTATCAGGCGCTGTTCAACCGGGTGTCGATCGATCTGGGCCGTACGGCGGCGGCCGACCAGCCGACCGACGTACGGATCGCGCAGCACACACAGGTGAACGACCCGCAGTTCTCCGCCCTGTTGTTCCAGTTCGGCCGGTACCTGCTCATCTCGTCCTCGCGGCCGGGCACCCAGCCGGCGAACCTGCAGGGCATCTGGAACGACCAGATGGCTCCGTCCTGGGACTCGAAGTTCACCATCAACGCCAACCTGCCGATGAACTACTGGCCCGCCGACACGACGAACCTGTCCGAGTGCTTCCGCCCGGTCTTCGACATGATCAACGACTTGACCGTGACCGGCGCCCGGGTGGCACAGGCGCAGTACGGCGCCGGCGGCTGGGTGACGCACCACAACACCGACGCGTGGCGGGGCGCCTCGGTCGTCGACGGGGCGCAGTGGGGGATGTGGCAGACCGGTGGCGCATGGCTGGCCACCCTGATCTGGGACCACTACCTGTTCACCGGTGACACCGACTTCCTCCGCTCGAACTATCCGGCCCTGAAGGGCGCCGCCCAGTTCTTCCTCGACACCCTGGTCGCCCACCCGACGCTCGGACACCTGGTCACCAACCCGTCGAACTCTCCGGAGCTCGCTCACCACGCGAACGCCACCGTCTGCGCCGGGCCCACCATGGACAACCAGATCCTGCGCGACCTGTTCACCGGCGTCGCCCGCGCCGGCGAAGTCCTCGGTGTGGACGCCGGCTTCCGCGCGCAGGCACTGGCGGCCCGGGACCGGCTGGCGCCGACGCGGGTCGGCTCCAGGGGCAACATCCAGGAGTGGCTGGCCGACTGGGTGGAGACCGAGCGGACTCACCGGCACGTCTCCCACCTCTACGGTCTGCATCCGAGCAACCAGATCACCAAGCGCGGAACACCCCGGTTGCACGAGGCGGCGCGGCGGACGCTGGAGCTGCGCGGTGACGACGGGACGGGCTGGTCGCTCGCGTGGAAGATCAACTTCTGGGCGCGGCTGGAGGACGGCGCCCGGGCCCACAAGCTGATCCGGGACCTGGTGCGGACGGACCGGCTCGCGCCCAACATGTTCGACCTGCACCCGCCCTTCCAGATCGACGGCAACTTCGGCGCCACCTCGGGCATCGCGGAGATGCTGCTGCAGAGCCACAACGGCGAACTGCACGTGCTGCCGGCGCTGCCGGCGGCGTGGCCCACCGGGCGCGTGAGCGGACTGCGCGGCCGCGGCGGACACACCGTCGGCGCCGAGTGGAGCAGCGGCCGGATCGAGTTCACCGTCACACCCGACCGGACCGGTGCCGTCCGGGTGCGCAGCCGGATCTTCACCGGCGACTTCACCCTGCGGGACGAAGCGAGCGACGAGCCGGTCCAGCCGAAGCGGCCCGAGGCCGATCTCATCGAGTTCACCGGCCAGGCCGGCCGCACCTACCGCGCGTCCGCACTCAGGTCGGGTCCGGTGGAGGCCGGTGTGGCCTACCGGCTGGTGGCCCAGCACAGCGGCAAGGCCGCCGACATCAGCGCTGCGTCCACGGCCGCCGGGGCGCGGCTGATCCAGTGGCAGATCACCGCCGGTCCCCACCAGCACTTCGAGTTCCTGCCCTCCGATGGCGGGCACCACAAGATCCGGCTCGGGCACAGTGGGCTGTTCCTGCAGGTCGCCGGTAGCGGCAGCGGCGCCGACATCACCCAGCAGCCGGCCACCGACACCACCGGCCAGCAGTGGCGGACAGTCGACCACGGCGGTGGCGTGATCAGTCTGGTCAACCGGCAGAGCGGCCTCGCCCTGGACGTGTGGGAGGCCTCCACCGCCGACGGAGCCCGCATCTCCCAGTGGGCGGCCACCGGCAGCACCAACCAGCGATTCCAACTCCACCGCATCCAGCCTTAGGGCGAACCGCGGCCCCACCGACCAGTCAGAGCCGTGTCACCGAGCAGCGAGGGAGTCGCATGATGTCGATCCACAGATGGTTGTTGGGGCGAGCCGTGTCAGCGGCCTTGCTCGTTCTGGCCATGGCCGGCATGGCAGGGGTCAGTGCTGCGGCCGACACGTCGCCCACCGCCGGGGCCGCCCTCGCGGGGACCGCCGGATGCGGACGTGCCCCCACACTGACGAACGGTACGCACACGATTCAAAGCAACGGTAAGAGCCGCTCCTTCATCCTGAGCATCCCCGAGAACTACGACAACACCCGCCCATACCGACTGATCTTCGGATTCCACTGGCTGGGTGGCACCGCCGGGCAGGTCGCCGGCGGCGGTAGCGACGGCGATGTCTACGCCCACTACGGACTCCGGCGACTGGCGAACAACAGCGCGATCTTCGTGGCTCCGCAGGGCCTCAACAACGGCTGGGGCAACTCCGGCGGCGAGGACGTGACCTTCGTCGACGACATGATCAGGCGCATCGACAACGACCTCTGCGTCGACACCACGCAGCGCTTCGCCCTCGGCTTCAGCTACGGCGGAGCCATGAGCTACGCACTCGCATGCGCCAGGCCGAACGTCTTCCGTGCGGTCGCCGCGATAGCCGCGCCCGGGGGGATCAGCGGGTGCAGCGGGGGCACCCAGCCCTTCGCGTACATGGGAATCCACGGCATCAACGACAACATCGGCGCCGGTCGCGGACTGCGGGACAGGTTCGTCAGGAACAACGGCTGCACTGCCCAGAACCCGCCGGAGCCCGCGTCGGGCAGCCGCACCCACATCACCACCGCCTACTCGGGCTGCCGAGAGGGGTATCCGGTCGTGTGGGCCGCGTTCGACGGAGGTCACCAGCAGGGTCCGGTGGACGGGTGCGCCGGCTGTGAGAGCGGCGCCAGGAGCTGGGTCAAGCAAGAGGTCTGGAGCTTCTTCACCGGTGCTGACCCGATTCCGAATCCCCCGGACCCGGACCCGACCACCTTCCGGCTGCGGAGCCAGTCCGCCGGCCGATGCCTGGACGTCAGCGGTGCCAACTCGTCCAACGGCGCCCAGATGATCATCTGGGACTGCCACACCGGCACCAACCAGCAGTTCACTCAGACGGGACAGACCCTGCGGGTGATGGGCAGATGCCTGGACGTGCCGAGCAACGCCGCCTCCGGCACCCGCGCACGGATCTGGGACTGCACCGGCGGCGCGAACCAGCAGTGGAATGTGAACACCGACGGAACCGTCACCAACGTCCGGACCGGACTCTGCCTGGACGTCGACGGCGCCGGCACCGCCAACGGCGCTGCGGTGATCGTGTGGAACTGCCACACCGGAGTCAACCAACGCTGGGCCCGAGGGTAGGCAGACCTGCGGAGGCGGCCGCGGCAGTCGCGGCCGCCTTCATCCTTCCGGGAAAGCAGGGCGCGAAGCGCCGTAGCTGTCCGGTGAATACTCAGTCGGCTGTGACCGTGCTTGGGTGACGATTACGGCCAGTGCATCGGTGGTCCGTACTTCGTCCAGGCGATCTTCACGCCACCATGGTCGAAACCCGACCGAGTCATCGGTTCTTCGAGGACAGAGGGCGCGTATGGACATTCGGCAGCTGGAGTACTTCCTCGCGATCGTTGATCGTGGGGGCTTCAACCGTGCGGCGTCGGCTCTGTACGTGTCGCAGCCGTCGCTGTCGCAGGCCGTGCGGGCGCTGGAGCGTGATCTGGGCTCGGAGCTGTTCCATCGCATCGGGCGCAGGGCCGTGCTGACGGAGGCGGGAAGGGCCCTGATCGAGCCCGCCCGGGAGGCCGTGCGGAGTCTGGAGACGGCGCGGGCGAGTGTTGCGGCGGTGCATGAGCTGCGTGAGGGGCGCCTTGATGTGGCGGCGATGCCGTCGCAGGCGGTGGAGCCGCTGACGAGCTTGGTCAGTGCCTTCAGCCGCCGCTATCCCGGCGTTTCCGTGGCGATCAATGCGGCGTTCAGGTCGCGTGATGTGATCGACATGGTGCGCACGGGTGCGGTGGAGCTGGGACTCCTGGCGTCCGCCGGTCCTCTTTCCGACAAGGAGGTCGTCTCCCATGCGCTGGGGCGGCAGCGTTTTGTGCTGGTGGTGCCGGCCGACGGCCCGTTCGCCGGCCGGACGGCGGTGGAGGCACGGGAGCTTGCGGGACAGCGGCTGATCGTCGGGCAGTCGGGTACCGGGATGCGTGCCTACGTCGACGCCTTGCGGGAGCAGGGCATCGACTTCGCCGTCGCCGTCGAGACCGAGCACCGGGTGTCGCTGATGCCCCTGGTGCTGGCCGGGGTGGGGCTGGCGGTGGTCACGGATTCCTGGCGGGACCTCGCCGGCCGGCTGGGCGCCCGCGTCCTGGACATCGAGCCGGAGAACACCTTGGACATCGCCCTCGTCGCCCGCCGCGGCAGCCTGTCGCCCGCGGCCGCCGCGTTCGTCACGGCCGCGACCTCGGCCACCGACAGGTGATAGGCCCCGCTTATAAGGCAGATCCGCTTTGCGTCTTGGACGCCCCTCGGACCGCCCTGCTGCAATCGACGCCATGACGACGAACCACCGGATCGCCCTGATCCCGGGCGACGGCATCGGCGCCGAGGTACTGCCCCCGGCACAGCAGGTGCTCGATGTTCTCGGCCGCCGCCACGGCTTCAGCCTCTCCTACACGTCGTACGACTGGTCGTGCGAGCGGTACCTGCGGGAGGGCGCCATGATGCCCGCCGACGGGATCGACCGGCTGCGCGAGGCGGACGCGATCCTGCTGGGCGCAGTGGGATACCCGGGGGTGCCCGACCATGTCTCGCTGTGGGGACTGCTGATCCCCATCCGGCGCAGCTTCCGCCAGTACGTCAACCTCCGGCCCGTCCGTGTCTTCGAAGGCATCGACAGTCCGGTGCGCGGCGCACGGCCGGGCGAGGTCGATGTCGTCGTCGTGCGCGAGAACACGGAAGGCGAGTACAGCGAGGTCGGCGGCCGGCTCAACAGCGGCTTCCCGGACGAGGTCGCCGTGCAGGAGGCGGTGTTCACCCGGGCCGGCGTCACACGTCTGCTGGACTTCGCCTTCACGCTCGCCTCCCAGCGCGGCGGCCGCCTGACCTCCGCGACCAAGTCGAACGGCATCATCCACACCATGCCGTTCTGGGACCAGCTCGTCACCGAGCGGGCCGCCTCGTTCCCGCAGGTCGCCTGGGACCAGGAGCACATCGACGCGCTCGCGGCGAAGTTCGTCCTCGAGCCGGCCCGCTTCGACGTCGTCGTGGCCTCCAACCTCTTCGGCGACATCCTCAGCGACCTCGCGGCCGCCGTCGCCGGATCCATCGGCATCGCCCCTGCGGCCAACCTCAACCCCGAGCGGGACTTCCCCTCGATGTTCGAGCCGGTGCACGGCTCCGCACCCGACATCGCGGGGAAGGGCATCGCCAACCCGCTGGGCGCGATCTGGTCAGCGGCCATGATGCTCGACCACCTCGGTCATCAGGCCGCGGCCAGGGACATCACGGACGCGATCGCCGCGGTCCTGGCCAAGACCGATGTCCGCACCCGTGACCTGGGCGGAACCGCGACCACCGCCGAGTTCACCGACAAGCTGATCGAACTCCTCTGAGCCATCTCGCCCTGCCTCAGGGGCGCAGCGAAGTATGGGTTGACCTGCAGGATTCCATGGCCGAAAGTGAGCGCCATTCCAGCGGGGCCCAAACCGGAAGAAAGGAGCGATTTCATGAGCATCCCGAAGCGCGTCGCCGTGATCGGAGCCGGCAGCATGGGCAGCCAGGCCATGTGGCGACTGGCCGCCCGCGGAGCCGAGGTCATCGGCTACGACCGGTACGCACCGGGTCACGACCGCGGCGCGGCCGGGGGCGAGAGCCGCATCTACCGAGCCGCCCACCTCGGCGAGCCCGGCTATGTTCCGCTGCTGCGGCTCGCGGACCGGATGTGGGAGCAGCTCCAGGAGGAGACGGGCCGGTCGCTGCGACGCCGCAGCGGCAGCCTCGTGATGGGAGGGACCGCCTCACCGTCCATGCGCCTTCTCCTTTCCACCAGCGCCGCCCAGGGGCTGGATCACGAGGTACTGGACCGGGAGGAACTCGCCCGCCGCTACCCCCAGCACCGGCTTCCGGACGGATACACCGCCGTCCTCGACCGGCTGGGCGCCGTCATCAGACCCGAGGCGTCCATCCAGGCCGCCGCCACCCGCGCCGAACAGCTGGGCGCCCGGCTGCACCGCTACACCACGGTGCGCGAGGTCGTCCCCGCGGCGGGCGGCGGGGTGCAGATCGTCACCGACCAGGGCACGGACCACGTGGACGCCGCCGTGGTGACCGTGGGCCCCTGGATCAACGCCCTGCTCCCGGACCTCCCCCAGGCCATCGACGTCCGCCGGGTGATCTGCTCCTGGCACCTGCCCACGCGCCACGACTGGTTCGCGGGCGGTGCCCCTCCCTTCGTGCGCGCCACACCCCACGACTGCTTCGGGATCCCGTCGCCCGACGGCATCTCCGTCAAGCTCGGTCTCTCCTTCAAATACCATGCGCCCGTGCCCGAGCCCGAACGGCTCGACCGTACGGTCCGCCCCGAGGAACTCGGCGTCTTCCGCGAGCTCATCGGTGAACTCATGCCCGACCTGAACCCCGACCCCATCAGGATGTCGGCCTACATGGAGGGCTACACCACGTCCGGAAACCCGCTCGTCGGTCATCTGCCCGGCGAGGACGACATCATCGTCATGGCGGGATTCTCCGGCAGCGGCTTCAAGCTGTCGCCCGCCATGGGAGAGATCGCCGCCGACCTGGCGCTCGACGGCACCACGGAGCACCCCGTCGACTTCCTCGCCCCGGCAGGAGTCGGCGCCACCTGACCCCGGGCGAGCGCCGACGACATCACCCCGCACCCCCACACCCCGCCCCCCCCACACCCCACGCCGACATATCTGTCATGGGCATGCCCGAAATCAGGTTGCCCGCAACCAGTTCCCCGCAGCAAGAAAGTGAGCACTCCCATGCCCATTCCCTCGTTCCAGTGGCGCCCCAAGTACGTCTCGTTCGACTGCTACGGCACGTTGATCGACTGGCCGATGAACCCCATCACGCGTGAGCTCGTCGGCGACCAGATCCCGGCCGAGCACTGGGACCAGTTCGTCAAGGAGTTCCGCGGCTACCGCTACGACTCGGTCTGCGGCGAGTACAAGCCCTACGAGCAGACACTGCAGGACGCCTTCGAGGGCGTCTGCCGCAAGTGGGGCATCAAGGCCGCCCCCGACGCCGGCAAGCGGCTCGGCGACGGCGTCCGCAGCTGGGGCCCGCGCGCCGATGTGCCGGAACCGCTGAAGAAGATGGGCGAGAACTACAAGCTGGTGATCCTCTCCAACGCCGACAACTCCTTCCTCGAGGAGAGCGTGCCCCGGCTCGGCGCGGACTTCCACGCGGTCTTCACCGCGGAGCAGGCCGGCTGCTACAAGCCCCGCTACGCCGCGTTCGAGTACATGCTCGACCAGCTCGACGCGTCCCCCGAGGACTTCGTGCACGTCTCCTCGCACACCCGCTACGACCTGCTGCCGATGCACGACATGGGCTTCCGCAACCTCGTCCTCCTGGACCGCGGCAGCGACCCGGTCACCCACGGGTACGACTACGTGACGGTGAAGTCCCTGGACGAGCTCAACACCATGCTCGGCCTCTGAGCCGCGACGCACACCGTCCCGCACCTACACCTCGAAGGATCCGCAGTCCATGCCGGCGACGCCCGCGTAGAACTCGCAGGACCGGGCCGAGGGCGACGTCCGCCGCATCCTCGGCCCGGCCGACGGCACCGAGCACACCGTCCATGCCCCGGCCGACGGCCGGATCTTCTACGGCACGCACGGCCTCACCGTCCCCGACGCGGAACTGGCCGCCCCGGCCCTCCCGCGGGACCCCGCCACGGCCACGCGCCCGCCCTCCGGCCCGCAGGCCAGGGCGTCGACTACGACGAGGCGGATCACCCCCAGACCCAGCTCCGGCTGCCGCTTTCCACGTCCCCAGCCGCGCCCCTTCTTGCGGCAGGCACCACCAGGAGGCACACGATGAAAGACACCCGAATAGACCGCAGACTGTTCCTGAGAGGAATAGGCGGGGTCACGGCGGGTGCAGCCGCCGCGACCGCCCTCAGCGCCTGCGGTACCGGTACCAGCCGGGCATCGGCCGGCGGCGGCAAGAGCGGCGGCAAGACGGTGGTCGTCCGCGACAGCGGCGGTTCCTACGGTGCGGCGCTGCAGAAGGCGATCTATACGCCGTTCACGCAGGAGACCGGTATCCAGGTGAAGGTGCTGAACCTGGACAACGCCCCGCTGCTCGCCCAGATCAAGCAGGGCCGCCCGCAGTGCGACCTCATCAACGACGCGATGGTGTCGCACCTCAAATACGTCAAGCAGGGCGCGCTGGAGAAGCTGGACCTCGACCGGCTCAAGAGCGTGAAGAGCGCCAAGATGCCCGAGAACCAGATCACCGAGCATGCCATCGGCCATAGCTTCTACGGCCAGTGCATCGCCTACCGCACGGACGCCTTCGGCGGAAAGAAGCCCGAGTCGTGGGCGGACTTCTGGGACACCAAAGCGTTCCAGGGTGGTCGTGCGATGTGCAGCCCGGACGGTGACCTGCCGGAGCTGGAGTTCGCGCTGCTGGCCGACGGTGTGCCGATGGACAAGCTGTACCCGCTGGATGTGGACCGTGCCTTCAAGGTGCTGACGCGGCTGCGGGGCGACATCAAGAAGTTCTGGGACAGCGGCCCGCTGCCCGGTGTGCTGCTCAGCCGCCAGGAAGTGACGATGTCCACCGTGTGGGACGGCCGGATCGCCGACCTGCAGAAGCAGGGCGTCCCGGTGGAACGGCAGCTCAACGGCATGCGGCGCCAGTTCTCGGGCTACGCCATCGCCAAGGGCGCGGCCAACCTGGACAACGCCTACCAGCTGTTGGACTTCTCGCTGCGGGCCGAGAGCCAGGCCGCGCTGGCGAAGGCATTCCCGTCGAACCCGTCGTCCCCGGTGGCCTACGAGAAGCTCAGCGAGGGCGAGCGCGACGCACTCGCCGGTGCGCCCAAGTACTACGACATGGGTTTCGACGCGGATGTCGACTGGTGGCTGAAGAACGAAGCGGCCGTCACCAAGCGCTGGTTGGAGTGGGCTCGTGGCTGATTTCGGTGTTGCCACACCGCCGGTGAAGGTGGCCGGCGGCAAGCCGGCCACCGCGACCGGAAAATCTTTGTCGGTGGTGGCCCTGCGCAAGACCTACGGCGATGTGGTCGCCGTCGACGAGGCGTCGATGGAGATCGCGGCGGGTGAGTTCGTCACCTTCCTCGGCTCGTCCGGGTCGGGCAAGACCACGACGCTGATGATGATCGCCGGGTTCTGTGAGCCCGACTCCGGCACCATTACCGTCGGGGACCGTGACGTCACCCGCCTCGCCCCGCAGAAGCGCAACCTCGGCTTCGTCTTCCAGCAGTACCTGCTCTTCCCGCATATGACCGTGCAGGAGAACGTCGCCTTCCCGCTCACCCTGCGCGGCGTGGGCAAGGACGAGATCCGCCGCCGGGTGGGGGAGACGCTGGAGATCGCGGGCCTGTCCCGCTTCGGTGGTCGTAAGCCGCGTGAGCTGTCCGGTGGCCAGCAGCAGCGTGTCGCGTTGTGCAGGGCGCTGGTGTACCGCCCGCCGGTGATCCTCATGGACGAGCCGCTGGGCGCGCTGGACAAGAAGCTGCGTGACCAGCTCCAGGTGGAGATCAAGACCATCCAGCAGGAACTCGGCCTGACGGTCATCTATGTGACGCATGATCAGGAAGAGGCGCTGGTCATGTCGGACCGCATCGCGGTGATGCGCAACGGTCTGATCGAGCAGTTCGACACTCCCAGGGAGCTGTTCGAGCGGCCCAGGACGCCGTTCGTGGCGGACTTCCTCGGCGCGGCGAACTTCCTGCCCGGCCGTATCGAGCAGCACACCGACGCCCACACCCTGGTCCGCCTCGACAACAGTGGCGGCTTGATCAAGGCCCGCCGCCACGACCTGCCCTCCGGCGTGTCTGTGAAGGTCGCCGTTCAGCCGGGTCGGCTGCGGGCCTGTGCCGCCGATGACGGGTTCTGTACCGGCACGGTGGAGACTGCCACCTACGTCGGCACGCTGGTGCGGGCGGGGGTGCGCATCGAGGGCAAAGAGGCGCCGCTGCTGCGCTTGGAAGTACCCGCCGGCCGCGGCCCGGTCGCCGGCGAGCGGGTCGGGATCAGCACCGACGCCGAGGACGTCAACCTCTTCGCCGACGAAAAGGCAGGGTGAGTCATGGCCGCCACCCTCACCGCCACCGCCCCCGCGCGCCCGCGCAAACTGCTCGCATCACGCCGAGCCCGGGTCGGAATCCTGTACGCACTGCCGGTCGTCGTCTATCTGCTGGTGCTGTTCGTCTACCCGATCTTCAGCACCCTGCTCCTCAGCCTGAAGAACGCCGACGGATCCTTCACACTGCACTGGTACGCCGATGCCCTGACCGGCGTCAACCTCTCCGTCCTGATCACCACCCTGCGGATCTCCGCCGAGACAGCGGTGCTCAGCCTGGTCTTCGGCTTCATGTTGGCCCAGGCGATCACCCGGCTCAAGCCCATCCTCGCGGGTCTGGCCATGCTGGTCGTCGTCGTCCCGCACTTCATCAGCGCCCTGGTGCGCACCTACGGCTGGATCATCATGCTCGGTGACAAGGGCCTGGTGAACGAGACCCTGACCGCCATGTCGGTGCCCGGAGCGCCGTTCCAGCTGCTCTACAACGAGCTGGGTGTGGTCATCGGCACCACGTCGATGATGCTGCCGTACACGGTGCTGCTGCTGTACGGGGTGATGCGGGGGGTGGACCGGCGTCTGCTGGCGGCCGCGTCCAGCATGGGCGCGGGCAAGGTGACCATCTTCCGCCGTATCTACCTGCCGTTGGTCGCCCCGGGGCTGGCCAGTGCCGGACTGCTCAGCTTCATCCTGTCGCTGGGTTACTACATCACCCCGGCCCTGATGGGCGGCCCCAACCAGACGATGATCGCCACCCTCATCAACCAGCAGGTCACCAAGGAGAACCAGTGGAACGGAGCCGCCGCGCAAGGCGTCATCCTGCTGGTGCTCACCCTCGCGGGACTGCTGCTGGTCAAGGCCGTCACCTCCCTCGGTGCCAGCCGTAAGAAGAGGAGCGCGACATGATGGAACTGCGCAAGTCCCTCACCGGCCGCATCGCTCTCACGGCGGTGGCCACCGTGATCCTGCTGTTCCTGGCGCTGCCGATCGTGGTCATCCTGGTCACCTCCTTCAGCAACAACGCCTTCGCCTCGTTCCCGCCCCAGACGTGGACGCTGAACTGGTACAAGGCCCTGTTCGCCGACGGCAGCAAATGGCCCGCCGCGCTGTCCCTGAGCGCTCTGATCGCGGCTCTGAGCACCGTGTTCTCCTTGATCATCGGTGTCACCGCCGCGACCGCGCTGACGCGCAGTGAACTGCCGCTGCGTTCGGCGGTCTACGCCCTGGTCCTCGGGCCGCTGATCATCCCGCAGATCGTCACCGCACTCGGGCTGTTCCTGTTCTTCGAACCCGCGGCGATGCTGGGCAGCCCCATCGCCATCGCCCTCGGCCACACCGTGCTGGCCTCGCCGATCGCGGTGCTGATCCTGGTGGCAACCCTGCGCGGCATCGACGAACGCCTTGAGGACGCCGCCGCGAGCATGGGCGCCGGGCGCCTCACCATCGCCCGGAAGATCACCTTCCCCCTCGCCGCGCCGGGCATGATCGCGGCGGCGATCTTCTCCTTCATCACCAGCTTCGACGAGTTCTACATCTCCCAGTTCCTCTCCTCGGTCAACACCGTCACGCTGCCGGTGCAGGTCTACAACTCGCTGACCTTCGAAATCGACCCCAGCGTGACCGCGGTCAGCGCGCTGCTCACCGCCTTTGCCATCCTCGCCCTGGGCTTGGTGGCCCTGGTGCGCTGGATCGGCTCCGGAAAGCAGGGCTCGCTGCTCTCGGTGGAGAACACGGCAGGCGTTGCCAACCCCGCAGGCGAGACCGCCGCATGACCGCCAACGGCTCGTTCGGCCCCGAGGGCGAGGACCTCCTCGTCGTCCAGCGAGGGGAGGGACCGTACGTCGACGACGCCGACGGCAGGCGCTACATCGGCGGCCCGTGAGGGCTGTGGCCGGCGTCGGCCTGATCGTCGACCTGATATCGCGCCGACCGCGGGCGAGGCCCGCCTCCTCGCCCGCGTCTGCAACCGTTCCATGCCGCTGATCCGGATGCACCCCCGCGGATCAGCGACCGCAGTCCCGTAGGCCGCGCTCCTGGTGGTGCCCGGCCGCGCCTTCGAAACTTCCCGCTAAGGACCCGACATGAAGACGATTCCCTACTGGATGGAAACCGCCGGGGCGTTTCCCGACCGGTCCGGCAAGCCGCTGACCGAGGACACCGACCTGGTGGTCGTCGGCGCCGGCCTGACGGGTCTGTCCACCGCCCTGCACTCCGCCCGCAAGGGCGCCCGCGTCACCCTCGTCGAGAAGGGCCAGATCGGCTCCGGTGCCTCCGCGCGCAACGGCGGCATGGCCAACCTGGGCTTCACCATCGGCGTGGGGCAGGCCATCCGCCGGTACGGCCTCGAGCGGGCCCGGGAGATCTACAACTCCTACGGCGAGGCCGTGGACACCGTCGAGCGGCTCGTGAACGAGGAGTCCATCGACTGCCAGTTCCGCCGTGTCGGACGCCTGGGCCTCGCGTCCCGCCCCGCTCACTTCGAGAGCCAGAAGGCCAAGCAGCGCGACCTGGCCAAGTACTTCGGACACGAGACCACTCTGATCGGCAAGTCCGAGCTGCGTTCCGAAATCGGATCCGATGCCTACCACGGCGGGCTGCTCGACCCGTTCAGCGCCGCACTGCACGTGGGCCGCTTCGTGCGCGGGATGGCCGAGGCGTGCGAGCGCACCGGTGTCGAGATCCACGAGCGCAACGCGGCCATCGCCGTGCGGCGTACCGCCGCCGGCCGTTTCGAGGTGCAGACCGAGCGCGGTGTCATGCGTGCCGGGCAGGTCATGATGGCCACCGACGCCTACACCGACAAGAACTTCCCGTGGCTGCGCCGCCAGCAGGTCTGCGTGGGCAGCTTCATCATCGTCACCGAGCCGCTCGGCGAGGAGCTTGCCCGGGACATCATCCCCAAGGCCCGCCTCCTCGTCGACTCCAACAAGGTCTGCCACTACTTCCGGCTCACCCCGGACAACCGGCTGCTGTTCGGCGGCCGCGCCCGCTTCGCACCGTCCGACCCCACCTCGGACAAGAAGAGCGGACAGGTTCTGTTCCGTGAGATGTGCGAGATCTTCCCCCAGCTCTCCCGCACGAAGGTCGAGTACGTGTGGGGCGGCTCCGTCGGCTTCGCCATGGACCGCATCGTGCACGCTGGGCAGAGCGAGGACGGCGTCTACTACTCCATGGGATACGCCGGGCACGGCGTCCAGATGGCCACCCACATGGGGCACGTCGTGGCCGAGGTGATGGACGGCCACCCCGAGGTCAGCCCCGTCCGCGACATCGCCCCGCCCCGCATCCCCCTCTACAACGGCACCGCCTGGTTCCTGCCCTTCGCGGGCGCCTACTACAAGACGCTGGACCGCATCCGCTGACCGGTCGGCAGCCGGCGTGGGCAGCACCGGCAGCCAACGAAGTCCTCGCCGCCGACCGCGCGTGGCCCACCTGCTCAGCAGAAGGGCCTGTCACCCGCCGAGAGGCTCACCGACCTGCTGCGTGCCGTGACCGTGGAGCGCAGCCGTCAGGCGCTGATCCCATTCGCATCGCTTCCGAAACCAATAGAGGAAAAAGCATGTCGCTCCTGAAGACCATCGACACTGATCCCTCCTTCGCACCCAGCGAGTCCGGCCCGCTGCCGGAACGCCTGATCTCCGGCGACCCGGCGTACAAGACCTGGGCCCAGGACAGTGCCCGTGAGGGAACGATCAACACGGGTGTCTGGGAAGCCACGCCCGGCGAGACGCGCTCGATCAAGGGCGAGACCTTCGAGTTCTGCCACATCCTTTCCGGCGTCGTCGAACTCACGCCGGAAGGTGGTGAGCCGGTGATCTACAAGGCTGGCGACAGCTTTGTCATGAAGCCGGGCTACGTCGGTGTCTGGAAGACCATCGAAACCGTGCGCAAGATCTACCTGACCGTGTCGTAACGCCGCCCGGTCCCATCCGTACTGCTCGGTGTCGCCGCGTGGAAAGCGGGCGGGCGCACGGAGAGGCCCAGATCGACGAGGCCCTCCGCGCGCCCGCGGCCCGCAGGCGGCAGCGGAACGTGGCGGCCTGCGCGCAGCTTCGATCCCGGTGATCTCACTGCACGGGATCCATATATCCGCGGTTGGCCATAGAGAAGAGCGACCAGCACCCAGGCGGCGTTCATCTGCCAGGACTTCGTAAGCAGCAGCCCGAGGCCGACCCGTTCGCCCCCTTTCACGCGGTCCTCGACCTTCGCGTGATCACGCTAGAGGGCGTCCACGAACCACACCTGCCCGGAGCCGGGAATTCCGGAAAGCCCATGGTGAGCGGGGACGTTCGTGGCGAGGGCTTGAGCCCACGCACGATCAGCCGCATCCCGGTCGGCCAGCCGGCAGGTCGCGCGGGCCGGTCAGCTCGGCGACCTGGTGAGGAACCATGTCGCCGCGGGCCCTTGATCGCGTGGATCTTGCCGTCCTGCCGCAGCGCGGCCGTCCGCACTTTCGCCGGCACAGCAGCGCGATGGCCTGCTCGTCCGGGGCGTTGACGGCCCAGCCGGTCACCCAGCTATTGGCCACCCACGCACCCAGCGGCCTGTGACCGAAGCTGCCCTTGAAGGCGCGCCCTCCTCGCGGCTGACGCAGGTGACGATGGTCGCGTCCAGGTCGAGGACGTACCAGTTGGCCGGCTCGCGGCCGCACACCGGGATCCGGCCTGCGACGGGGGCGCCGATCGCCGCCAGAGCACGGCGCAACGTGCTCTCCGAGACCGGTCCGCCGAGCACCGCCCGCCAGTGGTATTGGAGTTGCTCGGCCTCCAAGATGTTCGTCGCACCGAGCATGATTGCGCAGGCCAGCTGAACAGAAAGTCCAGATCGTCGCAGGTGCGAGGCGCCCTTTCGTTGTCAGGGCGCCAGTCGGTTGTTCCAGCTGCATGCATGAGGCTGATGCAGCAGACAGTCAGGTGCGCCCCATCGACAGATCTGACAATTCCTCCGGCCGCGCCGTTGCGCGGGAGTCGCGCGCGGCGCGGAAGGCGGTCATCGCGCCACGTCGGTGATGTGGTTGATGCAGACGACCTTGGGCTGGGTCATTTCCTCGAAGGCGAAGCGCACACCTTCGCGGCCCATGCTGCCGTACTTGTATCCGCCGAACGGCATGGCGTCGAAGCGGTAGTCGGAGGAGTCGTTGATCATGACGCCGCCGGCTTCCAGCAGCCGTGCCGCGTTCAGGGCGCGGTCCAGGCGGGAGGTGAAGATGCCCGCGTGGAGGCTGTAGTCGATGGCGTTGGCCTGCTCGATGGCGTCCTCGAACGACGTGAACGGCTGCAGCGCGACGACCGGCGCAAACACCTCCTCCTGCCAGATGGAGCAGGTCGCCGGGACGTCCTCCAGGACGGTCGGCGCGTACAGGGCGCCGGTGATCTCGTTGCCGCACAGCAGGACCGCGCCCTGGGCCATCGCCGTGTCGACCTTGGCCCGGGTGGCGGCCGCGGCTTCCGGGGTGATCATGGGGCCGACGTCGGTGCGCTCGTCGAGCGGGTCGCCGAGGCGCAGCCGCCGGGTACGGGCGACGAAGGCGTCGCGGAAACGCTCGTAGACCTGGGCCGCGATGAGGATCCGCTGGGTGCCGATGCAGTTTTGGCCGGCGGCCCAGAACGCGCCGGAGACGCAGGAGGCGACGGCCTCGTCGAGGTCGGCGTCGTCCATGACGATGACCGGGGCGTTGCCGCCCAGGTCCATGGCGAGTTTCTTCAGGCCGGCGGTGCGGGAGATGGCCTCGCCTGTGGCGAACCCGCCGGTGAAGGACACCATGCGCACGTCGGGGGAGGAGACGATCGCGGCACCGATGCCCGCGTTGCCGTTGACGACGGTGACGATCTCCTCGGGCAGGCCGGCCTCGATGAGGGTGTCGACCAGGCGCAGGGCGGACAGCGGTGTCAGCGCGGAGGGTTTCAGGATGACCGCGTTGCCCCCGGCGATGGCCGGGCCGAGTTTGTGGGCGACCAGGTTGAGGGGGTCGTTGAACGGGGTGATGGCGGCGATGATGCCCAGCGGCTCGCGGGTGAACCAGCCCTGCCGCTTCTCGGAGCCCTCGTAGGAGTCGAAGGGGATGACCTCGCCGGCGTTGCGCCGTGCCTCCGCTGCGGACAGGGACAGGGTGTTGACCGCGCGGGCGACTTCCTTGCGGGCCTGGGTGAGCGTCTTGCCCGCCTCGGTGACGATCAGCAGGGCGAAGGACTCGGCGCGCCGCTCGACCAGGTGGGCGGCGCGTTCCAGGACCCCGGCCCGGGAGGCGCGGGACAGCGCGGCCGCGGTGCGGCGCCCGCACCTGGCCTGCTGAAGGATGCCGCCGACGGCGTTCGCGTCGACGGTCGGGACCGAGGCGATGACCTCACCGGTGTAGGGGTTGTGCACGGGCGCCGTGTCGGCGCCGAGTTCGATGCTGGGGGGTACGACGGTGTCAGGCACGGTGAGTCTCCTTCAGAACGGGGCGCGTGGGCGCGGCGTAGTCGTCGGCGTGGTGCTGGTGGATGGCGATGAGGTCCGACAGCAGGGCGTAGGCGGTCTCGATGCGACCGGCGCCCGGCCCGGACACCGTGACGGTGACGAGGAGGCTCGGGGTGGCCGTACCGCTCATCCTCGTGCGCCTTCTGCTCGGTGGCTGCGGTAGTCGTCGAGCCAGCCAAGACCTTCGCTCGTGCCGGCGCGGGGGCGGTACTCGCAGCCGGTCCACCCGTTGAAGCCCAGCTCGTCGACCACGTCGAGCAGGTGGCGGACGTTGAACTCGCCCTGGTCGGGCTCACCCCGGTCGGGCACGCCCGCGATCTGCAGATGACCGACCCGGCCGGTCGGCAGGTCGCGGCGCAGCGTCGTGGTGAGGTCGCCCTCCACGATCTGGCAGTGGTAGAGGTCGAGCTGCACCTTGAGGTTGGAGGCTCCCACCTCCTGCACCACGGCGTGGGCCTCGGCCTGGGTGCTCAGGAAGTATCCGGGCATGTCGCGGCCGTTGATCGGCTCGATCAGGATGTCGACCCCCGCCGCGGCGGCCCGTTCCGCGGCCCAGGCCAGGCTGGTCAGGTAGGTGTCGCGGTGCTTGGCCCGCTCGACCGGCGTCGCGTCCGGTCGGACCAGCCCGGCCATCAGGTGCACCCGAGGGCAGGCCAGCACCGCCGCGTACTCCAGCGCCCGGTCCACCCCGGAACGCACCTCCGCCTCACGTCCGGGCAGTGCCGCCGTCCCGCGCTCTCCGGATTCCCACGCTCCTGCAGGTGCGTTGAAGAGCACCTGCACCAGGCCGTGGTCGTCGAGCCGGCGGCGCAGCTCGGCGGCGTCGTACGCATAGGGGAAGAGGTACTCGACCCCCTGGAAGCCATCGGCCGAGGCCGCGGCGAAGCGGTCGAGGAAGTCGTGTTCGTTGTACATCATGGACAGGTTCGCTGCGAACCTCGGCATGCTGGCTCCTGTGTTCCGGCCGGGGACGGCCACGGTCAGTGGTTGAATCACCTAGCTCCGCAGCCTCCCTGCCATTCCGTGTTCTCCCAGGCCCTCCCTGTGGCATGGGCAGGTTCAGCCGTCTGCTCACGCAGCACACGCACCGCGTTCGCCGTTCCGCTGCGCGGGCTGGAGAGCACGGGCTTGCCGACCGCTTCGGCGATCGCGGGAGCCAGCCGTGCCATGGAGGCCTGGGCCAGCACGATCACGTCGACCTCCTTGGCCAGCGCCCGTGCCCCGTCCAGCACCATCGCGTCGTGGCGGTCGCGGTCACCGGACATCAGCACCGAGAAGGCGCCCTCGCAGAGCAGCTCCTGGACGGTGATGTCGCGGCCGGCCGCCCGGGCCTTCTCCTCGACGAGGGCACGGGTCGGCGGCAGCGTCGTGGGGACCGTGGCAAGGACGCCGACGGCGTCCGCGGTCTCGACCGCGGACGCGGTCATCGCATCGTCGATCTTGACGATCGGGACGGAGACGAGGCGCCGGGCCACGTCGATGGCCGGGCCGACCGAGGAGCAGGCGGAGAAGATGACGTCGGCGCCCGCGGCCTGCGCGGCTTGGGCCAGGTGCACCATGCGCTGCGTGCTGGCAGGCGAGATCTCGCCGTCGCGCACCACGGCTGCGAGCACGTCGCTGTCAACGAAGTGCAGGACCCTGGCGTCCGGCGCGAGTTCCGAGAGGTACTCGTTGATGACCGAATCGGCGTCGACGAACAGCAGGCTGGTGTGCAGTACGGCGATCGTGGCAGTGGTGGACATGATGGCTCCAGCAGGGTGTGTTGTCGGCCCGCGTGCCCAGGAGGGCACGAGAGTGCGGGGCAGAGCGGTGCGAACCGCGCGCAGCGCGCACGGCCGGGAGGGTGGACGAGGCTGCCGCCGGTGCGGTGGGCTCGAGACGGCGGGGCCGCGTTCAGGTCATGCGTTCGCCCCCACGGTGCGGGGGCTCAGGCGGCCGATGACATCCAGGGCGGCGTCCCGGACCGCGTCGCGGCCCGCCCTCCACAGGGAGACGACGTCGGCGCCGGGCAACGCGGACGGGAGGGTCACGCGGGTGGCCTCCAGGTAGGCGCGGCGCAGTTCGGCGTTGACGTTGACCTTGGCGACGCCTCGGACGAGGGCGCCGTGCAGCTCCTCGACGGGCAGACCGCTGGCGCCGTGCAGGACGAGCGGGACGGTCACGGCCTCGTGGACCGCGGCCAGCCGCTCCAGGTCCAGGCGGACCGGATGCCCGGTGAAGCCGTGGACGTTGCCGACGGCGACGGCGAGCGCGTCCACGCCCGTCGCGGCCACGAATTCGGCCGCCTGCCGCGGATCGGTCATCGCCGCGCTGTGGGCGACGGCGTCGGTGGAGACGTCCTCGTCGCCGGGGAGGGCGCCGAGTTCGGCCTCCACCCAGGCGCCGTGGTCGCGGGCCCGGCGGACCGCCTCCTTCGTCAACGCGATGTTCTCGGCGAACGGCAGGTGGGAGCCGTCGACCATGACGGAGGTGTAACCCGCCTCGAGGCAGGCGGTGATCTCGTCCAGGTCCCGGCTGTGGTCGAGGTGCACCCCCAAAGAGGCCGTGGAGCGCGCGGCGGCGTCCAGCGCCAGCCGCATCAGGGCCTCGCGCCCGGCGTGCTTGAAGGGACTGGAGCCCGCCTGGATGACGACCGGCTGTCCGGCGGCCTCGGCGGCCGCCGCGATGCCCTGGACGGTCTCCAGGTTGTAGGCGACGAACCCGGGCAGGGCGCGGCCGGCGGCCGCGGCCTCCTTCAGAGCATCGGTTCCGTGCAGCAGCATCAGGCACTCCTGAGCAGGTCGAGGGCGTCGGCGAGGGCGTCGGCGCCCCCGACGTTCCCGGCGAAGACGATGTAAGGGATGCCGGCGGCGGGGCCGTCCACCGGCTCCCACAGCGAGACGATGCCCGGCAGCAGCGTGCCCCGGGCCCAGGCACGGCGGATCCCCAGGCCGTGGGTGGCGGTGTCGCTGGAGGTGATACCGCCCTTGGCGACGACGAAAGCGGGCCGCCGGGTGGCGTTGACCTGGCGCACGGCCTGAACGAGCGCGGCGGAGACCCGGCGGGAGATCGCCAGACTGTCGTTGGCGTCGGCGCCCGTCACCAGCACGCGAGAGGTGCGGATCACCGCGTCGGCCGAGTCCAGCGCGCCGGCGGCCGCGGCCGCGACCTCGGCGATGTGGGCCTCACGCCGCTCCTCGTCGAGCAGCAGGGCCACGTCCAGCTCGTACTCGGCGATCCCGCCCCGCTCCCGCAGCCGGTCCAACTGCACTGTCGTCAGCGCCACATGGGACCCGACGACGATGAGACCGTGCGGCGCGTCCCCGTGCAGCGGGCGCAGTTCGGCCGGAGTGAGCGGTGCCCGCCCGGCCTGTCCGGCGCGGGCCCTGACGAAGGACGGCCCGACCCGGTACAGCAGCCGCGCGCCGTTCTGCTCCGCCTCCGCGAGGGCCAGGGCGAGCACCCGCAGATCGTCGTCGCACACCGCGTCGACGACGGCCACCCGTCCGCCGCGCAGCGAGGACAACAGCCGCGCCGTGTGCGCCGGGCCGCCGCCGCGCAGGTCGTCGAGCGTGACGCGCAGGACCTCGTCCGCGGGGACGTGTCCGCCCGTCTTCTCCTCGACCCACTCGGGCAGCGACGAGCTGCGGTAACCGAAGGTGGCGTCACGGGCGAACTCGCTCATCCCGACCGGGAGCAGTCCGTCGGCGGTCCGCATCCAGTGGTTCGAGCCGACGGTCAGCCGGCCCGCCTCGATGTAGGCGGGGACCAGCACCACACCGTCCCGAGCACCCGCGCCCAGCCCGGTCAGCTCCTCGGCGAGGACATCGGTCTCCAGCGGGAAGTGGCCGCGCAGAGTCGAGTCCCCGCGGCTGGCCAGGACGTAGCCGGTGCCCTCGGCCGCGGCGGCCGCGTGCAGGGCGCGGACCACCTCGCGGTTGCGGGCGGCCGCGTCCTCGGACGACAGACTGCGGGTGTTGGTCAGGACGAAGAAGACGGCACTGTCCTGGCGCAGCGCCCAGCGCAGGTCGTCCACCGTCCAGGACGTCAGGACGGGCACGTCGGCGACCGTCTGGGTGCCGGTCGGATCGTCGTCGAGGACGACGAGACGGGGTCCGCCGGATATCCGGGCGGCCACTTCCGCGGCGTTCGCCTCGCGCACCGGGGGCAGCCCTTCCAGCACCGCCGCCTCGGGGACGGGCAGCGTCTGGGCATGGAGGGGTAGGGACATGGCGAATTCCTGCTCTACTACGGTTGGTCGGGAGGGGATACGTCAGTCGGGGTCGCGCTCGATCACGTCACACCAGGGGCTGACCGGGTCTCGCGACGGCCTCGGGACGGAGCAGCTCGGCGAGGGCGCCGGCGGGCAGCAGGCCCTTGTCCATGACGAGTTCGGCGACCCCGCGTCCGGCGGCGAGGGCCTCCTGGGCGATGCCGGTCGCCGCCTGGTAGCCGACGTCCGGGTTGAGGGCGGTGACCAGGCCGATCGAGTTCTCCACCGCCGCCCGCAGCGCGTGGGTGCTGGCCGTGATCTCCGCGACCCACCGCTCGGCCGGCGCCAGGCACGCGCGCTGAAAGTGCGTGATGCTCTTCGAGAGGGAGTGCCAGATGATCGGCTCGAAGGCGTTGAGCGGGAGCTGTCCGGCCTCGGCCGCCATGGTGATGGTGACGTCGTTGCCGATCACCTCGAAGGCGATCTGGTTGACGACCTCCGGGATCACAGGGTTGACCTTGCCCGGCATGATCGACGAACCAGCCTGTACGGGCGGCAGGTCGATCTCGCCGAGCCCGGCGGGCGGCCTTGGCGTAGCCGGCGGGGGCATTGAGACCGGTGCCGATCGCGGTGGCACCGAGGTTGATCTCCTGGATCAGCTCTACGGCCTCGGAGAGCCGGCTGCGGTCCTCCTCGATCATGACGGCGTACGCCGAGACCTCCTGACCGAGCGTCATCCGGACCGCGTCCTGGAGCTGGGTGCGGCCCACCTTGACGATGTTTCGGAATTCGACCGCCTTGGCGGCGAAGGCGTCCTGGAGTTCGAGCATGGACCTGAGCAGGCCGTGCACCGCAACACCGCCGCGATCCTGACCGCGGTCGGATAGACCTCGTTCGTCGACTGGCCGAGGTTGACGTCCCCGTTGGGGTGCAGGTGCTCGTACTGGCCCTCGGTATGGCCCAGCAGCTCCAGCGGTTCTGGTTCGTCATACGGCCGATTGCAGCAGTGGGCCGGGCAGCACGTCCAAGACTCAATCCCGATGTGCCTTATAAGGCAGCCCTATAAGGCGGCCTTACCGTGTTCCGATCAGCCGTCCGTCCAGGAACTTGTCGCCGGGGAGCCGGCGGGCCGTGGCCTTCCCGCACTACGCGCCGTGTCTGTCGCATTGGGTGCGGATGGCACCCGGGGAACCTTCCTGAGACGGCCGGGGCCGTGCCCACGGGGTTCCCTCGCTGGGAGTCTCCTGCGATCGAGCGGTCAATGTGAGTCCTGAAACACCTCGGGACAGCTGACCGAACATGCGGATCGTTGTACGCTCCGAAGACCGCCCTTGACCTGCGGAAAGCAGGCAGGGAGCAGATGAATCGGGAGTATTGCCTTGTTTCGTACCATGTTCAAGTCCAAGATCCACCGAGCCACCGTCACCCAGGCCGACCTGCACTACGTGGGATCCGTGACCATCGACGCCGACCTGCTCGACGCCGCCGATCTGCTGCCCGGTGAACTCGTGCACATCGTGGACATCACCAACGGCGCCCGGCTGGAGACGTACGTCATCGAGGGCGAGCGCGGGTCCGGTGTGATCGGGATCAACGGGGCCGCGGCCCATCTCGTCCACCCCGGCGACCTCGTGATCATCATCAGTTACGCCCAGGTGACGGATGAAGAGGCGCGGGCACTCGCCCCCCGGGTCGTGCACGTGGACCGCGACAACCGGATCGTGGCCCTGGGCGCCGACCCGTCCGAGCCGGTGCCCGGCTCGGACCAGCAGCGCAGCCCGCAGGCCGTCGGGGCCTGACCGGCCCATGCGAAGCAGAAGAGCAGAGAAGGAGTGTGTCCATGAGCGACCCGGAGATCCGCGACGACCGGGCGGCGGGCCGACTGGTGGCCGTGTCCGGCGGTGAAGTCGTCGGCCGCATCGAGTACTTCGTGCTCGAAAGCCCCGAGCGCGCGCTCGTGCCCGTCCACACGATCGTCGAGCCGGCCCACGAGGGCAAGGGCATCGCCGGGTCGCTCGCACGCGAGCTGTACGCCCTCGCCGGCCGCGAGCACAGCGCGGTCGCCTCGCTCTGTCCGTACGTCACCAAGTGGGCCGAACGTCACCCCGACGAGGCCTCGGCGGCCGATGAGGACCTGCTCGGAGCGGCGAAGGACTGGCTGAGGGCCCACCCGGGGCGTTTCTGACCCGGTCCCGCTCTCCGCGGCGGCACCCCGCCCCGGCCTCCCCCCACCTGGTCCACGCCGGTCCCGCGGTCGAGTGACTGCCGGCGCGGGGGCCGGGTAGGCGGGGATTAGTCCAGAGCCGGAGTCGACCCACTGGCTGGAGGACCTGATGACGAACCCGATTCCCGATCCTGTGCCCCCGGCGCCGACACCGGGCCCGGATCCCCAGCACCCGGACCCGCATCCCGATCCGGTGCCGAACCCGCAGCCCCCGCCGGGCCCGGAGCCGACCCCTCCGCCGCCCGCGCCCACCCCGCCGGCGCCCCCGGGCCCCGACCCCGTGCCGGGCCCCGACCCGTCCCCGATCCCCCCGGGACCGGAGCCGGTGCCGCACCCCGAGCCGGGACCGCCCCTGTCCTGAAAGGCCCGTCTGGTGACGTGCCCGACGCTCAGCCGGGCACCACTCCGGCCACCCCGGCCCCGGCCGGGTCGTAGGGAAAGCTCGCGGCGAACCCCACCACGGGGAGTCCTGTGTGTTCACCCTCGTGGGCCGGGGGCAGCAGGGGATAGATCGTCAGCAGGGGCTGGTCGGCACGCCGTACCGCACGAATGGCGTGGACGGCGGGAACGTGCGGGAAGGGCTGCTCGCCCACCGCACCCCGCCGTGCAGCCCTCCTGGAGCGGGTGACCTCCAGCGCCGTGCGCAGCTGGTCCGCGTCGAGGTCCCTGCATTCGTCACGGGGGCTGAGCAGGCGGCCCACGGTGTAGGTCCCCTCGGGTGCCACGGAACGGGGCCTGCGCACCACCGGGCCGATGCGGTGACCGGCCACGTCGACCTCCTGCAACGCCGCTGACCTGCTCATGAGCTGGACGGTCCAGCTCATGAGCGCCCCACTGGCCGCGCGCCGACGTACATATTCGGCTACGGCACGGGACACCTGCCGGTGGTGGCGATGGCCGGGCAGATACGCGTCGAGGAACTCCAGGACCGGTGTCACCGGCACGGAACGCCACCTGATGCTTCCATTGGCGGGGTCGACGTCTCCGGGCGCGTGGCCGTCGAGGGATCGAACCAATGCCTCCAACACCCGAAAATTGACGTGAGCATGAGCGCGCGACATGCTGAAGCGCACGGTCTCCGCCGTCCTCCCCGCGTAGTCCGCGAACGGCCTGACCTCGTCCTGAGCGTCCGTTCGCAGTCCGACCTGGGCAGTCCCCGGGTCGCGGATCCGGAGCGCCAGGTCCTGTGGGGTCAAACCCATCTCGGCTGCGTCCTGCAAGTCCCTGCGCAGCTCTCCGGTCACCGACGCCAGGTGGGCGTAGGCGGCCGCGAGGTCTGGCGTCGTGTAGAGCCGGCACAGGTCCTCGTAGCCGACGCGGTAACCGAACCAGCCGCCCATGCGGCCCATTGCGTCGTAGGCCCCCGCGGACCTCAGCTGGTAGCCGACGGTCAGCCCCTCCAGATTGGCCCCCCGTTCCAGCTTCGCACCGCCCACAGCCACCACGTTGAGGCCCTCGGCGGCGTTCTCCTCATAGGCGGGCGCGCTCCGGGAGACGCTGTTGAACGCCATGACACGCATCTTCCGGACGGCGGGTGGCACGTGGGGGGCGACCTCGTCCCAGGAAACCCGCGTGGCCACCGCACCGGGGAACACATCGGTGGTGGGCAGGAAGTCCGCCCGCCAAAGCTGCCGGAACTCGTCCATCAGCCGGGCCGCGCCGAGGCTGTGGCTGTCGCGCAGGGCGCCGGCGATGACCCTGACGCGTTCTGCCAGCTGTCCGCACACGTGCTCCTGCACGCTGGTGAATCTGCTGATCGATACCAGCATGGAGTTGTGCACGCCGAGGTGCCCACGTGCCTGGCGTGCGGCGCAGGCCAGGACGAAGGCGTTGAGTGCCTCGAGCAGGGAGCCGGGCAATTCACCGACCGGCACATGCCTGGCGTGGTGCGGGACAGGCATCCACGGTTCCTGGTCCGTCACATGCCGTACGAGGGGGAGCGCCGCCGCCCTCGGACCGCCCGGGGCATCCTCGGGCGTGCCGAACACGCGCTCCGGCCCCAGGTAGCCCGGCGGGACCGGGAGGCTGCACACGAAGCTGCCCGGAAACAGCCGTGGCGCATCCTCGCGACCGGTCTCGCCCGGGTCGAGGAGGGCCGTGAACGGTGTCGCGGAGTAGGCGACGTAGGCGGCCTTGGCGAAGTGGCCGAGGAGAGCACGGAGGCTCGCCTCGGCGGGCCGGGCGTTGCCGTCCACCGAGGCCACGCGGGGACCGTCGGTGGCATCGATTACGAGCAGGGGGGAATCGCCGACGACCTCACGTCCGGTGCCCGGGTCGATGGTGGCGCTGCGGTGGGTGAGCCACTCCCGCAGGGAGTCGATGATCCGCTGGTTCTTCTTGATCACGAAGAGCAGAGGGAAGGTTTCCCGTGGCAGGCTGAGCCAGCCGGTGGTCCTCGGGGAGAAGTCGCCCTGCTCCGTTCGGTTCGTCACCGAGAGGAGGACCGGCGTCGCAGGACTCACCGTCCCCACGCCAACGCGTCCGGTCCCGGAGACACCCTCCAGCCGAGCGCTGTCGTAGCCCAGCAGCCCCTCGTCGACGCGTACCTGGGTCTGCATCCGTGCGGCGTTGCTCGTGCCGGCCAGGACGACGATCAGGCGGTACCCGGCGTCGATGGCCTTGGCGGCAAGACCGATGAGGTGTGTTTCTTTACTCGACTGTTCAGGCGCGATAACCAGTCCCGATCGCAGCCAGGGCCCTGCGCGGCGTGGATCCTCCAGACGGCCCAGTACTACGTCCGTGCTCTCGTCGATCCGGTGGACCTCATGAGGCGTGAGGCTCCGGACCTGCTCGAGGTAGCACCGGTGCAGCTCCCACACATGCTGCTCGTGACCCCGCTCCTCGCCATTCAGCCACGGCTGGTGGCCGGTCGGGTCGTTCAGGCTCACGACGGAGGGGGCGGCGAAGACGGCGACCCTCGTCTCCATTTCCCTCGTAAGGGCGGCGCGGTCCACCGCGATGCCCTGACGGGTGAGTACGTCCATCACCCTGTCCACGCTGGTGGACAACTCCTGTGGCGTCGGAAGCCGGTCCACGGGCAGCATGGCCAGTGCAAGGCGCACCGCGAGGACCGTGGTGTCGTCGCGGGGGACAGGGGCGGGAAGTCCAAGGAGTTCCAGCGTACGCTGCACCGCATGCCCGAATGGCGCCGACCCGGCAGGGAAGTCGTCCGTCCCCTCCTGCCCGCGTACCACCGCGGGCAATCTGCCCCGGCCGCCGCCCTCCTCGGCCAGACGCCGGTCCAATGCGCGGTGCAGACGCCACACTTCGTGCTGTGCCAAATCCTGCCGAAGGCGGGCCTGTGCCTGCTGCGCAGGGGCGAGAGTCACCGAACCTTCAGGTGAGGTGTCCAGTGCGAACAGACCTGAGGTCAGCACCTCGGCGATGTCCGCCGTGGTCGCCGCGGGAACGAGCTCCTGGCGGATCACGTGCAGCAGCGCCAGGCTGAGCCGGTCGAACGGGGAGCACAGGACAGCCAGACGGGCGGCCGAGGGCGCGGCGACCCTAAGGAACCTCTCGGCACGGGCTTCGCCTCCCGGGGGCGCCGGCGGACTGAGGAGGCCCTGATCCGGTACGTGACCGTCCGGCGGGAGCAATACGGCCGCGCAGCCCTCGGGCGTCGCCTGCATCACCGTGCGGGACCAGCGGTCCAACGAGTGGGGAGACAGGGACAGCACAGGAAGCGGGAGCCAGCCACCCGCGCCACCCTGGCCCGGCAGCAACGGCGGGAGTGAAAAGGCGAGTTCGGCGTTGACCGCCCCGGGCGGGCCTGGTGTGACCCGCACCGTCGGCAGGTTCAGGCCCGTACGTCGCCACAGCTTGGCCGGGAGCGGGTTGAGCAGGGCCACCGGTGTGGACCGTGCCCAGGTCCGTAGCTGCCGCCAGATGTCCGGCGTGCGCCAGGCTCCGGCCGCGACGTCGGAGACCGTCAGCAGCAAGTGACGCCCGTGCGGCGAGGACAGCCGTCCGACCGGAGTCGGCCGGCCCTGAGGGTCGTACAGCTCGACGCCGGCGTCGGTGCCGAACTGCAGATCGAGGACCCGGAGGGTACGGAAGGCACCGACCTGGGTCAGTATCCCGGCGAAGTCGTCGATCGTCTCCCGCCAGACGTGCATGGACGGGGAGCGGTCGACCACCAGGATCAGGTCGAACCAGCGCTCCGGCGCTGCGGTGAAGACCGGGACCAGTTCCCCACTGCGGGCATAGCCGTCCACGGTCGCCGCCAAGTCCAGGGCGCGATGCCGCCCGGCGCGCCACGGCCGCTTCCACGGACGCAGTGCCCGGGCCGCCCGCAGTGCGCCCGGCAACGCCGCGCCCCGGGGAACGCCGACCGCGTGGCCGCGGACCCGTGACGCTGAACCGGGCAGCCGCTCGTGCAGTGCCCCCGCGGCAGCGCGGTCGCCGAGCGGGGCGGACGGCAGGTCCGGTCGGGGCGCCGAGGGGCCGGGCCCCGCGGCGTCCCCCGGCACGTCGGCCGGTGTGGGCGCCGCAGCCGGGGCCCGCGTTCCTTCCGGTGGCGTAGCCGAAGACGCCGGAGCCATGCGGGAGGCCAGCCAGAGGATGTCCGCGAGGCCTGACGCGTCGAGTTCCGGAACCACGGCACGCAGTGCCGACACCGCCCGGTCGAGCGCCGCCGTCCCCTGTACGAGTCCTTCAGGCACCGGACAGCTCACGGAGGATGAGCTCGGTGACGCTCCGGGCCGCCTCACCGCTCGGAGCCTGTGTCCCGGTCAGCACGTGCACCGCGTTGAGCAGCTGGTCCACGGCCAGACTCTCGCCCGCCGCGAGCCGCGCCACGAACCCCTCGATCAAGGCGTCGACCGGCCCGGACTGCCCCTCTTCGACCGCCAAGTGCGCCGCCACGATCCGGTGCAGGGACTCGAGCGTCGGCATCGGCATCGAGTAGCGGATGCAGCGTCGGAGGAAGGCGGCCGGGAAGTCCCGTTCGCCGTTGCTCGTCATCACGATGAAGGGGAAGGTGTCGCACCGGATCCTGCCCTTCATCACGGGATGACGGCGCTCACTCTGCCACTCACGTACGTCGACGACGTCGTCCCGGTAGCGGGCCAGCTCCGGGACCTCGAACTCCCCGCGCTCCAGTACGTAGAGCAGGTCGCTGGGCAGATCGAGGTCGCTCTTGTCGATCTCGTCGACCAGCAGGGCGCGGGGGCGCTTGCCAGGCAGCAACGCCGTGCCCAGGGGGCCCATCTGGAGGAACGGCGCGATGTCGTCGCTGCCCGCCGCACCCTGAAGCCGCTGCGCGTGGATGCGCCCCAGCGCGTCGTATCGGTACAGGGCGTCCGCGAGGGTGCTGCGGGACGTGATGTGCCATCGCAGGACCGTACCCAGCCGCAGCTCCGCCGCCACCTGCTCGATCACCGTGGACTTGCCCGAGCCGGGCGCGCCGGTCACGAGCAGCGGACGGCACAGCGTGAGCGCCGCGTTGACCGCTTCGACGAGACCCGGAGGCGGCTGAAACTGCTCGTGGTGGGCCCTGCGGGGGAAGCTGCGCCACGGGGGCGGATCGCCGAGGTCGACTTCGCGGGGCCTGCCGTCACCGACGTAGTAGGGGCTCCAGGTCATATCGTGTTCTCTCCATCGGTCGGGCGGCTCTCGAACCAGTCGCAGAAGTCCAGCCATTCCGTGTCGAGCCAGACGGATCTCAGTCGCGCGAGATCCGTCCGGCCCACCGTCGGCCGTTGCTGCCCCGCGCCCTCACGCCAGGCATGGCGGTAGGCGACGCTGAACTCGCCCGGCAGCCGGTCCCAGTAGCGCTCCACGCTGTTCCGGGACTCCGCCGGCAGATCACCCCGGTCCTGTGGCCACAGCACGATCGGCGCGTGGGCGAGCAGGCACTGCAGAACGTCCTCCAGCCGGTCGGGCCGATGGCTCAGCGCGAGTGCCCGCTCGTAGCAACCGTTGAAGAGCTTCGCCGTCAGTTCCTCGACCTGGTGGGTCTCCTCCTCGCCGAGCCAGTCCAGGGGTGCGCCGTCGCCGGACTTCATGGCGGCGAGCCGTTCCCGGGCGTAGTCGTTGATCCAGTAGAGGTGGGCCGGCGGACTCAGCCTGTCGCTCCAGCGCAGGACCACGTCGTGCATGACGCCTAGCCGCAGGCCGAGGTTCGTCTCCTCGGGGCGCCAGCGCGCCAGGAGCGCCGAGGGCGCGGCGATCTCGACACGCTTGACCCTGGTGCCGACCTGCCGGGCCTGGCGGGTGGCCCACCGCAGCGTGGCCGCGAGTTGCTGTTCGACGCCGGGCTGTGTGGGAGGGCAGGGGAACTCCTGGTGCGCCAGCGGTTCGCCCCGGTCGAGCAGCCAGGCCAGCAGGGTGTCCGGCCACTCGTCGGCGATCGCCGCGTGCAGACTGACCACCAGGCGCAGCCGGTCCTCGGCGTCCCGTTCCGCGAGCGTGGTGAAGGCATCGTTGAGTTCCACGACAGCACCGGTGTCCCTGGCCCACGCCGACAGTTCCGGCGTCCGGGGCCCCAGGCCGTCTTCCGTACCGAGTGCGGCGACGAACAGGGCCAGCGGCGCCGTGCTGCTGCCGCCCACCCGTGGGGCGTGGAGGCGCAAGAACTCCACACAGTCGCGCAGCAGCCGGCCGCCCATGATCTCTGGCGAACAGCCCGTGCCGCCGCCCGCCGTAGCGGACGCCCGCTTGAGGCGGACGGACGTCAACGGAGCGCCGGGCCATGAGAGGAGAAGCTCGGTGGTGCGGAGCACGTCGAGCAGGCCGTCGACGACGTACAGCCCGTATGTCACGTCGGCGACGCTGTGGCCGCCTGCCTGCCGCAGGTCCTGGAGCGCGCGGCGTACGCGCTCCAGATCCGCCACGCAGGAGGGCGAGGCCGACGGCACGTCCTCACGGAGCGGAAGCAGCGCCCAGGTCAGTTCCTGCTCGCCGATCGGCCCGAGGAGAGTCCCGTCCCGGTGAACGGCGTAGCGGGCGTTCCGCGCGATCCAGGGATGCCGTCCGAACGGGTCGCCGTCGGACACGACCACGCGGGCCCCCGTGTTCGCCGCCGCGTTCACGGCATGGCGCACATCCTCCGCCGACAGGAACTCGCCCGCGCTGGGGACCCCGTCCCGCAGGACGTCCACCAGACCGTGCGTGAAAGCGAGTCCGTAGGCGTCCTCGTTGACGCCGACGGACATCAGCAGGGACAGTTTGGTCGCGCCCTTGCGCACTCCCGCACCCAGCACGGCGATGTCCGGCGTCGCGCCGCCGGCGTGACAGGTGTCGACAAGCGCGATGACGCCTTCCACTCCCGGCGTGTCCAGGGCGCGGGCGAGCAGACCGCCGACGTCCACGACCGTGGTCGGAGAGTCGGCGCGGGAGTCACCCGCCATGAGGAACAGCCGGGGAAGCCCGCCCAGGGTGCTGCCGTGACCCACGAAGGCGAGCACCAGTACGGCACCGGCACGCCCCGCGCGCTCGGCAGCGTCCCGCACGGCGCTCTCGATCTGCGCCTGACCGACCGACGCACCGGTCAGCAACGAGGTCCCACCCGGATCTGCCGGCTCGCACCCTCCCAGCCGGCGGTCCATGAGGGCGGTGTGCAGTGAGTCCGCCGCTTCTTCCAGACCCTCGAGGAGGCCGAGATCCGGACACTGCGGCGCGATGACCAGGAGGCGCCGGGGCGGGAAAGGAGCAGTCATACGGGCGGGACTGCCTCGAGCGCCTCGATCACCGGCCCCGCGACGCCCGGCTGGGCCAGGTACTTGGCGGCGGGGTGGACCCAGATCCCGTCGGAGTCGATCCGTCTGCTCACCGGGAGCACGCCGGACGCGTTCGCGGCTACGCACCGCTCCAGCAGTGGCTGTCCCGTGATGAAGTCGTCGCGGTCCCAGAAATTGAGCCACGATCCCACCTTGGCGGGGACCCGCAGAGGCTGCGGAAGCATCCGGGGGCGTACCGCTGTGCGCATCCCCATCGGCGATCCCAGAGTGACGAGGAGCGGCAGCGTGCCCTGGTGTTCGTGGAGGGTCTCGAAGGCGACCACCGTGCCCAGCGAGTGGGCGACGACGACGCTGGGGTGTTCGCCATGCAGTTCTCGGGCGACGCGGGCACGGATGCGCCTGTCCAGGCTCATCCCCGAGCCGTCCGGGTGTCTGCGCGCCAGATAGGCCCTGACCTGGCCGAGACGGTGGACCATGATGCCGGCGCTGAGCAGACCGCCCACCCTGCGCAGAGGCGGCAGCGCCAGCAGCGTGTTCGCTGCGTTCAGCGCACGCCGCAGGACATCGCCGGCGCCCTGCTGATCCCCTTCCGGGGCCAATTGAGCCCGGGCCCGGCGTAGCACCCGCGCCTCCCGGTCGTCCTGGGGCCGGATGAGACGCTCGTCGACGGCTTCCAGTAACAGCTCGACCACCGCCTCCGCCTCGGACGGCTCGGCTTCCACTGCCGCCGGCCGGGCGCCGTTTCCGGGGAAGAGGTCACCGTAGTAGGCGAACCGGACGTCAGCCGACGCACCCGATAGCAGGCCGGGCACGCTCCGAGAGTGGCCGGCGGCGCGTGCGCCGTCGGCCAGTGCGCTCAGCCACGCGCCATGTTCCGCGACCACGTCACGCGGCCCGCCCACGCCGTGTACGAAGACCAGACGCGGCCTAATCTTTTTCCCGCCCCCCGACAACCCCGCCCCCGTTGCATCACTTGACGAGCTGCGAGGATACCAACGGCGTCGGCGGCTCCACCGGGGAACCACCGACGCCGCCGTGCCCGGCGGCAGCGCCTACGCGGAGGTCTCCGACCGGTCCCCGCCCCACAGCGTGTGGAACGACCCGTCCCGGTCCACCCTGCGGTACGTGTGCGCACCGAAGTAGTCCCGCTGCCCCTGCGTCAGCGCCGCCGGCAGCCGCTCCGCGCGCAGGGCGTCGTAGTAGGCGAGGGCCGCGGCGAAGCCGGGCGTCGGGACACCCTGACGGGTCGCCGCGACCAGAACCTCACGCCAGTCGTCCTGGGCGTCCGCGATCTCCTGGGCGAACGTCGCGTCCGACAGCAGGCTGGGCAGATCCGGCCGGGTGTCGTACGCGGACCGGATCCGGTCCAGGAACGCCGCGCGGATGATGCAGCCGCCCCGCCACAGCGCCGACACCGCGCCGAGGTCGATGTCCCAGCCGTACTCGTCGCGGGCCGCGTCGATCTCGTGGAAGCCCTGCGTGTACGACACGATCTTCGACGCGTACAGCGCCTGCTCGACCCGGTCCGCGAACGCCCCGGCCTCGGCCTCGCTCAGCGGCTTCGCCTTCCGGCCGGCCAGCTCGCGCGAGGCCTCCCGCAGCGCCGCGTGACCCGACAGGGAGCGCGCGAAGACCGCCTCGGCGATACCCGACACCGGCACACCCAGGTCCAGGGCGATCTGCACGGTCCAGCGGCCGGTGCCCTTCTGCTCGGCCTGGTCGACCACCACGTCCACGAACGGCTTGCCCGTCTCCGCGTCCACGTGCGACAGCACCTCGGCCGTGATCTCGATCAGGTACGAGTCGAGACGGCCCCGGTTCCAGGTCCGGAAGATCTCCGCGATCTCGGCGGGGGAGTACCCGGCGACGTCCCGCAGCAGCTGGTACGCCTCGCCGATGAGCTGCATGTCCGCGTACTCGATGCCGTTGTGCACCATCTTCACGAAGTGCCCGGCACCGTCCGGGCCGACGTGCGACACGCACGGCGTGCCGTCGGCCGCCTTCGCCGAGATCTTCTCCAGCATCGGGCCCAGCGAGTCGTACGACTCCTTCGGGCCGCCCGGCATGATGCTCGGGCCGTTCAGCGCGCCCTCCTCACCGCCGGAGACGCCCATGCCGACGAAGTGGATGCCCTGCTCGCGCAGGTCCCGTTCCCTGCGCCGGGTGTCCGCGAAGTGCGCGTTTCCACCGTCGATGATCATGTCGCCGGGCTCCAGCAGCGGCGCGAACTCCTGGATCACCGCGTCGGTCGGCTCACCGGCCTTCACCATCACGACCAGGCGCCGCGGCCTCTCCAGCGCCGCCACGAAGTCCTTGGCGCTCTCGCACGCGACGAACTCCCCCTCGCCGCCGAACTCCTCCACCAGGGCGTGCATACGCGCGGGCGTCCGGTTGTGCACCGCGACCGTGTAGCCGTTGCGGGCGAAGTTACGGGCGAGGTTGCGGCCCATGACCGCGAGACCGGTGACGCCGATCTGCGCTGTACTGCTCATTCGGTTCGCTCCTAAAGACCTCGGTATCGGTGCTGCCGGTGGGGGCCCCACAAGCATGCCCCCGTCGACCATCCTGACGTGCCACTACCTCGTGCGCACGCGCGGGTCGCACGACATCGCGCAGGCTGATACGGACCAGAGCCCCGCCGCACTCAGCCGACGCACGCGCCCCCGCGCACGGCGCACCCGCGCACCGGGTGCCGTACACGGTGCGCCACCGAGGCGCACGTCGCGCAACAGGGGCCTCATACCGGCCATTTGGGCTCCCGGGCGGCGAAAAGCCGTCTTGTTCTGGCCGGTTCGCAGCGCTTACTTTTGCCCCTCCTGACGCATGTCTAGGGGGGCTTTCGATGGCCGTACGCGGCCGGCACCGCCGGTATCAGCCGAACAGGATCAACCGCGCCTCACTCACCGTCACGGCGGGCGGCGCGGGCATGGCACTGCCGTTCATGGGCGCAGGCGCCGCTCAGGCGGCGGACATGGACACCTGGAACAAGGTCGCCGCCTGCGAGTCCACCAGCAACTGGAGCATCAACAGCGGCAACGGCTTCTACGGTGGACTGCAGTTCACCCAGTCCACCTGGGAGGCCTACGGCGGCCGGGCCTACGCGGCACGCGCGGACCTGGCGAGCAAGGACCAGCAGATCGCAGTCGCGGAGAAGGTGCTCGACGGGCAGGGCCCGGGCGCGTGGCCCGTCTGCTCCGTACGGGCCGGACTGACGCGGGGCGGAGGCGAGCCCGGCGTCCGGCCGGCCGCCGAGCGCACCAGGCAGGCCGAGCGCACCGAACAGAGGGACGCGAAGAAGAAGACCACCCTCGAGGAGGTGCGGCCGCAGTCCACGCCGCAGTCCCGGGCGGGCAACGCCGAGATGTACACCGTGGTCCGCGGTGACACGCTCTCCGGCATCGCGGACGAGCAGAAGGTGCGGGGCGGCTGGCGGGGCCTGTACTCCGTCAACCGCTCGGCCATAGGGTCCGACCCGGACCTGATCGTGCCCGGCCAGCGTCTCGCGCTGCGCGGCGGGGGTGCCACGAAGACGCGCCCGGCGCACGAGCCGGCTCCGTCGGCCGAGCCGTCGACGAAGAAGCCGGTACAGGAACGCGCCAAGGAGCGGCCGAAGGAGCGCTCCAGGGACAAGGCCGACGAGCGGGCCGGCCGGTCCACGGCCACCCGGCAGGGCCTCGTCGCGCCCGTCGGCGCCTCGCTCGGGACGCCCTACCGCAAGGCGGGCTCCTCCTGGTCGAAGGGCTACCACACCGGCATCGACTTCCCCGTGCCCACGGGTACCTCGGTCAAGTCGGTCGCGGCGGGCGCTGTCGTGAGTGCCGGGTGGGGCGGCTCGTTCGGCTACCAGGTCGTGGTCCGGCACTCCGACGGCCGGTACAGCCAGTACGCCCATCTGTCCGCGATCTCCGTGCGGGACGGGCAGGCGGTGAGTGCCGGCCAGCGCATCGGCCGCTCCGGTTCCACCGGCAACAGCTCGGGCCCGCATCTGCACTTCGAGGTGCGGACGGGGCCCGGTTTCGGCTCGGACGTCGACCCGGTGGCGTACCTGCGGGCCGGCGGCGTCAGAATCTGACGCGCATGCGGTGCCGGTCGACGGTGGGGAGTGGGACGTAGGGGATGCCGTAGAAGGGGACGTGGGAGAGCGGGCGTTCGTCGTCGGCTGCCGTCGACGGCTCCCCGTTCTCGTGCGCGGCATCCGCAACGGGTGCCGCCACCGCCCCCGGCCCCGTCGGGAGTACCGCGAGCCGCGCCTCCGGCCCGGGTACGAGCACGGCCGCCGCCGGTCGCGGTCCGGGCCCGGGCACGAACACATCCTCCCCGAGAGGCCGCCCACCCGCGGCCTCGGCCACGGCTGCGACCGGCCCGGACCCAGCCATCGGCTCGGGCGCCGTGACGGTCCGGGGCCCCACCCCGGGCTGCGATGCCGCGACCTGCTCCGGCACAACCGCCGGCTCGGGGGCCGCGCCGGACCGAGGTGGTTCGATCGGCTCGGCCCCGGCCACCGGCTCGGGTGCCGCATCCGCCGGCTGCCCGTGCGCGAGCCGCTCCGTCGTCAGCAGGATCAGGCCACCCGCCGCCACCACACCGCAGCTCAGCGCGAGCGCCGTCCCGGTGGTGCCGTAGCGGAAGGTTTCGCCGAACATCGTGATGCCCACCGCGGCCGCCACCACCGGGTTCACGACCGTCAGCGTGGCCAGCGGGGCGGCGAGGCCGGCGCCCCGGTAGGAGGCCTGCGACAGCAGCATGCCGGCCGTGGCGAGGACGCCGATCACGGCGAGGGATGGCACGTCCGCCGCCGACACACCGCCGGTCCAGTCGACGGCGACGGTCTTGGTGAACACCGAGGACATGCCGAACGCGATACCCGAGGCCGTCGCCAGCAGCATGCTGCGCACCGCCGGGTGCCGGTGTGCCGCCCGGGCGGCGATCATCAGCGAGACGACCACACCGGCGGTGACGACGGCGACGGCCACGCGCTGTGCCGTGTCCAGCGACCGCGTGTCGGACGCGGCGACCAGGGAGAGCAGACCGGCGAGCCCCACCGTCGCCATGACCGCGCCCCGCCAGGCCGTGGCACCGGCCTTGCGGCCGACGAACAGCGCCGCCATGGGCAGAGCCACCACGATGGTCAGTGCGCCGAGCGGCTGCACGAGGCTGAGCGGACCGTAGGCCAGAGCCACCACGTGCAGCAGTCCACCGAAACCGTTCAGCCCGACCGCCGCCCACCAGCCCGGCCGGCGCAGCGGCGCGTACTGCTCACCCGGCGAGGACTCCGCCACCCGCTCCTGCACGATCGCCCCGCCCGCGTAGGCGAACGCGGAGACGAGGGACAGCAGGACGGACAACGCGAGGGCGCTCATCGGCTGCTCCTCTGCGTGAGGCGGGGGCGATCGGCCCGACGCGGCGAAAGGTGGGCTTTCATGACCAACACCCTGCCGTGTCCAGGTCTTCCCGTCGTCGTCCCTGAGCACTCATTGGGTCCTACTGCCGATGGAGTACGCGGGGAGCACCGTCATCCCCAGGGTGGGCGGGTCCGGTGGGGGGCCACCGGATCGCGTCCCCTAGGGGCCTTGGTACTACTGCTCTTCGTGGACCTCGACCCCGACCTCGCCGCGCTCCGCCCGCTCGCCGGCTTCTTCGTGCTGCGCACGGGAGGAGCAGCGGCCGGGTCCCTTCCCACTCTGGCACAGGCGTATGCCACAACGACACCAGAAGTGTCAGGAAATCCCCTGATTTTTCGCGTGCGGAAGGTCGCGACCGCCCTGCGGGTCCCGGAGCTGCGGGTCGCCGCGTCCGTGACCCACCAGGGTCTCGCGGCCCGGCTCTGGTCGGTCGCCCTCGGCTGCGCCGCGCTGTACGGCCGCGTCCCCGACCTGGACGCCCGGCTGCTGCGCTGGGACGCCGACGGCAGCGCCCCCGACGACCTGTGGCTCACGGAGGTCACGCCCCTGCCCGGTGACGCGCCGACGGTCGCGGACGTCGTCCTGGACGGCCACCTCGCCCCCCTGGCGGCGGCCCTGCGCGCCCGTCACGGGCTTGCCTCCGGCCTGCTGCGGGGCAACGCCGCCTCCGCGCTGGCGGGCGCCGCCCGGGAACTGGACCGCTGGGCCCGGCGGCACGGCCGTACGGATATCGCCGTCCGGGCCCGCTCCCTGGCCGCGGAACTTCTCGCGGACCCCCGGCTCACCGGCACCGGAACCCTCACCGGGACCGCCTTCCGGCGCCGCAGCTGCTGCCTCTACTACCGGGTCCCCGGAGGGGGTGTCTGCGGCGACTGTTGCTTCCCACGGCCGCCCCGCTCTTCCCCACGCGCCTCATCTGGGTGACCATGAAAGGGAACGGCCGCTGAGAGCAGGGAGTTGCGGGTGCGCGTCGGACTGCTGACCCGGGAGTACCCGCCGGACGTGTACGGCGGTGCAGGTGTCCATGTGGAGTTCCTCGCCCGCGAGCTGCGACCACTGGTCGACCTGGACGTGCACTGCTGGGGCGAGGGCCGGGCCGACGGTGTGCGCAGGCACCGGCCCTGGTCCGCGCTCGACGGCGCCAACGACGCGCTGCGCACGTTCTCCGTCGACCTCGCCATGGCCGCCGCCCTCGAAGGCCGCGAGCTCGTCCACTCCCACACCTGGTACGCCAATCTCGGCGGTCACCTCGCCAAGATGCTGTACGGCATCCCGCACGTGATGACCGCGCACTCCCTGGAGCCGCTGCGCCCCTGGAAGGCCGAGCAGCTCGGCGGCGGCTACGAACTGTCCAGCTGGGCCGAACGCACCGCGATCGAGGCCGCCGACGCGGTGGTCGCCGTGTCCGGCGCCATGCGCGAGGACATCCTCGGCTGCTACCCGGCGCTGGACCCGGAGCGGGTCCACGTCGTGCACAACGGCATCGACACCACGCTCTACCGGCCCGACCCCGGCACGGACGCCCTGGACCGGATCGGCCTGGACCGCTCCCGCCCGTACGTGCTGTTCGTCGGCCGGATCACCCGGCAGAAGGGCGTGCCCCACCTGCTGCGCGCGGTGCGTGCCATCGACCCGGCCGCGCAGGTGGTGCTGTGCGCGGGCGCCCCGGACACGCCGGAGATCGACCAGGAGTTCCGCGAGCTGTTCGGGGAGCTGAGCGGGGTCCGCGACGGGGTGTTCTGGATCCCGAAGATGCTGCCGCGCCCGGAGGTGATCCAGCTCCTCACGCATGCCGCCCTCTTCGTCTGCCCGTCGGTGTACGAGCCGCTCGGCATCGTGAACCTGGAGGCGATGGCCTGCGGCACGCCGGTGGTGGCCTCGGCGGTCGGCGGCATCCCCGAGGTCGTGGACGACGGCGCGACCGGGCTGCTCGTCCCGCCCGGCGACGACTTCGAGGCGGGGCTCGCCCGGGCCATGGACACCGTCCTGGCCGATCCGGCGGCCGCCCGGCGGATGGGCGAGGCCGGGCGGGAACGCGCGGTCGGCGAGTTCGGCTGGGACGCGGTGGCCCGCCGCACGGTCCGGCTCTACGAGGAGATCGTCAAACAGGCTTAGTGGGTACTGCTCAGGGGCAGGCATCGGGAAATCGGCGTGAGGGGAGCGGCCATGCGTGGTGGTGGTCCTTCGGTCCTGGGGATCGTGCTGGCGGGCGGCGAGGGCAAGCGGCTGATGCCCTTGACCGCGGACCGGGCCAAACCGGCGGTGACCTTCGGCGGCACGTACCGCCTGGTCGACTTCGTCCTGTCCAACCTCGTCAACGGCGACATCCTGCGCATCTGCGTCCTGACGCAGTACAAGTCGCATTCGCTCGACCGGCACATCACGACCACCTGGCGGATGTCCAACCTGCTGGGCAACTACGTGACGCCCGTGCCCGCCCAGCAGCGCCTCGGCCCGCGCTGGTACCTGGGCAGCGCCGACGCGATCCTGCAGTCGCTGAACCTCGTGTACGACGAGCAGCCCGAGTACGTCGCCGTCTTCGGCGCCGACCACGTCTACCGCATGGACCCGCGCCAGATGCTCGCCCAGCACATCGAGAGCGGCGCGGGGGTGACGGTGGCGGGCATCCGGGTGCCGCGCGCCGAGTCCTCGTCCTTCGGGGTGATCACGCCGGGCTCGGACGGGCAGACGGTGGAGCGCTTCCTCGAGAAGCCCACGGCGCCGCCCGGTCTGGCGGACGACCCCGACTGCGTGTTCGCCTCGATGGGCAACTACATCTTCACCACCAAGGCCCTCATCGAGGCGCTCAAGCGGGACGCGGAGGACGAGTCGTCCGTGCACGACATGGGCGGCTCGATCCTGCCCCAGCTCACCGACCGGGGCGAGGCGGCGCTGTACGACTTCAGCGCCAACCACGTCCCCGGCGAGACCACCCGCGACCAGGGCTACTGGCGGGACGTGGGGACGCTGGACGCCTACTACGAGGCCCACATGGACCTGATCGCCGAACGCCCCGCCTTCAACCTGTACAACCGCAGCTGGCCCATCTACACGCACTCGTACCAGCTCTCGCCGGCCCGTTTCAACGCCGGTGGCATCGCCAGCGAGTCGATCATCAGCGCCGGCTGCCTGGTGCGCGGGCAGGTCACGCGCTCCGTGCTGTCGCCGGGCGTGGTGGTCGACCCGGGGGCCGTGGTGCAGGGCTCGGTGCTGCACGACAACGTGCACATCGGCCGGGGCGCGGTGGTGCGCGGTGCCGTCCTCGACAAGAACGTCGAGGTGCCGCCGGGCGCGACGATCGGCGTGAACCCCGAGCGGGACGCGGAGCTGTACACCGTGTCCAAGGGCGGGGTCATCGCCTTGGGCAAGGGGCAGTTGGTCACCTGACGCCCGACGGCGTGAACATCTTGTCCTGACATACGCGTGGCGCGGCGTGCGTGTCGATCATCGATCCATGACGCCTCCCGGGTGACTCCCACGAGGTGCCCGGCGACGCAACCTGTGCTGAACTGACGGCACATGCACCATAAGTCCCGCCCCCTTCGCCGGGGCGGGACTTAATCTGCTGTTAACTGTACGTAGCCTGATCGTACTTGACCGTAATCGGCTGGGGGCGGTTGACTGCTGGCCCACCCGTCGTCGACGCGAGGCAAGCCCTTGACTGCTGATCTGCTCGCTCCTCTCGACCTGGCGTTCTGGAACCTGGAGTCCGCCGAGCACCCGATGCACCTCGGCGCGCTCGGGGTCTTCTCGGCCCACTCGCCCGCCGCGGGCGCCCACGCGGCGGACCTGCTCGCGGCCCGGGCCGCCGGTGTCCCCGGGCTGCGGATGCGCATCCGCGACGTGTGGCAGCCGCTGCCCTCGGCCCTGCGGCGGCCGCTGGCCTTCGGTGGCGCGGCCCGCGAGGCGGACCCGGACTTCGACCCGCTGAACCACGTACGGCTGCACGCTCCCACCGCCGATTTCCACGCGGTGGCGGGCCGGCTCATGGGGCGCCCCCTGGAGCGCGACCGGCCGCCCTGGGAAGCCCATGTGCTGCCGGGTGAGGACGGCGTCTGCTTCGCGGTGCTGTTCAAGTTCCACCACGCCCTGGCCGACGGGCTGCGGGCGCTGACCCTCGCGGCGGGCGTCATGGACCCCATGGACATGCCTCCGCCCCGGCCCCGCCCCGCCGCGACCCCGCGCGCTCTGGTGCCGGACGTACGCGATCTGCCCGCGATGATGCGCGGCGCCCTGTCCGACCTGGGCCGCGCCCTGGACATCGGCGCCTCCGTCGCCCGCTCCTCCCTCGACGTGCGCTCCACCCCCGCGCTCACCTGCGAGCCGAGCGGCACCCGCCGCACGGCCGGAGTGGTGCTCGACCTGGATGACATCCATCGCATCCGCAAGACCGTCGGCGGCACCGTCAACGACGTGCTCATCGCCGTCGTCGCGGGTGCGCTGCGCCGCTGGCTCGACGAGCGCGGCGACAGCGCCGAGGGCGTCGCGCCCCGCGCGCTGATCCCCGTCTCCAAGCGCCGCCCCCGTACGGCGTACCCGCAGGGCAACCGGCTCTCCGGGTACTTGATACGGCTTCCGGTCGACGATCCGGACCCGCTGGCCCGCCTGGCCGCGGTCCGGGACGCCATGGATCGCAACAAGGACGCCGGCCCCAACCGGGGCGCGGGCGCCGTCGCCCTGCTCGCCGACCACGTCCCCGCCCTCGCCCACCGGCTCGGCGGGCCCCTGGTCGGCCAGGCGGCCCGGCTCTGGTTCGACCTGCTGGTCACCAGTGTGCCCCTGCCCAGCCTTGGCCTGAAGCTCGGCGGCCACCCCCTCACCGCCGTCTTCCCCTTCGCCCCCCTGGCCCCCGGCCACTCCCTGGCGGTCGCGGTCTCCACCTACCGGGGGAGTGTCCACTACGGCCTCGTCGCCGACGCCGAGGCGGTCCCCGACCTCGATCTGTTCGCGGCGGCCGTCTCCAAGGAGGTGGCGACCCTGATCAAGGCCTGCCGGTCCTGACCGGGCCGATTTGGCGGTGTGACCCGCCGCTGAAGTAAAATCCGCCCTTCGAAAGCGGGCGCGACCGGCGCGCCGCGAGGGCAGAGCAGGGAACGACAGCGGCGATGACGGTGACACAGGACGGCCCGCAGGCCATGGACGAGGCCGGCGGGCTCCCGTACGGACCCGGCATCGACCCGGAGCGCCTGGCCGTCTGCCTCAGCGTGCTCGAGGAACTCGACAAGCTGGAGGTCGACCACCCGGACGCCATCGCGGTGCGCCGGGCCACCGCCGGAATCTACCGCACGGTCAAGCAGCGCCGCCGCCAGGAGCGCCGGGCCGCCAAGACCGCTCACGACAAGGCGGTCACGGAGGCCACGGCGACCGGTTCCGCCCAGCGCATCGACGACGAGACGGAGGGGCTGCTGCCGTCGTCGGCCACCGAGGAGGGCCGGATCGCGGGCATACTCCAGCGCCCCCGCTCCTGCTACACCTGCAAGACCCGGTACGTGGAAGTCGACTACTTCTACCACCAGCTCTGTCCGGACTGCGCCCGCGTGAACCGCGAGAAGCGCGACGTCCGCGCCGACCTCACCGGCAAGCGGGCCCTGCTCACCGGCGGCCGGGCCAAGATCGGCATGTACATCGCGCTGCGGCTGCTGCGCGACGGCGCGCACACCACGATCACCACGCGCTTCCCCAAGGACGCCATCCGCCGTTTCAAGGCCATGGACGACTCCGCGGACTGGATGCACCGCCTGGAGGTCGTCGGCATCGACCTGCGCGACCCGGCACAGGCCGTGGCCCTCGCGGAACAGGTCGCCGAGGCGGGACCGCTCGACATCCTCGTCAACAACGCGACCCAGACCGTGCGCCGCCTGCCCTCGGCCTACGCCGCGCTGGTCGAGGGTGAGAGCGCCCCGCTGCCCGCCGGTGAGCTGCCCGCCCATCACGTGATCGGCGCCTTCAACTCCGGCGCGGTCGACGGCATCGCCGCGCTGCCGCTGGGGACCAGCGGCCTCGACGCCCAGAAGGTCGCCGACCTCGCCCTGGTCGCGGGCAACGCCAGCGTCGAGCGCCACCTGGACGGCACGGCGATCGACGCGGGCGGTCTCGTGCCCGACGTGGTCGACTCCAACACCTGGGTGCAGACGATCGAGCAGATCTCGCCCGTCGAGCTGCTGGAGACGCAGCTGTGCAACTACACGGCGCCGTTCATCCTGATCAGCAAGCTGCGTCCGGCCATGGCCGAGGCCGCGAAGAAGGCGGAGAGCGGACGCGCGTACGTGGTGAACGTGTCCGCGATGGAGGGTGTCTTCGGGCGCGGCTACAAGGGAGCCGGGCACCCGAACACCAACGCCGCGAAGGCCGCGATGAACATGGTGACGCGGACCAGCGCCCAGGAGATGTTCCAGACCGACGGCATCCTGATGACCTCGGTGGACACGGGCTGGATCACGGACGAGCGGCCGCACTACGACAAACTGCGGCTCGCCGAGGCCGGGTTCCACGCGCCGCTCGACCTGGTCGACGGTGCGGCCCGGGTCTACGACCCGATCGTGCGGGGCGAGGCGGGAGAGGATCTGTACGGCGTCTTCATGAAGGACTACGCGCCGGGTAAGTGGTAGGCGGGCCCGGTCAGGCGCAGGCGGGCGGCGCGGGGGCCGGTCCCGCGGTACGCCGCATCCCTGAGCCGGTCATGCAGGGCCGGGGGTGACGAGCGCGGCGTTCTCCTCCCGTGGCGCCCGCCGGTGCCCCCCTCCGGGCGGGGAGTTGCGGGCCGGGTCCGGACCCTCGTCGGCCGGGCCCCCGTTGTGCGGCTCCATGCGTCAGTCGTCCCGCGGGGCGGCCGTTGCCGTACGGCAGCAGAACATGGCGGGCTTTCGACTCGGACAACGGCACCTGAACTGGGCACCGTCCGAAAAGTGTCGTCGCCGACGTACGCCGTTCGAGTGATTCACGAAACGTGTATGCAGCTACAAATCGGTACGTAAACCGGAGTTGAACGCCGGATGACGCGCGATCGTTACCGGTTGTTTTCAGCCCCATCGAGCGGGGCCCTGCTCATTTGGTTAGTCTGAGGCGGACGGACAGCAGCACGGGGTCCTACCCACACCCACGGTCCGTCATGGGACCAGCCGGTTCACCACGGCCTGCTCTCCCGTGAGTCGACCGGCGCCACCGCGTCCGAACTGCATTTGGCATAGAGGCCCGAGCGGGCGTCAGGCGCTGCAGGACCGGCGCGTACGTCCCGAGGGTGACCGACACATAAGGAGTGCGCGGTGACACCGGAGAAGACGAATCGCGATCAGCGCCCCAAGGAACGCGGCGAGCGCGCCGGCCGACGGGCCGACGAGCTCGGCAGCCTCGACGTGTGGGCCCGTTCGGCCCCGATCCGCCTCGCGGGCTACGAGGACGACCTCGCGGAGCCCCACATCCTGCCCAGCGTCGACTGACATCGGGCGCACCCCTCCGCGACCTCCGATCGCAGGGCCGTGCCAGACTCGCGCCCATGCTGATCAGGGAAGCAACGGCTGACGACTGGCTTCGTATCTGGCCGTTCTGGCACCGCATCGTCGCCGCGGGCGAGACCTACGCGTGGGACCCGGGCACCTCCGAGGAGGAGGCCCGGGTCCTGTGGATGAACCCGGCGAAACGCGTCTACGTCGTCGAGGACGACAGCGGTGCCGTCGTCGCCTCCGCCTATCTCACCCCCAACTACGGTGGCCCCGCCGCGCGTATCGCCAACGCCGGCTTCATGGTCGACCCCGGCCGGGGCGGCCAGGGCTACGGGCGGGCCCTCGCCGAACACCTCCTGACCGAAGCCCGGACCGCCGGCTACCGGGGCATGGTGTTCAACGCCGTCGTCGAGACCAACCCGGCCGTGTCACTGTGGACCTCCCTCGGCTTCACGGTCCTCGGCACGGTGCCCGACGCGTTCGACCACCCCCGGCACGGCCGGGTGGGACTGCACATCATGTACCGGGCGTTGTAGGCGACCGGGAGCCCGCCTCAGGGCCGGACGTACGGCCGGGTCATGATCTCCATGTTGTGGCCGTCCGGGTCGTCGAAGTAGGCGCCGCGACCGCCGAAGAGGTCGTTGACCCGGCCGGGCCGGGTGTGGCCCGGGTCGGCGTAGTAGGTGACGCCGAGCGCCTCCAGGCGGTCGATCATGCCGTCGAACCGCTCCTCGGGCACGAGGAACGCGTAGTGCTGCGACTGGATCGGCTCGTCGGTCTTCTCGTAGTAGTCGAGGGTCACGCCGTTGCCCAGGTCGAGGGGCAGGAACGGGCCGAAGGGGGCGCCGACCTCCAGACCCAGGACGGCCGCCAGGAAGTCCGCGGACAGTTGGCGATGGGAGGCGTGGACGACGGTGTGATCGAGGCGGACGACGGTGGTCGGCGGTTCGGTGGCGTGCGGGGTGTGGGACATGCGTGGGTTCTTCTCCGAGTCTCGGGATCCGTGAGGACGCGCCGGATAGGGGCGCGGGAACGAGGAAACGAAGACGAGAGGCGGGGCGCGTGCCCTCTCCGGCTCTCGGGCGGGCCCGGGCGGGGTCACCCCCGCCGCGCTCACTCCGAGGCCGGGCGCCTCACTCGTGCATGGCCTATGGCCGACCCGGCAGTCACCCGGCCGACCCTAGTCCATCGGCGCGATGCGCTGCCATGGGTTTCGCTCCTCCAGCTGCCCGGCCAGAGCGAGGAGTTGGGTCTCCGTGCCGGGGCGGCCCACCAGCTGCACGGCGCACGGGGCGCCCGAGGGAAGGGTGCCGCAGGGGACGGACATGGCGGGCCAGCCGGTCAGGTTCCACGCGGGCGTGAGGGGCGAGTAGTTCGTGTTCGACAGCACGTTGCTCAGCCAGCCCCGCTCGTGCCAGGGCCCCGCCTTGGGGGAGCGGCGGGCGAGCGCGGGCGTGAGCAGCACGTCGTGCTCGGCGAAGAACGGCTCCAGCCGCCGGCGCAGCTGCTCGCGGCTCGCGCCGGAGCTCACGGTGCGCAGGAAGGGACGGCCGATCCGGGCGTGGACGCGGGTGCGCCGGGTCAGCAGCCGCGGGTCGAGCGGCCGGGCGTCCGCGGCGGTGCCCGCCGTCCAGTGCACCAGGGACGTCGTGGCGAGGGACATCGGGTAGGGCGGGTCGGCGCGCCGGACCTGGTGGCCCGCCCTCATCAGCAGCCCCGCCGCGTCCCGGGCGGCCGCCGCGTAAGGGCGGCCGATGGTGACGCCGGCCAGCGGGCTGCGCAGCGACACGGCGATCCTGAGGACGCCGGGCGCGGGCAGCCGGCCGGGCTCCGTGCCGGGCTCGGTACCGGCGAGGACCGAGAACATCAGGCGGGCGTCCTCGACGGTCGTGGCGAGCGGCCCGTTCTCCGCCATGCCGAACCAGGTGCTGTCGCCCTCGCCGGCCGGGATCACCCCCTGTCCCGGCTTGATGGTGACGAGGCCGCAGTTGGCGGCCGGTATGCGCAGGGAGCCCATCCCGTCGTTGCCGAGGGCGATCGGCACCATCCCGGCGGACACGGCCGCCGCGCTGCCCCCCGACGAACCGCCCGCCGAACGCGTGGGGTCCCAGGGGTTGCGGGCGGTGCCCAGCACGCCGTCCGTCGTGCCGAAGACGCACAGTTCGGGGACGTTCGTCAGCCCCACGACCACCGCGCCCGCCGCCCGCAGCCGGGCCACCGTCACATGGTCCTGCGGGGCCGGTGTGTCCGGTGTGGCGGCCGAACCGATCCGCCGGGACTCACCGCGCACGGCGAGGTTGTCCTTGACGGCCACCGGCACCCCGGCCAGCGGCAGTTCGGCGAAATCGCCGCGCGCCGCCACCTCGTCCGCCTCGGCCAGGGCCGCCTGCGCGCGCACCGCGCGGAAGGCGCCGACCCGGCCGTCGAGCCGCTCGATCCGGGCGAGGTGTTCGGCCACCACCTCGCGCGGCGTGACCCGCTTCTCGCGTACGGCGGCGGATATCTCGGCGGCGGTGCGGCCGGCCCACGTGGTCACAGCGGCTCCTCGGAAGGGGAGAGGGCAAACTTACTGACGAGTACGTAGGGAGAACTGTGCACCCGGTGGGCACCGTGCGTCGAGGTCGCCGACCGTACGAGGCCGGACCGATGCGTGGGAGCGACCGGCTCAGCGCAGGTGGCGTGCGAGGAAGGCCTCGGAGACGTCCATCGAGGCGGCCCACTTCGGTCCGAACGTGTGCCCCTCGCCGGGGACGGTGCGGAGTTCGACGTCCTTGCCCGCTTTCCGGAACGTGGCGGCGGCCTCGCGTGACCAGGCGAGGGGGCAGGTGTCGTCCTCGGTGCCGTGCTGGACCAGCAGGGGCTCGGTGAGGCGGTCGGCGTGGGTGAGCGGGGAGACGCCCCGCCAGAACGCCGGGTTGTCCTCGGGCGTGCCGTGCTCCTCCTCGATCTCGGCGACGAGGGGATCGCCGTCGGGCCGCTGGAAGTGGTCGATGTTCTCCTCCGGCCGCGCGCTGACCGGGGCGTACGCCACCGCCGCGTCGAACAGGCCCGGCGCCACGACCAGCGTGTTGTACACGACCCCACCCCCCATGGACCGCCCGAACAGCCCGATACGGTCGCCGTCGATCTCCGGGCGCCCGGAGTCGCGCAGGGCCAGGGCGGCGCCGATGACGTCCTCGGTGTAGCCGAGGCGCAGGTTCACGTCATTGTCCGGGTCCTCCTCGGAGCCGGCGTGATTGCGGTAGTCGGTGTGCAGGACGACGTAGCCGCCGCGGGCCAGGCGGTCCTGCTCGCGCGGCATGCCCTGGCCGCTGACGTACATCTCCGGGTCGATGTAGCCGTGCGCCAGCACCAGCGCCGGGAAGGGGCCCTCGCCCGTGGGGATGTTCATGATCCCCGAGACCGTCAGGCCGTTCGCCTCGTAGGTGACGGCGTAGCGGGTGTAGGCGGACGTACGGTCGAGCACCGCGCCGAGGCGAAGGCCGGAGCCGGTGTGCTCGCGCTGCATCAGGGCCCGGAGGGAGACGGGATCGGCCGGGGTGGGGGAGGGGGTGGTGCGGGGGGTCTCCTGGGCGGCCCGGGCCGGTGCCGTGGAGGCCACGGGCGCACCGTCCCCCGCGCCGCCGGTGCAGCCCAGCGCGACGGCCAGCAGCAGTCCGGCGGCCGCGCAGGCGGTGCCCCGTGGCCGCATACGGTCCAGTGTGACGCGGTGGAGTACCGCGGGACAGGCCGCCCTGCGCGCGACGCCCGCACCGGACCCTATGGCGCAGGTCACATGTGTCCATGTCACATCGAGATCAGCCGCTGCCTCATAGGGGTGTACGCACCGACAACGGCAGAGGAGCTCACCATGAGCGCACGACTGGACGTCTTCGCCATCCCGAGCGCGACCAAGGTCGTGAAGCAGTTCTCCTCCCTGGGGCGGCTGGTGGTGGAGTCGCCGCTGCCCGCCGCCACCCGGGAACTGGTCTCGCTCCGCACGAGCCAGATCAACGGCTGCGCGGTCTGCGTAGACATGCACACCAAGGAGGCCGCCGCGGCGGGCGAGAGTTCCGTCCGTCTCCATCTGGTCGCGGCGTGGCGGGAGGCCACGGTCTTCACCGAGGCCGAGCGAGCCGCGCTGGAGCTGGCCGAGCAGGGAACCAGGATCGCCGACGGAGCCGGCGGCGTGCCGGACGCCGTGTGGCGGCGAGCAGCCGAGCACTACGACGAGGAGCAGCTCATGGCGCTGGTGACCCTGATCGCCTTCATGAACACCGCGAACCGGCTCAACGTCATGCTCGAGCAGCCGGCGGGCGACTACCAGCCCGGCCGGTTCGCCTGAAACCCGGGCGCCGGGGAAGTGGCTACGGCCCCTGCCCCGCCAGCCGCGTCGGCGGCAGGTACTCCCGTACGTACGTCCGCTCCCAGCACGCGCCCGTCTCCCGCAGCTCGCGCCAGGTCGTGTAGCGGTAGCGGAACAGGCGGGCGCGCACGTACCGAGGAGGTTCCTCCAGAGGGAACGGAGAGCGGCGCAGCAGCTTCAGGGTGTCCCGGTCGTTCTCCAGCAGTCGTTCCACCAGCGTCCCGAACCAGGAGTTCGCGTAGGCGGGGGAGAGGGCCGCGAACCACATCAGCCAGTCGAGCCGCAGATGGTAGGGCGCGAACTGGCGCGGCCAGCGCCGCGGATCGCCCGGTTTGCCCTTGAACTCGTACTCCCGCCACCCCGCGTCCGCATGCGGCACGTCGTCCGCGGTGCCCTCCACCACCACCTCGTACCGCACCCGGCTCACACTGCCGAACGCCCCGTATGTGTTGACCAGATGCAGCGGGTCGAAGGAACGGTTCATGACCTGGCGCCGGGACACCATGTTGCGCACCGGCCGGTACCCGAGGCCGAGCAGCAGCGCCGAGACCGCGAGCACCACGACGACGTACCACAGCGGGGCGCCGGGCACCGTGGGCGGATCGGCCGGGAACCGCACCGCCGACAGGGCGAGCACGATCGTGATCCAGTTCAGCCAGGAGAAGTTGCCCGACAGCACCAGCCACAGCTGGGTGACGATCATCAGTGAGGCGGCTGCCGTCGCGACGGGCTGCGGGGTGAACAGCAGGAACGGCACCACGAGCTGGGTGACGTGGTTGGCGGCCACCTCGACGCGGTGCAGGGGCCTGGGCAGATGGTGGAAGAACCAGCTCAGCGGGCCCGGCATCGGCTGCGTCTCGTGATGGTGGTCCAGGCAGGTGAGCTTGCGCCAGCAGGCGTCGCCCCGCATCTTGATCAGACCCGCGCCGAACTCCACGCGGAACAGGACCCACCGCAGCAGGAACAGCACCACGACCGGCGGCGCCACCTCGTCGTTGCCGAGGAACACCGCGAGGAACCCGACCTCCAGCAGCAGCGACTCCCAGCCGAACGCGTACCAGGTCTGACCGACGTTGACGATCGACAGGTACAGCGCCCACGGCACCAGCCACAACAGCATGCCGCCCCACAGCGGCAGCAGCGAGTCCAGCCCGGCCAGCAGCGCCGCCGACACCGCGCAGCCCGTCCCTGCGGAGAGCGCGAAGAAACGGTCCGAGTAGTGCCAGTGGAACAGGCTCGGCGCCCGTTTGAACGGCACCCGCTCGACGAACCGCGGCACCGGCAGCATGCCGCGCCGGCCGATCAGCGCGCGGAACTGGAGCGCCGCCGTCAGGAACGCCACCAGATACACGGCCGCAAGTGCCCGTTGGAAGACCAGCCGGGTCAGCCAGTAGTCGGATGCGGCGAACCATTCCACGGCCGAGGGGGCCTCCTTCCCGTGCGGCGCCGGGCCCGGTCGTCACGCTCGGTGGTGTGTTGCTGCGGTTGCGTGACCGAAGTGGCCGAAGCACACAATAGTGCCGTGCCCGGTGTCGTAGCGGACAGCCCCGATCGGCTCGGCGGAACCGGACTGATTCTCCGGCGGCCGGGCCGCCGACCGCATCCCCGGCGGCCCCTCGGGCGTCTTCAGTAACCGAGGGCCGATCCGGCGCGGCGGCTCGTACACTCGGCACATCCGGTCGAAGAATCGGACGAACCCTGGCAAGGTGGGCCCATGGCTGATCGGGGAGCGAGGGCCCTGTCCCTCCCGGACGACTGGCCCGCCCACCCGGACCCGATCCTCGCGCTCAACCGGATGGGCAGCTTCGACTGGGATCTGGACACCGGCCTGATGCAGATGGACGCCCAGGCCCACGAGATCTTCGACGTGCGCTCCGACGAGTACGACGACCACCCCGAGACCCTCGCCAAGCGCGTGCCGCCCGACGAGTCCCGCCGTCTGGACACGGCCGTCTCACAGGCGCTCAAGGACGGCAGCGAGAACTACGGCGCCTACTTCCGCATCCGCTGCCGCGACGGCAGCCTGCGTTGGACCCACACACAGGGCTACATCCGGCGCGACGACACCGGCCGCCCCCGCCGCATCATCGGCATCATCCGGGACGCCACCCGGGAACTCGGCGAGATCGACGCCCGCCGCGACCAGGCCGCCCAGGACGAGGCCCGCCGGCAGCAGACCAGCGTCGTGGAACTCACCACGGCCGCCCTCGCCCACGCCCGCACCGTCCAGGACGTCATCGACGTCCTCAAGGACACCCACGGCCTGGTCCACCTAGGCGCCACCAGTCTGGTCATGGGCCTGGTCGAGGCCGGCCGCATCCGTCTGGTCGCCGAAGGCCCCGTGGACAGCTTCGTCCCCGGCACCCGCGTCACCCGGATCGACGAGCCCTACCCGATGAGCGAGGCCGTCCGCACCCTCGGTCCGTGCTTCATCGAGTCCCCGGAGGAGTTCGCCGAGCGTTACCCGATCCTGTGGCCGCACATCACCGGCCTCGACATCACCTCGGCCGCCTATCTGCCGCTCATCGTCCAGGCCCGGCCGATCGGCGCCATGGGCCTGCTCTACAGCGACCGGTACGGCTTCACGTCCGAGGAGCGCAACATCCTCGTCGCCCTCGGCAGCAGCATCGCGCAGAGCCTGCAGCGGGCCATGTTCTACGAACAGGAGATGGACCTCGCCCAGGGCCTCCAGCAGGCCATGCTGCCCCGCACCATTCCGAGCGTGCCCGGCGCCGACGTCGCCGTGCGCTACCGCGCCGCCACCCTCGGCGGATCCGTCGGCCGGGACATCGGCGGCGACTGGTACGACCTGATCCCGCTGCCCGGCGGCCGGGTCGGCGCCGTCATCGGCGACGTCCAGGGCCACGACACACACGCGGCCGCCGTCATGGGCCAGCTGCGCATCGTGCTGCGCGCCTACGCCGCCGAGGGGCACCCCCCGGCCACCGTGATGGCCCGGGCCTCCGTCTTCCTGCACGAGCTCGACACCGACCGCTCCGCGACCTGCCTCTACGCCGAGGCCGACCTGTCCACCGGCGTGCTCCAGATGGTCCGGGCCGGTCACATCGACCCGCTGGTGCGCCACCCCGACGGCTCCTGTCGCCGCGTCGCCGTGCCCGGCGGGCTGCCGCTCGGCCTGTCCGCCGAGTTCGGCCGTCTCGAGTACCCCGTGACCATCATGGAGCTCGACCCCGGCGACACCCTGCTGCTGTGCACCGACGGTCTGGTGGAGCAGCCCGGCGCCGATCTCGACGACGGCATGCGCACCCTGAGCGCGCTCGTCGCCACCGGCCCCGACGACGTACGGGACCTCGCCGAACGGCTCATCGAGGTGGCCGACGAGCGCGGCGGCGACGACGACGTGGCTCTGCTCCTGCTGCGCCGGCGCGGACCCGAGGGCCCGCAGTCCGGCCGCCCGCTCCAGCGACGCGTGGCCCCCGGCGACCCCGGAGCCCTCGCCGACACCCGGCACATGATCCGCACCGCGGTCGCCGCCTGGGGCGCGGGCGAGCGCGCCGACGAGATCGAACTGGTCGCCGACGAGCTGATCACCAACGCCCTGATGCACACCGAGGGCTCCGCGCTCGTCACCCTGCGCGCCTTCACCGGCTCCGAGCCCCGGCTGCGGGTCGAGGTCGCGGACTCCTCCAGCGCCCTGCCGCGCCGCCGCGAGGCGGGCGAGTCGGGTGTCTCCGGGCGGGGCCTGCTCCTGGTCGAGCTGCTCACCGACGTGTGGGGCGTGGAGGCCCGGGGCGGCGGCAAGGCCGTGTGGTGCGAGTTCGTGGTGCCCGGCCGGGACTGATCCCGCGTGGCACTCTGGACCTATGCCGGAACTCCCCGAGGTCGAGGCGCTCAAGGACTTCCTGACCGAGCACCTCGTCGGCCACGAGATCGTACGGGTGCTGCCCGCCGCGATCAGCGTCCTGAAGACGTACGAACCTCCCCTGTCCGCGCTGGAGGGCCACGAGGTGGCGGCCGTACGCCGGTACGGCAAGTTCCTCGACCTCGTGACCGCGGACGGGCCGCACCTCGTGACGCACCTGGCCCGGGCGGGCTGGCTGCACTGGAAGGACCGCCTCCCCGACGGCCCGCCCCGCCCGGGCAAGGGCCCCCTCGCGCTGCGCGTGGCCCTGGAGAGCGGCGCCGGGTTCGACCTGACCGAGGCCGGTACCCAGAAGCGGCTCGCGGTGTACGTCGTGGGCGACCCGCAGGAGGTCCCGGGCGTCGCCCGGCTCGGCCCGGACCCGCTCGCCGACGACTTCGACGAGCGGCGCCTCGCGGAACTCCTGGCCGGTGAACGGCGGCAGCTCAAGGGTGCGTTGCGCGACCAGAGCCTGATCGCGGGCGTGGGCAACGCCTACAGCGACGAGATCCTGCACGTGGCGAAGATGTCGCCCTTCAAACTGGCGGCGTCTCTGAGCGAGGAGGAGACGGGGCGGCTGTACGCGGCCCTGCGGGGCACTCTCACCGAGGCGGTCGAACGCTCCCGGGGCGTGGCGGCCGGGCGGCTCAAGGCGGAGAAGAAGAGCGGGCTGCGCGTGCACGGCCGCACCGGCGAGCCCTGCCCGGTGTGCGGCGACACCGTCCGTGAGGTGTCCTTCAGCGACTCCTCGCTCCAGTACTGCCCGACCTGCCAGACGGGCGGCAAGCCGCTGGCGGACCGCAGGATGTCCCGGCTGCTGAAGTGAGCCGGACCGGGCCTCGCGGCTACCTGGAGGGCGGCGACCACTCGAACATCAGGATGGTCGCGTCGTCCCGCAGCCGGCTCGTCGGCGAGTCCAGGATGGAGTGGATGAGCCGCCGCAGCGTCTCGGACGGCAGCTCGCCCGCGGCCGTCGCCCCGATGATGTAATCGGCGAACTGTTCGAGCCCGAACTCCGCGCCGTCGACGGCCCTGGCCTCCGTGACACCGTCGGTGTACATCAGCACCCGGTCGCCGGGCTTCAGTGCGATCTCGTGCGTCTCCCGCCTCCGCTCGGTCAGCAGGGACGGCAGCCCCATCGGCAGGTCCGGCTCGCGCCGCATGGCGTCGACCAGTGGCCGCCGGTCGCGGATGAGCAGCGGGGTGGGGTGCCCGCAGTTGACCCACCGCAGCATCCCCGAGGCCAGGTCGAGCTGGGCCAGGACACCCGTGCAGAACTGGTCGGGGAGCCACTGTGACAGCGCGTCGTCGACGCTCTCCACCAGCTCGGGCAGGTCCGCCCCGGTGCGCCGGGCGTTGCGGCACGCGGCCAGCGACACCGCCGTGGTGAGTCCGGACGCCAGGTTGTGCCCCATGGCGTCGAGGACCGTGACGTGCAGAGCCGTCTCCGTCAGGGAGTGGTCGAACGCGTCGCCGCCGAGTTCGTAGGCCGGCTCCAGCACGGCCGTCGACACGACATGGGAGGTGCCGATCGTCCGGGGCGGGAGGAAGGCCCGCAGCATCTCGGCGGGCAGGCGCATCGGCCGGGTGCGCAGACGCCGCACGAAGGAGTCCTGGTACGCCCGCGCGGAGGTGATCATCATGGCGAGCAGCTGGGCCAGGGCGCGGCCGCGGCGCAGCACGTCGGGTGTCAGGGCGGGGGAGTGCACCGCGATGACGCCGAGGCGTTCGGCACCGTCCACGAGCGGGATCCAGGCCGTCATGCCACCTGCGTCGGACACCTCCACGCGCAGGGACTGGGTGCGGTAGGTCCAGCCCGCGAGGGAGCCGTCGACGAGCAGCGGGGAGACCACGTCGGTGAGCGGTACGAGGCGGCGCTGCTGGATGTCGGACAGATAGACCACGGAGCTCTGGAGCCCGAGGGCCTCCGTGCAGCGGGCCGCCGCCGTGGGCAGGTCCAGGGTCGCGTTCTCCGGGTCGGCGAGGAACTCCTCCAGCCGGCCCTCCCCGGGCTCTGCCGTCACCTCGTCTCCCCTCACCGGGCCCGCGGGCACCCGGCGATCTGCCGGGTGCGTCGTCCAGCAGTCTCACACCGGGGTGTGCCCGGCGCCCGGCGGCAGGGGCGGACGGATGGTCAGCTCGGCTGGATCCTCCACAGGATCTCGCCGGCCGCCGAGCGGATCTCGTAGCGGGCGATGTCCTCCGGATGCAGGGAGGAGCTGGCCATCATGGTGTTGGGGCGGTCGTCGTGGCCCGGCCCGTGCCAGCTGGTCGCCGTCTCCTCGGTGCCGTCGCGGCCGATGATCACCAGGTGGCAGGCGCGCGGGCCCGCGCCGTCCTTGACCTTCAGCTCGACCTGGCTGCCCGAGGCCTCGTCCTCCGTCGTGACCTGCGCCCACACCCCCGTCCGTGTGTCGGTCGCCGCGACGGTGCGGACCTCCTCCGCGTTGCCCTCGGCCATCATCGCGATGCCGGGGACCGACGCCGCGAAGACGACCGAGGCGGCCAGGGCGAACAGCAGACGTCTGCGTCCCGCCCGGCGCCGGGTCGACACCTCGGCCAGCAGCCCGTCCAGCATGCGCGGACCGGGCTGCGCCATGGGGTGCACGAACCGTGGCGTCGACCGCCGGTACAGCATCAACTGCCGTGTGGTCGGGCCGAATTCCGTCACCTCTGCAGCGCACCGAGGGCACTCCATGAGGTGGTCCTCGAAGCGGAATGCCTCCGCCTCGTCCAGCACGCCGAGCGCGTAGGCCGCGACGTCGCGATGCCTCTCCAGGGACCTCATGCCGAATCCTCGTGCCGTTGGGTGCGGGTGGGGTTACTCCTTGCTCCCACCGGTACGGACCAGGCAGCTGAATCACTCAAGCCGGTGACACAATCGCAACCAAAGGATTCGGAGCCCTCCGGCTCCCGGATTGGTCCGGGGCCGCAGAAATCTAAAAAAGATGGATCGCGAGGTGTCCCAGCGGCAGTCCGAGCTGCCAGGCGGGTGTCCAGACCTTCGGCCCCTCGTCCTCGCCGACCACCGGAGCGCCGCCCGGGACCGCGTTGAGATCGGGCGCGAGCAGCTCCGTCTCCTGCAGCCAGCGCCAGGCCTCCTCGGCGAGCTCCAGGTCCGGCGCGGGCCGTCCCGACGACGCGGCCCCGGCGCCGAGCTCGGCCAGCCGCTCACGCACCCACTCCTGCCACGGCTGGTCGTACGCCGTCAGCGACAGCCACGTCTCCAGCTGCGTGACGACGCGGATGCCCGGCAGCTCCCCGTCGGTGTCGGACAGGAAGACGGTCAGCGCCAGGGCATCCCGCCCGGCACGGAACTCGAAGGACGTCGGCGGCATCAGATCACCGGTCCGCAGCAGCTCGTCGGCGATGTACTCGGCGTACAACCACGCCATGGGGACGGTCAGTCCGCCGTCGGCACCGTCCGTGTTCCCCTGCTCTTCGTCCAGCATCCCGTCCTGCCTTCCTCCGGTACCTGCGCGTCGCCCGACACCGGGCCCCGAGGAGGCCGGCGGCCCCCTCCGGAACACGGATGGGAACAGCCGATTACTCAACCGGGGTCATCGGCAAGGCGCTTTACGGAGGCTTGACCCACTCATTGGTTTCACCGCAGGTCGGCGGCGTATCCCGGAAGCACCCTGCGCAGGGCACGCAGCGCGTAGTACGCGCGGGACTTCACGGTACCGGGCGGAATCCCGAGGGCCGTCGCGGCTTCCGCCACACTCGCCCCCTGGAAGTACACGAGCACCAGGACTTCACGGTGCTGCGGAGTGAGTGTCTTCACAGCCTCGCGGACATCCAGCATCGCCGCTGCCCGCTCGGCGTGGTCGGAGATGACGCGCGCGTTCTCCAGCACCGCGTCGCCCACCTCGGGCGGACGGGCCTGGCGGGCCCGCCGGGCGTCGATCGCGAGCCGTCGGGCGACGGTCATCAGCCAGGGCCGCACCGAGTCGAAGTCGTCGGCGCGCAGGGCCTCGGGGTGCTGCCAGGCACGCACCAGCGTCTCCTGGACCAGGTCCTCGGCGCGCTGCCGGTCGCCGTCGCAGAGCCGCAGCAGCAGCGCGAAGAGGGGCCGGCCGTGCTCGCGCTGCAGGGCGACGAGCTCGTGCTCGGCGGTCGTTCCGTTCATGAGAGTGGATCCGGCCGTCATGGCCGTATGCCACCGCAGGGCGCGGCCCCGGCACAGGGCACGTACCCGGCTGTGCGACGGACGGTCGATCGCGTCGACGAACGGTTCGACGAACGGTCGTGCCCCGGCCATGCGGGTGCCGGAGGGGCTGATGAGCGTGTCGGAGACGCGTGGGACACCAGGAGCCTTCTTTCCTGATGGTGCGTAAATATGACCACAACGCCCACAGTGGGGTGAATGCATGCTCACACGCAGTCGACAGATCGCCCTGGCCCTGACCGTCCTCCTCGCCGCGGGCGCCGCCTGCCAGGCCCGCGGCCACGACGCGCCCGACCGCGGACGCCCGGCGCCGGCCGCCGGGTCGCGCGGGTTCACCCTGGTCGCCTCCGGTGACGTCCTCCCGCACAGCACGATCATCGACCGGGCCCGCTTCGACGCCGGCGGCACCGGCTACGACTTCCGGCCCATGCTCGCCGGCATCCGCTCCGTCGTCTCCCGCGCCGACGTGTCCCTGTGCCACATGGAGACCGTCTACGGTGCGAACGGCGTCTACACCGGCTACCCCACGTTCAAGTCCCCGCCCGAGGTGGCCGAGGCCCTGGCCGCCACCGGCTACGACGGATGCTCCACCGCCTCCAACCACACCCTGGACGACGGCGCCGAGGGCATCCGCCGCACGCTCGACGCCCTCGACCGCGCGGGCGTCCGGCACGCCGGCTCGGCACGCACCGAGGAGGAGGCCCGCACGGTGACGGTCCTCGAGGCCGGCCCCGCCGAGGTCGCGCACCTCGCCTACACCTACGACACCAACGGCAGCCCGCTCCCGCAGGGGCAGCCCTGGGCCGTCAACCTCACCGACGAGGCGAGGATCGTCGAGGACGCCCGGGCCGCGCGCCGGGCCGGCGCCGACGTGGTCGTGGTCTCCCTGCACTGGGGCACCGAATGGCAGGACGCCCCCGACGACCGGCAGCTGACCCTGGCCAGGAGCCTCACCGCCGCGCGCACCGGGGACCGCCCCGACGTCGACCTGATCCTCGGCACCCACGCGCACGTCCCGCAGGCCTACGAGAAGGTCAACGGCACCTGGGTCATCTACGGCATGGGCGACCAGATCGCCGGCGAGATGACCAACCACCAAGGCGTCAAGGACCCGCGCGGTAACCAGTCCACCCTCGGCCGCTTCACCTTCGTCCCGCCCGCGCGGCCGGGAGAGCGCTGGAAGGTGACCAGGGCGGAGTTCGTCCCCCAGCTCTTCGACGTCGACGCCGGCCGGGTCGTGAACCTCAACCGGGCGCTCGCCCAGGGCGCCGACGTCCGAGCCGTCCGCGACCGCATCCGCGACATCGTCCTCAGCCGCGGCGCGGCCGGGGACGGCCTGGTGATGGGGGAGTGACACCCCGGCGTCACGGGTGCCGTACCCCCTACGGCACCACCGTCACCGGCCACCGGCCCGCCTTCACCAGGCGTACCGCCACCGAGCCGACGATGCGGTGGCCCGCCTGTTGCGAGGCGCCCACGACCACCGCGTCCGCCTTGAGTTCGTCGGCGGCCGTCACGAGGCCGTTGTAGGGGTCGCCGCGGAACGTGTGGAACTCCCAGCGGACCTCGAACATCCCCTTGAGCCGCTCCGCCGCGTCCCGGATCTGCGCCACCAGGTCCTCGGCGATCGCGTCCGTCGTCCCGGCCACCGGCGCCCCCAGCGCCGCCCCGGCCGCCAGCACGGGCTGCACGTACACCACGGCGAGCAGCGCGTGCTGGCGGCGGGCCAGGCCGGCCGCGTAGGCCGCGGCCCGCAAGGAGGAGTCGGAGCCGTCCACCCCGGCCACGATCACCTTCGGCCCGTCCGTGCCCCGCTCGAACCGGTGGGAGTGCTGTTCCGTCACGCAGCGAGGCTATCGGAACCCCCGGGTCCGGCTGCCGGGCGGGACAGGGCGGCGGGCGACGTCCCTAAGCTTCCTGCCAGTCCTCCGTACCCGGGGGCAAGGACGGCCTCTCCCCGGATCTGATACGCCGTGACCGCACGGCCCTCAACGGCGTCATGGAGTCCAAGGGCGACGAACCGTGCGCCGTAGCACCTGAACTGGGCGTGCGCATGGTCTCGCTGAGCTGCCTCGCCTCCGGCAACGCCGAAGCTTTCGCGTCCGTACCGTCGATGCGCACGTTGCGGGGGAGGGGAACGGGGCACCCGAAGGGCGGGCAGCGGCCCGCCACCACCGCGGGGCTGCCGTCGTCGGCGGCGCTCGGCCTCGCCGGAGGGGACGGGACCGAGCCCGCCGACGCCCTTTCCGGCTTGCCCGACCAGGTCCGCGTCCGGCACCACAAGCCGGACCGGCTGCGCGTCGCGACTTCGGCGGCATCGTCCTCGCCGTCCTGCGACTGGTCCGGCACCACCAACTCGCCCCGACCGCGACGGCTCCCGCCCTCACCGGACTCACCCGTCGCGAGACCCCGCCCTTTCCGCCGGTGCGCCGCCACCGACCCACCGTGTGGGCCGAGCGGGTGAATGTGTGCCGCCGCACCGGTGTTGCTCGTGTGCGTCTGCCTTCCGCCGGGCGACTCATGAGTCATGAAGAAGGATCAGTTGCCCACCCGGCTGTTCACCAGGCGCCACGCGTTGATCGCGGGCGCCGGCGCGGTGGGAGCGGCCGCGACGGCCGGAGTGGTCACGGCGGTCACCGGGGACGCACCCGGCACCTCGGCCCCCGCCTCGGGCCCCCAGGCCCGCCGCCACGTCAAGTCCTCCGCGTACCGGCTGCAGCCCCTGACCGGCTTCGGCCCGCCCCGTGCCGCGCCACGACGGACCCTGGTTCACCGCGAGGCGCCGCTGCGCGTGTCCGGCCGTGGCCGCACCATGGTGCTCACCTTCGACGACGGCCCCGACCCCCGCTACACCCCGCACATCCTGGACACCCTGGCCGAGTACGACGTGCGGGCGATGTTCTTCGTGTGCGGCGAGATGGTCGCCGGCGGCAGGAACCTGCTGGCCCGGATGGCCGACGAGGGCCATGTCGTGGGGAACCACACCTGGTCCCACCCTCTGCTCACCCGCCTCACCCGACGGCAGATCCGCTCCGAGATCGAACGCACCAGCGACGTCATCGAGGACGCCTACGGGGAGCGCCCCGAGTGGTTCCGCGCGCCCTACGGCGCCTGGAACCGCACGACCTTCCGGATCGGCGCCGAACTCGGCATGGAACCCCTCGGCTGGACGGTCGACACCCTCGACTGGGCCACCCCCGGCGTCCGGACCATCACGAACCGGGTCGAACGCGGCGCCGCACCCGGCGTCGTGGTGCTCTCGCACGACGCCGGCGGCGACCGCTCGCAGAGTGTGCGGGCCCTGCGGCGCTATCTGCCCGAACTGCTGGACTCCGGCTACCACGTCACCGTGCCCCGGCGGAACTACGCGTAAGGGACCCGGGGTTTTCGCCCGCCGGACCGGGCGCGCTCAGCGCACCGCGACCAGGCGGGCGAAGGCGACGACATTGCCCGCGTAACCCTCCTGCTCGGAGAAACCGCCGCCGCAGGTGATGACCCGCAGTTCCGGCGCGCCCTTGGAAGCGTAGACACGGTCGCCGGGGAAGTTGTCCTTCTCGAACACCTCGACACCGTAGATCTCGAACTCGGCGGTCTTTCCGTCCTGCCGGGCGACCTCGACGCGATGCCCCTGCCTCAAGGCCCCGAGTCCGTAGAACACGGCGGGCCCCTGCTGGTTGTCGACATGGCCGACCACGACCGCCGTGCCCTTCTCGCCGGGGGTGACGGCACCGGTGAACCAGCCGGCCAGGTTGGGGTCCTCCGGCGGCGGCGCGCCGACCCAGCCGTCCGCGTCCAGGCCGACGGGGATGATCGGCGCGTCGACCTGGATCGCCGGGATCCTGACCCGGTCGGGGAGCGCGTAGGGCAGGGGCCGGACGCTGCCCGCGAAGGTGCCGCCGGGCACCCGGCTGTCCGCCGCGGCCGCACTCGCCGGCTGTGGCGGGCCCTCGTCGAACTCTCCCGAACCGTTCCGGATGAGAGCGAGGCCGGTCAGCAGGACCAGCGCTATCACGCCCCACGGAGCGCGCTTCCTGGGCCGCGCCTCCTCTTCCGCCTGGGCCAGCTCGGACGCAGACATTCGCCTTCCCCTCTCGACCCGGCCGTCGCCGTGTCCATCGCGCATAGCGACACGCTAAGTGGCGTGCGGGAAACCGGCGACGGGGCGGCGGCGAACGGGTGGCCCGGGTTCGTGAGGGGTGGTGCGGTGATATGAGGTGAGCCATCCGAGTTGCCGCCGCGAGATTATTTCTGACGGTCTGTGACCTGCGGCGATATCCGAACGGACGCTTTTCCCGCAGCGCCTTCTCTCACCGGTACGGACCATTCCCGACATGCGGCTCGCGGCGCGGCAACTGACTGTCTTTCTGGGAGGCGCTTTCTCGCCGATCGACCGGGGACGGGTCCCGGGGCGTCTTCCGCGGAGGTTCACATGCGTAACACTCGTGCCCTGGCGGTCGCCGGCGCAGCGGTCGCCGCCCTCGGTCTCTCCGCCCCCGCGGCCGTCGCGTGGGACACACCGAGCAACATCACCGCCCTGCCCAGCGTGATCGCCCGAGGCGGCCAGCTGACCATCACCGTCGACGGCTGCCGGGGCGGCGGTACGGCGACGTCCAACGCGTTCTCACCGACGCAGCTCTCGCCGGTCGGGGGCGGCGGCAAGGGCAACGAGGGCGGCCGGGGCGGCACCGGCAGCGGCAGCGGGACCGCGCGGGGCACCGCCACCATCAACAGCAACGCCCGTCCCGGCTCGTACGACATCACGGTCGACTGCAACGGCAGGCGGATGACCAAGCCGCAGGCCTTCACCGTCATCGGCGGCGTCCGTGGCGGCATCGGCGGCAGCAGCACCACCGGTGCGACCCCGACCGACGTGGCCATCGGCGGCGGTCTCGTGGCCGCGGCGGTGGTCGGCGGCGGTGTGTTCTGGATGCGCCGCCGGGCCGAGCGGCGCATCTGACGCGCCCCACCCGCGTCACCCCGCCCGCAACGCGCTTCGCCCCGGCTCCCTCTCCAGGGGAAGCCGGGGCGAAGGCCTGCCCGCGGGTGGGTCAGTCGGCGTCCCCGTCGGTGCGGCGGCGCGAGAAGTGGTAGGCGACGCCGAGTGATCCGGCGATCAGTGCGGCGCCCAGCCCGATCTCCTTCAGGTCGAAGCCGGCGAGGGTGCCGCCCTCACCGGCGTGCACACCCTTGCGAGGGTGGTGCGTGGGGTGACGGTCGGGATGGTGCGCCGGCCGCCCGCGCGCGATCGTCAGTCGCGCGATGCCGGTCGACCCGTCACACGTGAACTCGACTTCGTAGACGGCGCCGGGTCTGGCGTCCCGGTCGACGACCACCGTCGTCCAGGACTCGTCCCGGGGGATGGTGACCGGGTCGAAGGCCATCGAGCCGACCGCCGCCTCCCCCCGGCATGCCCGGTTACGCGTGACGTGCAAGGTCACCTCACCCCCCGCCCTGACGGTGGAGGGCAGGACGCTGAAGCCGAAGTCGGTCCGGGGGGTCGCGTCGGCGGCGGGCACGCAGGAGGTGAGGGCACCGGCACCCAGCAGTACGGCCGAGGCGAGGCGTATAGCGCGCATGGTGAATCCTCCGGGTCCCCGAGGAGCAGCCGCGGACCTGTTCCGCTCACGTCACACATGCACCTCGATGCCCGAAACGCTAAGAAGACGCGCCCGACGGCGCGATCGCAGTAGCGCGAACGGGTCACGGGTGTGCGCCGCCCGGGGGAACACCGCCCGGGCGGCCGGGGACGGCGACGGCGTGTCGCGCGCCCCCCGGCCGGGACCCGTGCTGCGGGGCGCCGTCAATCGCCGACGCCCGGGAAGAGGTTCAGGAACGGATCCGCCGAGGCGGTCACACCCCTGCTGTAGGGCGAGTCGAAGTCCCAGATCAGGAACAGCAGGAAGGCGATCAACGCCGAGAACAGCCCGGCGAGGACCAGTTCGCGTGTCGTTCTGCGGATCTGCAGTGCGAAGATCATCCCGATGGTGATGACGGCTCCGGCGACCAGCCCGAACCACACCACGCCCGGCATCGTCTCCCCGGTCGACTCGGCCCGGGCGATGCGGGCCTGGCTGGCCGCTGTCACCTGGTCCAGCAGCGGCTGGTAGGCCTGGGCCTCGAAGTCCGTCTCCGGCTCGTAGTCGGTGACGTCCTGGCGGATCCGCTCGAAGAGTTCGGTGCCTCGCCCGGTGACCTCGCCCTTGTCGGCCATGGTGTCCCACTCGGTGGTCACGACATGGCTCACGTAGGTCCGGATGTCGTTCCGGATGCGGTCGCGTTCCTCGGCGGGATAGACGCGCACCCGCTCCGAGATCTCGTGCAGCGCGGTCGCCTCGGCCTGGACGTGGTCCTGTGCGGCGCTGCGCCCCTCCCAGACACCGGCGATCGCCAGGCCCAGGACGATGGCGTAGACCACGCCGATCCACATCGTCATGTACTCGATGACGTCCGGGGTCTCACTGGGGTCCTCGTCCTCCGGGGCCGCGCGGTGGCGTACGAAGGTGATGACGACCACCACGGCGCAGGCGGCCAGCATCGCGAGGGTGAGAACAAGCCATTCCGGCAAGAGGTACCTCCTGGGCTTCAGGGATCAGCGCGCACGCAGCGCGGCGACGGCCACCACCGCGGGCACCGTGACGAGCAGGACGAAGGTGAGCGGCGACAGCGCGCCGTTGGCCGGCCGTGGCCGCGGCGGTGCGGCGCGGTAGCGCGGGTAGTGCACGGGCTTCGCGGACGGGCCGGGCGCGGGGGTGGCGGGCGGCGCCGGCGGCGGGGGAGCGGGCTCCGGTGCGGGCGGAGGGGGCGCCGGTGGTACGGGCCTCGGGGCCGGCCGCGGCGGTGGTGGTGCCGGGCGTGGCGTGGGCGGTGCCGGCGGCGGCGCGGGCCTGGCCGTGGGGGACGGTTCGGGAGGCGGGGGCTTCGGTGGGGGCGGTGGGTCCGGCGTCGGCTTCGGTGGGGGCGTCGGCTTCGGCGGCGGCGGCGGCGGGGTCGGCGTCGGCGTCGGGGAAGGGGTCGGCGTGGGTGTCGGGCACGGCCACGTCTTCTTGCTGCCGGCGTACGCCACCGCCTCGGTGCCGTCCGGCCCCGTCGAGGCGTACGCGCAGGCGTCGGCCACCGCGACCCCCGCCGGTGCGCCGACGAGCGCCCAGGTCAGCGTCGCCGCCGCCAAGGCCCGCGTCACAAGGGCGGGTTGAGTCGAGAGGGGTCCATACACGACGAAGATCATGAGTCCTGCGCCGCCCGGACGGGCCGCGGTGCCGGGGGATTGCCTCGAATGAGGGATTTCCGGGCGTCATCGGTTTGATCCGCGGTAGCCCGCAAGTGGCTCGAAGTGCACTCGTGTGCGACGACTCGCGGTGCTCGTCACAGGTTCCGGAAAGAAATTTGGCCGACGGTTGAACGCAATCACCGCCCCCATGCGTACTCATGACCGTGCGGCGGCGCAGCAGGGCGCTGCAACACCCTTGCGATTATGGGGAGTTGACGATGAAGACCTCCTGGCGGAGCGCCTCACTCGTGGCGAGCGCCGCGGCGGTCCTGGCGCTGACGACGGCGTGCGGTCAGGACAGCCCACCGGCGGCCAGCCAGAACGTGGGCGCCACGGCCGCGCCCGGGGACTACGGAAACATCGGCTCGGGCACCGCGGGCGCGGCGGGCACCGCGACGGGCCAGCCGGCGGCACCGAGCGCCTCCAGCCCTTCCAACCCCGCCGGCAAGCTGTCCGTCTCCACCGCCGAGAAGGTCGGCAAGGTGGTCACCGACAGTCTCGGCCTCACCCTGTACCGGTTCGACCAGGACACCGAGCAGCCGCCCAAGTCGAACTGCGACGGTGACTGCGCCAAGACCTGGCCGCCGGTTCCGGCCGATGACGCCGAGGCCGGCGAGGGCATCGACAAGGCGCTGCTCGGGTCGGTCACCCGGGCCGACGGCACCAAGCAGCTCACGGTCGGCGGCTGGCCCGCCTACCGTTATGCCAAGGACGTCAACGCCGGTGACGTCAAGGGTCAGGGTGTGGGCGGCAAGTGGTACGCGCTCGCCCCCGACGGCAAGAAGGCGCAGGGGGGTGCCGGGGCCGGTGCGGGCGGCGGCGAAGCGGTCCAGGCCGGGCTGTCCACGCGCAACGACCCCAAGCTCGGCGAGATCGTCGTCGACAAGAACGGCATGACCGTCTACCGGTTCAAGAAGGACGAGGCCTGGCCCAAGCCGGTCTCCAACTGCAGCGGTGCGTGCCTGGAGAAGTGGCCGCTCGTGGAGCCCGTCGACTTCGCCGACACCAAGGGCATCCAGAAGAAGGGCTACATGATCTTCGACCGCACCGACGGCAAGGGCAAGCAGCAGACGATCAACTGCTCGCCGATCTACACCTTCGCCGGTGACAAGGCCCCCGGTGACACCAACGGACAGGGCGTGGGCGGCACCTGGTACGCCGTCCGGCCCGACGGGAAGCTGGTCGGCGCCTCGGAGTAGAAGCGAAACCTCCCCAGGGTGATCAGCTCGTCCACCCGAAGCGCAGACCCGGTCCACCCCTCCGTGCCCCACGGAGGGGTGGACCGTTGTGCCGTGCTTCACCTGAGCTCATCGCATTCCTGACACTCTCCCCCTCCCGAACCGGAACTCTCCGGAACGCCCCGGACACCGTTCGTCATGTGTTCGAGTGGTGTGCGCAGGGGTATCAATGCGGCACGTGCCGCAGGCAGTGACCGGGAACGGATGGTCAATTTCCGTTTCGGGTCGCTCCATTGGCGGGCGATCAGTAGCCTCTGCTCGAACACCGGATCGCCTACGCCTTGGAGAGCTAGATGGAGCGTCCCGCCTGGGCCCCACGGAGCATCGACATCTCGGTGCCCAGCGTTTCCCGGATGTACGACTACTACCTGGGCGGATCGCACAACTTCGAGGTCGACCGGGAAGCGGCCCGCAGGGCCATGGAGTTCATGCCGGGACTTCCCAAGGTCATGCAGGCGAACCGCGCGTTCATGCGCCGTGCCGTGCGCTACGCGACCGACGCGGGCATCTCCCAGTTCCTCGACATCGGCTCCGGCATACCGACCTTCGGCAACGTGCACGAGGAGGCGCAGACGGCCAGTCCCGGCGCCCGCGTGGTGTACGTCGACCACGACCCGGTGGCCGTGGCGCACAGCCAGGCGGTCCTGGAGGGCAACGAGGAAACGGGCGTGGTCGCCGCGGACCTGCGCAAGCCCCAGGAGATCCTGCGCAGCCCGGAGGTGGAGCGGCTGATCGACCTGAATCAGCCAGTGGCGCTGCTCCTCGTTGCCATACTGCACTTCGTGGAAGACGAGGACGACCCGTACGGGGCCGTGGCCGAACTGGGCGAGGCGCTCGCACCGGGCAGTCTGCTCGTGCTCACCCACGCCTCCTACGAGGGGATCCCGCTGCCGCCGGAGCGGGCCGGGGGTGCGGTGGACGTGTACAGGGACATCCGCAACCCGCTGATCATGCGCTCGCGCGAGGAGATCGCGCGGTTCTTCGAGGGGTACGACATGGTGGAACCCGGACTGGTGCCGCCGCCGCTCTGGCGGCCCGACACCGCGCCGGAGGACGAGGATCCGTATGCGTTCTCCGGGTTCGCGGGCGTGGGGCGTACGGCGTGACCGCGGAACCGGACGGGCCGGAGGACAGACTGCGCCGGTTCGCGACGATCTGGAGCCGGGCCGTCTTCCCGGTGACCTCGACGTCGTCGACCCGGCCCGAGTTCGAGGCGCAACTGCTGCCCCAGGCACGGCGGCTCAGCGAGGCACTGGTGGCCCGGACCTTCGACCCCGAGGCGGGCAGGGCGGTCGGAGCCGCGCTGGTGAACGTGCACTGCACCGATCCGGAGGCGCTCAGCCGCACCCTGGACTGTGTCGACGCCTATCTGGTCCTGTACTGCGGGGGCGACGGCGACCAGGAGGACCTGCGGGCCCGGTGCGCGCGGCTCCAGCACGCGATGGCGGCCGGTTTCGCCCGGGCGCTGCGCGAGCGCACCCTGGCCGAGCAGGAGGCCATCGCGCAGGCCGCCCTCCAGGCGCAGGGCGTGGTGGCGCAGGCCCTGCACGCGAGCGAGGCGCGTTTCCGCGCCGTGTTCGAGGGGGCGGCCATAGGAATCGGTATGGCCGACCTCGAAGGCAACATGCTGCAGGTCAACGGCGCGCTCCTGCGCATGTTCGGGGTCTCCGAGCAGACGCTGCGCAGCCGCAACGTCCGGGAGTGGACCCATCCCGACGACGCTCCGCAGACCTGGCGGCTCTACGACGAACTCGTGCGGGGCGAACGGGAGCACTACCACCTGGAGAAGGCGTTCTACCGCCCCGACGGAACCGTCCTGTGGACCAACCTGACGGTCTCCCTGCTGCGCGACGCCGACGGCGAGCCGCAGTACCAGCTCGCCCTGATGGAGGACACCACCGAGCGGCGGCTGCTCAACCTGCGGCTGCGCTACGAGGCCACGCACGACGCGCTGACGGGGCTGCCCAACCGTACGTTCTTCTTCGAACGCCTGGAGAAGGCCCTGGGCGCCGGGGAAGGCCAGCGGTTCGGGCTGTGCTACCTCGACCTCGACGGGTTCAAGACCATCAACGACAGCCTCGGCCACGCGGCCGGCGACCGGCTGCTGGTGGAGGTCGCCGACCGGCTGCAGTCCTGCGCCACGGCACCGGGCGAGATGGTCGCGCGGCTCGGCGGCGACGAGTTCGTGGCGCTGACCACCGGGCCCGACACCCAGCGTGGCGTCGACGAGCTCGCCGGGCGCATCATGAACGCGCTGCTGGCGCCGATCAGTGTCGACGGCCGGGAACTCACCGTGCGCGGCAGCATCGGCATCGTCGAGGGCCCGGCCGGGGAGCGCAGCCCGGCGGAGGTGCTGCGCAGCGCGGACATCACCATGTACCGGGCCAAGTCGGCGGGCGGCAACCGCTTCGAACTCGCCGATCCGGAGGCCGACGCCCGGGCCATCACCCGGCACGGACTGACCACGGCGCTGCCGACGGCGCTGGAGCGGGGCGAGTTCTTCATCGAGTACCAGCCGCTGGTACATCTCGGCGACGGCAGTGTCCGGGGCGCCGAGGCCCTGGTGCGCTGGCTGCACCCCCAGCACGGGGTGCTCGGGCCCGACCGGTTCATCCCGCTCGCCGAGCACACCGGGCTGATCGTGCCGCTGGGCCGGTGGGTGCTGGAGCAGTCGGTGCGCCAGGCACGCGAGTGGCAGGAACTGCAGGGCGGTGCCGAGGCGGTGGGGCCGCTGCGGATCAACGTGAACCTGTCGCCGTGCCAGTTGACGCATCCGGGACTGGTGCAGGACACGGTCGACATCCTGGAGCGCGCGGGCGTCGAGCCGGACGCGCTGTGCCTGGAGGTCACGGAGTCGGCGCTGATCGGGGCGGACGACGATCTGCTCAAGCCGCTGCGGCGGCTGGCGGAGATGGGTGTCGACATCGCCCTGGACGACTTCGGGACGGGGTACTCCAACCTCGCCAACCTGCGCCGGCTTCCGGTCAGCATCCTGAAGCTGGACCGGTCCTTCACCCAGAGCATGCAGCAGTTCCCGGCGGACCCCGTCGACCTGAAGATCGTCGAGGGGATCGTCTCGCTGGCCCACAGCCTGGACCTGGCGGTGACGGTGGAGGGCGTGGAGACGGGAGCCCAGGCCGACCAGCTGCGCATCCTCGGCTGCGACACGGCCCAGGGCTGGTACTACGCGCGGCCGGGCCCGCCGGAGCGGCTGCACGAACTGGCACTGGTGGACGCCACGGGGTGACGCCCCGGGCCGCTGCGCGGAGCCGGGTCAGCCGCCCAGTCCGCGCAGCAGCAGTGCGAGACCGCCCGTGAACTCCCGGTCGGCGCTGACCTTCCGGGCCTGATGGGCGGTCTCGGCCATGCGGGGGAAAGCGTCGGGCGGCAGCTCGGCGAGGGCGAGCGTGCCGTCTCCGGACAGCGGCCCGAGGTGCTCCAGCTGGATGGCGCCGATGAGGTACCCGAGCAGGCCCCGCAGCGCGATCACCCGCCGATCGCCGTCGAACCCCGCCTCGGTGAGCACGCCGAGCACGGATTCCGACCAGCGCAGCCCGGCCAGGGACCGGTGCCGGCGGCCGACCAGCCCGGCGGCCGGGTCGGTCTGCCCGCCGACTTCCTGATCGGGACCGACGGCACGGTCCTCGCGGCCACGTACGGTGAGCACGCCTACGACCAGTGGCCCGTCGACGAACTTCTGCGCCTGGTGTCCTTCCACCGGCCGGCGGGCCGCCCCCCGGTGCGGTAGCCGCAGCCCTGTGGCGAGCCGGGCCTCCCGGCGCCGGGACGCCCGGGGAGGCTCATCGCTCCAGCAGCATCCGCTGCAACTCCCGCGCGGCCCTGGGCGGCGCCACGTCGCTGCGGTGGGCCAGCGCGATCGTCCGGTGCAGGCCGGGCCGGGCCAGTGGCGTCACTCGCAGGCCGCGCCCCGACCTCGCCGCGACCATCCGGGGCACCACCGCGACGCCCAGCCCGGCCCGCACGAAACCGAGCACCGCGTCCATCTCCCCGCCCTCGACGGCGAAGTCGGGTTCGAACCCCTCGGCCCGGCACGCCGCCACGGTCAGCTCGCGCAGGTCGTAGCCGTGCCGGAACATCACCAGGCGTTCGCCCTCCAGGTCGGAGACGCGGACCGCGCGGCGATCCCGGCCGGGACGCGGGGCGTCCGGCGAGGAGACCACGACCAGGTCCTCACGCAGCAGTTCCACCGTCGTGAGCGCGGGTGACGGGGTCGGCAGCGGCAGCACCACCAGTGCCAGGTCCAGCGCGCCGCGCGCGAGTTCCCTGACCAGGTCGTGCGAGCCGCCCTCCTCGATCAGCAGCCGGATGCCGGGGTAGCGGTCGTGGAAGGCCCGCAAGACGTCCGGCAGCAGCCCCGTGCACACACTCGGCGTCGCCCCCAGCCGCACCCGGCCGCTGCGCAGCTGCACCAGCTCCTGCACCTCGTGCCGGGCCGTGTCCGCGTCGGCCAGGATGCGGCGGGCCAGCGGCAGAAGCGCCTCCCCGGCGTCCGTGAGCGTGATGTTGCCCCGGGCGCGCAGGAACAGATCGGCGCCCAGCTCCCGCTCCAGCGCCTTGATCTGCTGCGACAGCGACGGCTGGGCGACGTGGACGAGATCGGCGGCCCGGGTGAAGTGCCGGGTCTCGGCGACGGCCACGAAGTACTGGAGCTGCTGGAACTGCATCCACCCACGATAGCCGTTCCCTATGGAATCAAGCCGGACCATGTCTTGGACCGATCGGCCGCCCGTCCGTAGCGTGCTGTCCATGGCTCTGGCAACGCGGACGGACCGGCGGCCGTCCTTCGCACGCACCGTGTGGGACTCCACCGTCGGCAAGAAGACCGTGATGGCGGTCAGCGGTCTGATCATGCTGCTGTACCTGGTCGTCCACATGATCGGGAACCTGAAGATCTTCTTCGGGGCGGGCGAGTTCAACCACTACGCGCACTGGCTGCGCACGGTCGGCGAGCCGTTCATGCACTACGAGTGGACGCTCTGGCTCGTCCGGATCGTGCTGGTCGTCGCCGTCGTCGCCCACGCCACCTCGGCGTACCAGCTCAGCCGCCGCGACCTCAGGGCACGGACGAGCAAGTACGTGCACAAGAAGGCACGGGCCTCCTACGCCACGCGCACCATGCGGTGGGGCGGCATCATCCTCGGCCTGTTCATCGTCTGGCACATCCTCGACCTGACGACCGGCACCGTGCACCCCGGCGGCTTCCAGGAGGGCCACCCGTACCAGAACGTCGTGGACACCTTCTCCACCTGGTACGGCAACGTCGTCTACATCGTCGCGATGCTCGCGCTCGGCCTGCACGTCCGGCACGGCTTCTGGAGCGCTGCCCAGACCCTCGGCGTGGGCAGCCGCACCCGCGACCGCGCCCTGAAGACCCTCGCGAACGTCCTCGCACTGCTGCTCACGGCCGGCTTCGTCGCCGTACCCGTGGCCGTCATGACCGGAGTGGTGAGCTGACATGACCTCCTACGCGGACTACGTGACCGGCGAGCCGGTCGTCGACTCCAAGGCCCCCTCCGGCCCCGTCCACGAGCGGTGGGACACGCGCCGCTTCGAGGCCAAGCTGGTCAACCCCGCCAACCGGCGCAAGCACACGGTGATCGTCGTGGGCACCGGCCTCGCCGGCGGCTCCGCCGGGGCCACCCTCGCCGAACAGGGCTACCACGTCGTGCAGTTCTGCTACCAGGACTCGCCGCGCCGCGCCCACTCCATCGCCGCGCAGGGCGGCATCAACGCCGCGAAGAACTACCGCAACGACGGCGACTCCGTCCACCGGCTGTTCTACGACACCGTCAAGGGCGGTGACTTCCGGGCCCGCGAGTCCAACGTGCACCGGCTCGCGCAGATCTCCGTCGAGATCATCGACCAGTGCGTCGCCCAGGGCGTGCCCTTCGCGCGCGAGTACGGCGGGCTGCTCGACACCCGCTCGTTCGGCGGCGTGCAGGTGTCGCGCACGTTCTACGCCCGCGGCCAGACGGGCCAGCAGCTCCTCCTCGGCGCCTACCAGGCGCTCAGCCGGCAGATCGCCGCCGGGAACGTCGAGATGCACCCGCGCACCGAGATGCTCGACCTGATCGTCGTCGACGGGCGGGCGCGCGGCATCGTGGCCCGTGACCTCGTCACCGGGCGCATCGGCACGTACTACGCGGACGCGGTCGTCCTCGCCTCCGGCGGCTACGGCAACGTCTTCTACCTGTCGACGAACGCCATGAACTCCAACGCCACCGCGATCTGGCGGGCCCACCGGCGAGGCGCGTACTTCGCCAACCCGTGCTTCACCCAGATCCACCCCACGTGCATCCCGCGCACCGGCGACCACCAGTCCAAGCTGACGCTGATGAGCGAGTCGCTGCGCAACGACGGACGGATCTGGGTGCCCAGGGAGAAGGGCGACCAGCGGCCCCCGAACGAGATCCCCGAGGACGAGCGCGACTACTACCTGGAACGCATCTACCCGTCCTTCGGCAACCTCGTCCCGCGCGACATCGCCTCCCGGGCGGCGAAGAACGTCTGCGACGAGGGCAGGGGAGTGGGCCCCGGCGGCCAGGGCGTGTACCTGGACTTCGCCGACGCCATCACGCGGATGGGGCGCAAGGCCGTCGAGGCCAAGTACGGCAACCTCTTCGACATGTACCAGCGGATCACCGACGAGGATCCGTACGAGGTGCCGATGCGCATCTATCCCGCCGTGCACTACACGATGGGCGGCCTGTGGGTCGACTACGACCTCCAGACCACCATCCCCGGCCTGTTCGCGATCGGCGAGGCCAACTTCTCCGACCACGGCGCCAACCGGCTCGGCGCCTCCGCGCTGATGCAGGGACTCGCCGACGGCTACTTCGTCCTCCCCTCCACCATCAACGACTACCTCGCCCGCAACCCGCACCACGAGGCGGTGACCGACGAACACCCGGTCGTCCAGGAGGTGCTGGCCGAGACACAGGACCGGCTCAACCTACTGCTGTCGGTGGACGGCGACCGCACCCCCGACTCCTTCCACCGCGAAGTCGGCGAACTCATGTGGGAGTTCTGCGGCATGGCCCGCACCGACTCGGGACTGCGCAAGGCACTGGAGCGCATCCCGCAGATCCGCGAGGAGTTCTGGCGGCGCATCAAGGTGCACGGCACCGGCGAGGAGTTCAACCAGTCGCTGGAGAAGGCCAACCGCGTCGTCGACTACCTGGAGCTCGCCGAGCTGATGTGCCTCGACGCGCTGCACCGCGAGGAGTCCTGCGGCGGCCACTTCCGCGAGGAGTCCCAGACGCCCGACGGCGAGGCCGCCCGCAAGGACGAGGAGTTCGCCTACGCCGCCGCCTGGGAGTTCACGGGCACCGGCGAGGCTCCCGTCCTGCACCGCGAAGACCTGGTCTTCGAGTACGTCCACCCCACCCAGCGGAGCTACGCATGAAGCTCACCCTGCGCGTCTGGCGGCAGAAGAACGCCGGCGCAGACGGCACGATGTCCACGTACGAGGTGGACGGCATCTCGCCCGACATGTCGTTCCTGGAGATGCTCGACACGCTCAACGAGGAGCTCATCGTCAAGGGCGAGGACCCCGTCGCCTTCGACCACGACTGCCGCGAGGGGATCTGCGGGGCGTGTTCGCTCGTCATCAACGGCGATGCGCACGGGCCCGAGCGGACCACCACCTGTCAGTTGCACATGCGCTCGTTCGAGGACGGCGACACGATCGACGTGGAGCCGTGGCGCGCGTCGGCGTTCCCGGTGATCAAGGACCTGGTCGTGGACCGGTCGGCGTTCGACCGGATCATCCAGGCCGGCGGGTACATCACCGCGCCGACCGGGGCGGCCCCCGAGGCGCACGCCACGCCGGTGCCGAAGCCGGACGCCGACTTCGCCTTCGAGCACGCCGAGTGCATCGGGTGCGGGGCGTGTGTGGCGGCCTGCCCCAACGGGGCGGCGATGCTGTTCACGTCCGCCAAGATCAACCACCTGAACGTGCTGCCGCAGGGGGCGCCCGAGCGGGAGACGCGGGTGCTGGACATGGTGGAGCAGATGGACGAGGAGGGGTTCGGAGGGTGCACGCTCGCGGGCGAGTGCGCCACCGCCTGTCCGAAGGGCATCCCGTTGATGTCCATCACGAGCATGAACAAGGAGTGGCTGCGGGCGGCGCGGAAGGTGAAGCGGTAGCGCCGTAGCGCCGTAGCGGCTCGGTGCTTCGGCGGCTGCGGGTGGGCTGTGGTGGGTCGCGCAGTTCCCCGCGCCCCCAGGGGGTCGCAGTGAACGTTCGCCGGCAGGTGCGGACGGGCGGGGCCGGGAGTGGTGCTCATCCCCGGTCCCGTCTCGCTTGTTACGGACCGGGTCCGCGAGCAGGGGGCCTCCCAGCGGGCCGCCTCTCCGGCACCGCGCACCCCCGACGTGCGGCGCCGCAAGGCCGCAGAGGCCGCCGGAGGCACCGCCCTCGACGAGCGCCCTCACATGCCAAGGCGCGTGCCGTTCAGCAACCTCACACCCGCTCTCTCTGCACATGACACGCGACGGTCAGGCGGTGTCGGGAGAACAGAGGCGAAGGCCCGCACGACACCGCTCAGCGCCCCGCCTCACCGCCCCGGCCCGTGACCAGGAGAGAGCCATGACCGGCGTACTGACCGTCGACCGCCCCGCGCAGCCCGCGGCCCCCACTCGCTACACCGTCGCCCTGGCCCGGAACGAGGAGGACGTGCGGGCCGCCCAGCGGCTGCGGCACGACGTCTTCGCCGGGGAGCTGGGCGCCCTCCTGGCCGGCCCGCAGCCGGGCCTCGACGCCGACGCGTTCGACGCGTACTGCGACCACCTGCTCGTACGGGAGGAGACGACCGGCCAGGTCGTCGGCACCTACCGGCTGCTGCCGCCGGAGCGTGCTGCGGTGGCCGGACGGCTGTACTCCGAGGGCGAGTTCGACCTGAGCGCGCTGGACGGGATCCGGCCGCAGCTCGTCGAGGTCGGCCGCTCCTGCGTGCACCCCGACCACCGTGACGGCGCTGTCATCGGCCTCATCTGGGCCGGCATCGCCCGCTACATGGTCGACCGCGGTCACGAGTGGCTGGCCGGCTGCTGTTCCGTCCCGCTCGCGGACGGCGGCGCCCTCGCGTCCGCCACCTGGGACCGGGTGAGCGGGCGGCACCTCTCCCCGGAGGAGTTCCGGGTCCGGCCGCTGCTGCCGTGGACGCCGGGCACCGCGCCCGCGACCCGCGTCGAACTGCCCGCGCTGCTCCGGGGGTACCTGCGCCTCGGTGCCTGGGTGTGCGGTGAACCGGCCCACGACCCGGACTTCGGCGTCGCCGACCTGTACGTGCTGCTGCCGATGAGCCGCGTCAACGCGCGCTACCTGCGCCACTTCCTCTCCCTCGTACCGGCCTGATGAGCGCCTGGCTGCCCACCGCGCCCTGCACGCCCGAGGCCTGTGTCCAGGAACCGGCGGCCGTGCGGGCGCGGGACGTGCCGCGTGCCGTGCTGCGGCTCGGCGCGGTCGTGCTGCTCCTGATCGCGGGGATCGCGCTGACACCCTTCGGCGCCCGGATACCGGCGTCACTGGTCCGGCGCTGGTGCCGGTGGATCGTACGGGCCGCCGGAGTCCGGGTCCGGATCACCGGTGCCGCCGCCCCCGCCGGGGGACTGCTGCTGGTCGCCAACCACATCTCCTGGCTGGACATCCCGCTGCTCGCCGCCGTACGCCCCGCCCGGATGCTGGCCAAGACGGAGGTGCGGCACTGGCCCGTCGCCGGTGCGCTGGCCGCCCGCGGCGGAACCCTGTTCATCGACCGCGACCGGCTGCGGGCCCTCCCGGACACCGTCGCCCGGATCGCCGAGGTCCTGCGCGAGGGCACCGCGGTCGCGGCCTTCCCCGAGGGCAGCACCTGGTGCGGCCGGGCCCAGGGCGCCTTCCGCCGGGCCGTCTTCCAGGCGGCCCTGGACGCCGGGGTGCCGGTCCAGCCGGTCCGCCTCGGCTACCGGCTCGGTGACGGCAGGGCCAGCACGGCCCCTGCTTACGTCGGCGCGGACACGCTGCTGGCCTCCCTGTGGCGGGTGACGACGGCCCGTGGCCTGATCGCGGAGGTCGAGGTGCGCGAGGCCCTCCCGCCGGGCAGCAATCCCGACCGCCGCGCTCTCGCCCGAGCGGCACAGTCGCAGGAGACAGCCGCGCCGGCCTGGACGCACACGGTGCTGGTGGCGTAGAGGCACCCGGATACCGGCGACATGCGTGCGCGCCGCCGGACCTCAGCGGCCCCCGGACAGCGCCCGTACCAGATACGGTGCCGTCCGGCTGTCCGCCGAGCGGGCGACCTCCGCCGGCGGGCCCGCCGCCACGATCCGGCCCCCTTCGTCACCGCCGCCCGGCCCGAGGTCGATCACCCAGTCCGCGCCGGCGACGACCGACATGTCGTGCTCGACGACGACCACCGTGTGCCCGGCGTCGACGAGGCCGTGCAACTGGCGCATCAGGACGTCCACGTCCGCCGGGTGCAGCCCGGTCGTGGGCTCGTCGAGGAGGTACAGCGTGTGGCCGCGCCGGCCTCGCTGCAGTTCGCTCGCCAGCTTGATGCGCTGGGCCTCGCCGCCGGAGAGCTCGGTCGCGGGCTGGCCGAGGCGGAGGTATCCCAGGCCGACGTCGAGCAGGGTGCCGAGGCTGCGGGCCACGGCCGGGGTGTCCGCGAAGAACTCCGCAGCGCTCTCCACCGTCAGATCCAGCACCTGTGCGATGTTCCGCCCCCGGTACCTCACCTCCAGCGTCTCCGGGTTGTAGCGGGCCCCGCCGCAGTCCGGGCAGGGCGCGTACGTGCTCGGCAGGAAGAGCAGCTCCACGCTGACGAACCCCTCACCCTGGCAGGTCTCGCAGCGCCCGCCCGCCACGTTGAAGGAGAACCGCCCGACGCCGAAACCGCGTTCGCGCGCCCCCTCGGTGGCCGCGAACACCTTGCGCACGACGTCGAAGAGGCCGGTGTAGGTCGCGAGGTTGGAACGCGGAGTGCGGCCGATCGGCTTCTGGTCGACCGACACCAGCCGGCCCACGCCCGCCGAGTCCTCCGTGATCTCGCCGATGAGCGTGGACTTGCCCGAACCGGACACGCCGGTGACCGCGGTGAACACGCCGAGCGGGAACTCCCCCGTCACGCCGCGCAGGTTGTGGCGGGTGATCGGGCCGGTCGTCAGCCACCCGGTCGCCTCGCGCACCTCGCGGGCCGGGGCGGGGGAGCGGCCGAACAGGTAGCGGGCGGTCGCCGACTCCTCGACGCCCGCCAGCCCCGCCACCGGGCCGCTGTGCAGCACCCGCCCGCCGTGCTCACCCGCGTCCGGACCCACGTCGACCAGCCAGTCGGCGGCACGCACCACGTCCAGGTGGTGTTCCACCACGAACACCGAGTTCCCGGACGCCTTCAGCCGCGCCAGCACCGTGAGCAGCGCCTCGGTGTCCGCCGGGTGCAGTCCGGCCGACGGTTCGTCGAGGACGTAGACGACTCCGAACAGGCCGGAGCGCAGCTGGGTGGCGAGGCGCAGGCGCTGCAGTTCGCCCGCGGAGAGGGTGGGAGTCGGCCGGTCGAGGCTGAGGTAGCCCAGACCCAGCTCGACGACCGGTGCGATACGGGCCCGCAGGTCGTCGGTGAGCACCCGGGCGGCCGCCGAGCTCGCGTCGAGACCGGCGGCCAGGTCCACCAGCGGCAGTGCCGCCAGCTCGGCGATGGTCCGGCCGCCGAACGTCACCGCCAGGGCCTCGGGGCGCAGCCGGCTGCCGCCGCAGGCCGGGCAGGGCGCACTTTTGAGGAACCGCTCAGCCCTGGCCCGCAGGGTGGCGCTCCTGGAGTCCGAGAACGTCTTCATCACGTAGCGGTGGGCGCTCATGTACGTGCCCTGGTAGGGCCGTTGGATGCGGTCGGCGTCCCGCACGGGGTGCACCGTGACGACCGGCTGCTCCTCCGTGAACAGGATCCACTGCCGCTCGTCGGCGGGCAGCTCCCGCCACGGCCGGTCCACGTCGTGGCCGAGCGCGTCGAGAATGTCCCGGAGGTTCTTGCCCTGCCAGGCTCCCGGCCACGCGGCGATCGCCCCGTCGCGGATCGACAGCGACGGATCGGGGACCAGCAGCTCCTCGCTCGTGCGGTGCACCCGCCCGAGCCCGTGGCACCGCGGGCAGGCGCCCACCGCAGTGTTGGGCGAGAAGGCGTCGGAGTCGAGCCGCTCGGCGCCGGGCGGGTAGGTGCCGGCCCGGGAGAACAGCATGCGCAGGGAGTTGGACAGGTTGGTGACGGTGCCGACGGAGGAGCGCGACGTAGGCGCCGCCCGGCGCTGCTGGAGCGACACCGCCGGGGGCAGACCCGTGATCTCCCCGACCTTCGGCGCGCCGACCTGGTGGATCAGCCGGCGCGCGTACGGCGCCACCGACTCGAAGTAACGCCGCTGCGCCTCCGCGTAGATCGTGCCGAACGCCAGCGACGACTTGCCCGAGCCGGACACGCCGGTGAACACGGCCAGCACGTCCCGGGGGATGTCGACGTCGACGCCCCGGAGGTTGTGCTCACGGGCTCCGCGGACACGGACGTACGGGTCATGGAGGTCGCGGTCGTGCATGGGAGACGACTCTAACCGGATCCAGCCGAGGTGATCGCGGCCAGCCGCCGGTAGGAGTCCAGCAGGGCTTCACGGTCGTACGTGCTGGTCGTGACGAGTACCTCCTGGGCGCCCGTCTCCTTCAGCAGCGTCTGCAGTTCGTGCGCCACCTGCTCCTCGGTGCCGGCGATGTGGCCGGTCAGACCGGACTCGTAGAAGCCGCGTTCCTTGGCGGTCATCGTGCCGGTCTCCACGCGCTCGGCGGGCGGCAGCGGCGGGAAGGTGCCGTGGGTGCGGGAGTGCGCCATGGACCAGGCCTCCGGGATCAGCAACCGCCGGGCCTCCTCGGGGGTACCGGCCACGGCGATCGTGCCCGAGACGACGACGTAGGGCTCCGCGGCCCAGACGGAGGGGCGGAAGTGGTCACGGTAGTGGTCGATGCCGCGCCGCATCCTGTCCCTGTTCCTGAGGTCCCCGATGACCATCGGCAGGCCCGCCCGGGCGGCGATGCCGACGCCCTCGCCCATCGCCAGGACGAAGGGCGGAACACTCAGGCCCTCGGCGGGACGGGCGTGGACCCCGGTGGGGGAAGTGCCCCGGAACCAGCCGAGCAGCTCCGCGAGCTGGGCCTCGAAGTCGTCGGCGTCGCCCTTGTCACGGCCGAGGGCCCTGCGCACCCCGTCCGTGAAGCCGACGGAGCGGCCGAGGCCCATGTCGATCCGTCCGGGGAACAGCGACTCCAGCACGCCGAACTGCTCGGCCACGATCAGCGGCCGGTGATTGGGCAGCATCACCCCGCCGGTGCCGACCCGGATCGTCCGGGTCGCGCCCGCGACGGCGGCGGCCAGCACGGTCGGAGCGGAGCCCGCGACCCCCGGCACGCCGTGGTGCTCGGATACCCAGACGCGGTGGTAGCCGAGCCGCTCCAGCTCCTGCGCCAGCCGCACGGTGTCGCGCAGCGCCTCGGGGTGGGTGTGCCCCTCGCGGGTGCGGGAGCGGTCGAGGACGGACAGGCGCACGGGATCCATACCAGGTTCTACGCCGGGCGGCCCCGCCCGTATTCCGCCGTCCCGCGTGGACCACCGCCGGAAAACCCGGTGACCGCGTCCGGGCACGTCAGGACAATGGTCCGGTACCCCGTAGCGAAAGGCGGCCGACCGTGACCGTCCCCCACGTCCTGCTCTCCGGCATCGTCGGATCGACCGCCTACGGCCTGGCCCGCCCGGGTTCGGACATCGACCGCCTCGGCCTGTTCGCCGCGCCGACCGAAGAGCTGCACGGTCTGCACCGGCCGAAGGAGTCCCACGTCAGCACGGCCCCGGACCGGACTCTGCACGAGGCCGCCAAGTGGTGCCGGCTGGCCCTGGGCGCCAACCCGACCGCGATGGAGCTGGTGTGGCTCCCGGACGAGCTGTACGAGGTGCGCACCCCGCTGGGCGACGAACTCATGGGCATCCGTTCGTCGTTCCTGAGTGCCAAGCGCGTCCGGGACGCCTATCTCGGGTACGCCACCCAGCAGTTCCGGCGGCTGGAGAGGCGCGGTGACGGTTCGTTCTCCGCCGACACCCGTAAGCGCACGGCCAAGCACGCCCGGCATCTCAAGCGGCTGTGCGCGCAGGGCCTGGAGCTGTACACCACCGGGCGGTTGACGATCCGCGTCGAGGACCCGGACGAGTACCACGCCTTCGGCGAGCGCGTCGCCGCCGACCCCGCGGCCGCCCTGCCCCTGCTCCGGCACCACGAGGCCGCCTTCGACGAGGGCCCCACGGCACTGCCGGACGAGCCCGACGAAGCGCCGGTCGAGGCGTGGCTGCGCCGGGTCCGGGCGCACTTCTGGGCCGAGACGGAGTACTCAGCCGTCGGGGCGTAGCAGGCCGCGTTCGTAGGCCTTGACGAGGTTCTGGGGGACCAGGTGCCGGACGCCGTCCACGGTGACGGGGACCAGCGTGGGTGTGGCCGCCTTCCACTGGGCCCGGCGGTGACGGGTGTTGCTGCGGGACATCTTCCGCTTCGGGACAGCCATGGGACTCCTCCTCGGTGGTCGGGCACCGAGACGCTACATGAAAATGGATCCCATTAACAATATGCGTCGTCCGGGTCCCGGCCTCCGCCGCCCCGGGACCCCTTGGTGAGGAGCTGATTTCGTCCCGCCCGGTGCAGCCGTATCCGTCGTAGGGCGGCGTGGGCGTGGCGCGGGGTGTCAGAGGTAGGGGACGCCCCGTTCCACGCTGCCGGCCAGGAAGCCGGAGAGCCGGGCGCCATAGCGGATCCAGCGGCGGCGCAGGGTCGGGGAGCGGGTCAGGTCCGGGGTGTGCAGCAGGAGCCAGGACCAGTTCATCAGGACGGTCCGGCCGTCCCGGCGCTCGAAGCCGGCGTGGCGGTAGGCGGCGTACAGGCGGGCGCCGGACCTGCCGTAGTTCCACTTCTGCCGGGCCAGCGAGGAGAGTTCGGCGCGCAGTCGGTAGTGCATCCGGGCGTCGTGCGTGTAGCGGACGCGGTAGCCGCACAGATGGGCCCGCCAGGACAGGTCCATGTCCTCGCCGCCGCCCCGGTAGCGCTCGTCCCAGCCGCCGATCGTGGTCAGCACGTCCTTCCAGACGGCGCAGTTGGCGCCGCGGGCGAAGGGCAGGAAGTCCGACTGCTCGGTCATCGGCGCCGGCTGCTCGTCGGTGTAGGCGGGGCTGAGGACACTGCTGTCCAGCGAACCGCCGATCAGGTCCGCGTCCGGCGCGGCGGCGGCGAGCGCGGCGAGCCAGCCGGGGTCGGCGACGTCGTCCGCGTCGCAGAACGTGATGAGGTCCCCGCGGGCGGCGGCGATCCCCCGGTTGCGGGCATAGCTCTCGCCGGGTCGTTCGCCCGCGTCGACGACCCGCAGACCGGGCAGGCGGAGACGGGACTTCTCCGCCACCTCGCGGGTCGCGTCGGTCGATCCGTTGTCGACGACGAGGACCTCCCAGTCGCCCCGGTAGGTCTGGGAGGCGAGCGCCTGGAGCTGTGCGGGGAGGGTGAGCGCGCCGTCGCGGACGGGAATCACGACGGAGACCTGCTCCGGGGCGCGCCTGTGACGGGCGGCAGCCATGGGCGGGACGTCCACGGCGGAGGTGAGGCGGGTCTCCCGTACGATCGCCGCTCCGGCGGCACGGGCCGCCGACTCGGTGGCGGCCGCGTCGCCGGTACGGCGCCGCACCAGCAGCCGCGGCACCATGACCCGCGCCGCCGTACGGCCCGTCGTGCCCAGCAGATCACGGCGTGCGGCGTAGGCGGCGCCGTCGAGTCCGGGCGTCAGGGCGATGCCGTCGACCAGGCCGTCGGGCCGCAGCCGGAGCGTGCCGCACGTGACGAGGCCCGCGCCGTCGCGGGCGGCCCGGGCCAGGTGGCGCAGCAGGTCCGGGAGGGGTTCGTCGCGGCCGTGGAGGAAGGCGACGTACGGAGTGGGCAGGGCGCGCGCCGCCTCGACGCAGGTCTCGGCGGCGGTCTCGGGGGTGCAGGGCTCGAAGCGCAGCCCGGGGTCGGGGGAGGGGTCCGCCGGGGTGACCACGGTGACGGCCGCGGGCGGCGCGGTCTGGCCGAGCAGGCCGCGCACCGCCGGCCCCCAGTCGCCGTCGGGAGCGACGACGACGACGCCGAACGCGGGCAGGGGCGGTTCCGTGGGCGTCACCGTCACCCGCCCACCGTGACGGGTTCCAGGCGGAAGTCGACGTCGTTGGGCGGTGCCACCAGCAGGGGGAGCAGTTCCTCGCGGGTGCGGGCCGCGCGGCGCCGGCGTTCCTGGGCGTTCATGGCCTCCGTGTAGGACCGGCGCTGCGCCGACCCGAACCCGGTCTCGGGCGCCTGGGTCAGGGACTGCGGCCAGATCCGGTACCGGTAGAGGACGTGCCGGACGCTGCGCAGCCGGAACAGACGGGCCGCCCGCAGATGGAAGTCGGTGTCGGCGCCCAGCCGGACGGTGCCGTCGAAGCCGCCGAGCCGCTCCAGCACCTCGCGGCGCACGACCGACGAGGGGTGCAGCAGCACCGTCGAACGGCCCAGGCGTATCCACAGGTTGCCGTTGCGGGGCATCCGGCGGTGTCCGGTGCCCCGGCCCGACGCGTCGATGTACTCGTAGGCGCAGCCCACCAGGTCGGCCTTGCCCCTTTCCAGCAGGGCGAGTTGGTGGCGCAGCCGGCCGGGCAGGCTGATGTCGTCGGCGTCCTGGAAGGCGATGTACGGAGTGTCGGCGGTCTCCAGCACCTTGTTCTTGATGCGCAGATGGCCGACGTTCTCGGAGGCCCGCAGCACGGTCAGCCGTGGGTCCCCGGCGAACGGACGCAGCGCCGCGGTCCACGTCTCGTCGGGGGAGCAGTCGTCGACCACGACGAGGCGGAGGTCGGGCCGGTCCTGGGCGAGGATTGAGCCGACCGCCGCGCCCACGTAGTCCGCGCAGTCGTAGTGGGGCAGGACGACGGTGACCGCCGCCTGCGTGGGTGCCGGTGTCCGCACGGCGTCTCCCTTCCGGGGCCGCCGATGCGCGGCCGCCTGTGTCAGCGTCCGGTGTGCGCCGCCGCGGCCCGCGCCTCGGCGGCCGGGCTGCGGAAGTCGCCCTCGTGGCCCCAGGCCACGTGGCGCAGCGGGCGGCCCACCACACCGCGTGCGGCGAGCTGCGTGCCGACCGCGCAGAACCATGTCAGGTGGACGGCCTTGACGGTCCAGCGCTTCAGTCCCCGTACCGTGCCGCCGCTGCCGTCCCACGCGGCGAGCGGCCACAGGCCGTGGAACAGGGTGCCGGTGAGGTAGGTGCGGGCGGTCGCCCAGGGGTAGTCGGCCGTGCACGTGACATGGCTGTAGAGGGAGCGGCGCAGCCGGCGCAGGGTGTCGGAGGTGCGGGCGACGCGGTAGAAGCTGCCGTGGGCGTCCGGCACCACTTCGAGGGCGTGCAGGGGGTCGGCCGCGTCGGGGTCGAGGAGTTCGAAGAGCACATGGCCGTCGTCGGCGAGTCGCCGGGCCGGGATGCCTCCGGCGAGCACGTGGGAGGCGACGAGCATGCAGGCCGCCGCCGGCAGGGCGCCGGGCGGCACCGTGACGCCGGAGACCCGGTCCATCGTGCGGGACGTGGCCGAGTCACGCGGCAGGGCGACGAGCCGGGCGCCGACGGCGCCGGTGCGGCCGCGTTCGTGGAAGCGGTCGACGAGCCGGGCCAGGCAGCCGGGGCCGAACTCCACGTCGTCGTCGGTCCACAGCCAGCCCACGTGACCGAGCGGGCGGGACAGCCCGAGGGCCGTGTTGATCGTGCGGATCTTCCCCGGCCCGGGCAGCGCGAAGCCGATGACGGGCAGGGCGGTGGACCGGGTCAGCTCGCGCAGTCGGTCGAGGGCCTCCGCCTGTTCGCCGGGGCCGTACTGCATGCCCAGCCAGACCGTCAGCGGCAGGTCGGGACGGGCCTGTCGTACGCCTTCGAGGGCGTCGAGGAGGTGGTCGAGCGCGGTCCGGTGCGCGCGTCGGTCGCAGCGCGCCACATAGGTCGGCAGCAGCACGCCGAGTCCGCCGGAGGGCAGTGGTCCGAGGTCCTCCCGGATCTCTCCCGAGCGGACCAGGGTCACCGGAGTGGGGGGCGGGGGCGGCGGATCGAAGCCCCGGGCCACCGCGCGTTGCCACACTGTGCGCCCGTTTCCGGTGCCCCCGCGCATCCGCGTCCCTTCGTCGGCCGAACCGTGCGTCGCCCGTTCCGGCCCTCCGCCGGATTACCGCGGACGAATGCGCTGATTCCGACGAGGCGCACTCTAACCGGCGTTTTCAAGTGATCACAAGAGGTCGCTCTGTTTCTGATTCATGGCCGAAATGCCGTTGTTCCACTTGTATCCGTCCGGTAAATCCGCCGGATAGGCGGGCGTCATTAGGGTGGCAACCTGGCCGAATTCCGTTGCTGCCGCACACGGTTCACCCCGGGGGTCATCCGGGAAACGACCGAAAAGCGTCGGCCGGATTTTTCCGCTCCGCCCCGTGTGCCGGTGGCCGGTACGGTCTGCCGATCCGGCTGTGGCAGGCTAACGGGACGGCATTCCGCGCCATTCGTCGCGGCGGCGGAAGGAAGGTGGCACACATGAGGTATTCCGCACCTGCGGAACAGCAGTTGGGAGGGGCGTCCGGGCCGTCGTCCGGGCGCGACGTCCGGCTGCACGCTCAGGGGATCGTCAAGAGCTACGGCCGCCGCCGTGTCCTGAACGGTGTCGACCTCGTCGTCCGCGTGGGAGAGGTCGCCGCGATCGTGGGAAGCAACGGGGCCGGCAAGTCCAGCATGCTGAAGATCTGCGCGGGCCTGCTCGCCCCGGACAAGGGCCGGGTGACCATCACCGGCCGCCTCGGCTACTGCCCGCAGAACGCCGGTGTCATGGGGTTCCTCACCCCCCGCGAGCACTTCACGTTGTTCGGCACGGGCCGGGGCATGGGCGGCCGTGACGCCGACCGCCGCGGCCGTGAACTCGCCTCCAGGCTCGACTGGTCCGTCGCCCGGGGCACCCTCGCCAAGGACCTCTCGGGCGGCACCCGGCAGAAGCTGAACGTCGTCCTGTCCGCTCTCGGCGATCCCGACGTCCTGCTGCTCGACGAGCCCTACCAGGGCTTCGACCGGGGATCCTACGTGGACTTCTGGCAGAACGTCTGGAACTGGCGCGACCAGGGCAAGGCGATCGTCGTGGTGACCCACATGCTCAACGAGCTCGACCGGGTGGACCAGGTGCTGGACCTCAGCCCGCGCACGCAGGGGGCCGGCCGATGACCCGCACCCTGCGCATGGCCGAGATGACCCTGCGGGAACTGCTGCGCCGGCGCGGGGTCCTGGGCCTGCTCCTGCTCGTGCCCCTGGTGTTCTACCTGGGCCGGCACGACCAGCCTGGCCAGGCCATCCGCTTCGCCAGCCTGGGCGTCGGCTTCGCGGTGAGCACCGCGGCCCTCTTCTCGGCCGTAGGCGGCCGGGAGGTCGAGTCCCGTCTGACCCTGTCCGGTTTCCGGCCCCGGCACCTGTACCTGGGCCGTACCCTCGCTCTGCTCACCGCCGGACTGCTGATCTCCGCGCTGTACGCCGTGGTCGTCGTCGTGGACCAGGACGTGGCCGACCCGCAGGCGATCGCCCTGGAGTTGGCCCTGACCACGCTGGTCGCGGTGCCGCTCGGGCTGCTGCTGGGCCTCGCCGTTCCCCGGGACCTGGAGGGCAGCCTGCTGCTGATCTCCGTCATCGGCGCGCAGATGGTGATCGACCCGGCCAAGGACGTCGCCAAGATCCTGCCCTTCTGGTCGACCCGGGAGATCATCACCTACGCCGTCGACGGCGCCGACAGCGGATCCCTCGCCTCCGGCGCCACGCACGCCGTCGTGGTGACCGCGCTGCTGGTCCTGACGAGCGGTGCCGTCCTGTCGGTGCGATTGCGGCGACGCAGGCACATGCAATTCGTGTGAAGCCAACGCGCCATTGTCCGCCCATCGGGGGCCGGGTCCGTCCCGGCCCCCGATGCTTTGCGGAACCTGTCCAGGAAGAAGTGACCCTGTCTCGCCGATACGAACACGTGTAGGGTTGGGTAATCGTCCCGCCGACGTGGCGTCCGCCGCTCGGTATGGTGGCCCGGCTCGTCGCCTCTCCCCAGAAAGGAGAGTTCGTGAACGGTGCACAGCGATTACCCTCCGATGATTCCACGGAACAAGCCCTGTCGAGGGCGACGGAATTCCTCCGTTCCGCACGGGACGCGGACGGTTGGTGGAACGACTACGAAGTCCGCGGCCCCGGCCAGTTCTGGGCGACCGCCTTTGTCGGGGCCTCACTCGGGGAACTGCCCGGGGGCCCCGGGCGAGCGGCGGCGGTCTCCGCCTGGGAACTGCTGAAACAGGCCCGCGGCCCGTCGGACGGCTGGGGCTACTGCCCCCAGGTCCCCGGTGACGCCGACATCACCTCCTGGGTGCTGCGCCTGGCCGAGGCGCTGGACGCCTCCCGGGATCCCCGTGCCGACGAGGGATACCGCTTCGTGGCGGCGCACCTCCAGAAGGACGGCGGCATCTCCAGCTACCTCCCGGAGGTCGCCGCGCCGTTCCTGGACCGGGTCGCCCCCCGCTGGGACGCCTGGTACGGCAGTCACGCCTGCGTCACCGCGGCCGCCGCCGGACTCCTCGAACTGGGCGTCCGCGAAACGCTGTTGGCCCGGCTCCGGGAGATCCAGCGGCCCGACGGGGCGTTTCCCGCCTACTGGTGGCCCGACCGGGAGTACCCGACGGCACTCGCGGCGGAGGCGCTCACCACCGGCCGGCCGGCCGGGATTCCGGCCGAGGTGCGCTCCGCCGCCCGCTGGGCCGCGGCCCGGATCGGTGCCGACGGTGCCGTACGCACCGAGTGGGAGCCGGAGGGCTCCGCCTTCGCTACCGCCTTCGCGCTGCGCGCCGTCCTCGCGGGACAGGCGCCCGAACACCGTGACGCCGTCCGGCGGGCGGTGTCGTACCTGCTCGACTCGCAGGAGAAAGAAGGCGGCTGGCGGCCGTCGGCATGGTGCCGGGTGCCCGGCCCCATGGAGTGGGACCCCGACGCCCGCGAGCACTGGGAGCGCGGGCGGCGCGGAAAGGCCGCACTGGGCTCCGTCGTCCTGGACACCAGGGCGCTCTACACCACGGCGTCCGTCGTCGCCGCCCTGGCCAGGGCGAGCGCCGCGGCTGCGGCCCCGGCGGCCGGGCCGGGCCGCGCCGCGGACCCCGCATGACCGGCGCGCGACACGCCACGACCGGACAACAAGCCGGATAACAAGGGGGAATGCCGGTGAACACCTCACCGCAGCTCGTCCAGGGCACGCAAGTCCCGGCCCTGCCGGACCTGTTGGGCCGGGGCGACGTCCTCGCGCGGCTGCGGGACCACGAACGGGGGCCCATCCACATCATCGACCCGTTCAAGGTGCCGCTGGCCGAGGCCGTGGAGAAGGCCAAGCTCCTCGACGCGCTCGGCTATCCCGCCCTGATCCTCGCCAGCACCGACTACGAGTCGTTCGAGGCCCGGATGATCCCGTACGTGGCGGCGATCAAGGAGGTCACCTCGCTGCCGGTGCTGCTGCACTTCCCGCCGCGCAAGGGGCTCGGCTTCCCGCTGGCACGCGGCGCCGACGCCGTGGTGTTGCCGGCGCTGCTCGGCTCGCGCGACGACTACTACGTGTGGAAGAGCTATCTGGAGACCCTGGTCGGGCTGCCCGGCCGAATCGACCACGAGGACTGGCCCGAACTCCTGCTCACCGTCGCCCTCACCTTCGGCGAGGACCACAAGACGGGCCACCTGCTGGGCACCGTGCCGGTCGCCACCGCCGGAACCGAGCAGATCGACCGGTACATCGCGGTCACCCGCAGCTTCGGCTTCCACATGGTGTACCTGTACTCGCGCTACACCCAGGTCCCCGTCGACGTGGTCCGGCACTTCCGCCGGGGGCTGCACCCCGACCAGATCGTGTTCGTCAGCGGCAACGTCCGCCGGCGGGAGCACGTCACCGCCTATCTGGAGGCGGGCGCCGACTACGTGGGCTTCGCCGGGGCGCTGGAGCACGCCGACTGGCGGACGACGCTCACCGAGATCAGCCCGGACCGGCCGTGACCGCCGTACTGCCCGCGGACTACACCGCGGCCATGCTGGTCACCGAGTCCGAGAACCGTGACCACGTCACCGGGTTCGTCGCCCGCAACGGCGGATCGCCCGAACTCGTCGCCCACACCGCCGCGTTGCGTCTGTACCTGCGGGTGCCGCACTTCCTCACCGAGTGGGTCACCGACCCGCGGACGCGCGCGGGGGTCGCCCGCGCGCTGGCCATGGACATCGTGGCGATGAAGCTGCTCGACGACCTCATGGACGACGACACCGGGCTCAACCGCATCGAACTCGCTTGTCTGTGCCTGCATCTGCATCTGACGGCAGTGAAGGAGATGTGCGAGCTCGCCGCGGACGCCCGGTCGGTGACCAACCTGCTGGAAACCGATTTCACCGCGGTCTGCACCGGCCAGATCCGCACCAAGAGCCACCGTGCCCGGGACCTCGACGAGTGGTGCGCCAACGCCAGCACCTACGGCGCCACCTTCCTCGGCTGCTACGGCTCGCTCGCCGCGCTCTGCGGCCGGGAGGAGAAGTCCGTGGACCCCGCGCGGCGGTTCGCCGAGGCGTTCGGCACGATCATCACCATCGCCGACGATCTCACCGACTACGACCGCCACGGCGAGCGCGAAGGCAACCTCGGCCATCTGATGCGCACCGGGGCCGTCCCGGCCGCGGACGTCGAAGCACTGCTGGAGCGGCTGCGCGCCCAGGCGCTCGACGCGGTGCGGGAGCAACCGGCCTCCTCGGGACTGGTCCCCGTCGTCGGCCTCTACACCGACGACGTGCTGGACCGGTTGCTGCCGCGACATCTGGTGCACTGAGCTGCTTCGAGGTGGCCACCGACCGGATGACGGTCCATGAAGCGCGACGAGCGAGGCCCCCGGGCAGTCGACCGAGATGTCTGACGACTCGACCGCGCTGCTCGAAGCTCACCGACCGCCGGCCGATGGCCTACCGGGGCTCGCCCCGGTAGGCCATCACGTCGTCGAAGACGAACAGGTCCACGTCGCTGTCCGCGAAGTCGTCCAGGACGTGCCGGGCGGTGTGCGCGATGGCCCGGCCGGGGCCGTTGAGCGAGGTGTTGATCAGCGCCGGGACCCCCGTCAGCGTCTCGAACGACCCGAGCAGCCCGTGCAGCCGCGGCTGATCCGCGCCCAGTGTCTGGATCCGGCAGGTGCCGTTCACGTGCCGGGCCTCCGGAGCGGTCCCCTCCGGCAACTGGTACTCGAAGAGCATGTACGGCGAGGGCCTGCCGCCCGGGTACAGCTCGGCGAAGCGCTCGTCCCGCATCACGGCGCCCAGCGGGCGGTACCACTCACGCTGCTTGAGCTTCTCGCTCAACCGCTTGCGCATCCCGGACACGGCCGGGCTGCCCAGCAGCGAGCGGTGTCCGAGCGCCCGTGGCCCGAGCTCGGCCGCCCCCTCCGTCAGGGCCACCACACCGCCCTCCGCAAGCAGTCGGGCGACCGCGGAGGCGTCGTAGGGAACGGCCTTCAGCCCGGCGGTGTCCAGGGCCGCCAGGACGTCGGCGGGGGCCTCGCCGATGCCGTTGCCGTAGACGCTGAGGGGCTCGGGACGCCGGCCCAGGACGTAGGTGAGGGCGTAGATGCCCGCGCCCGCGAGGTGGCCCGCGTCGCCGCAGGCCGGGGGGATGGCGATGTCCCGGCCGAAGGCCTCGCGCAGCGCCGAGTTGGCGACGATGTTCAGCGCGCAGCCGCCGCCGAGGGCGATCGGGCCGACGCCTGTGGCGGTGCGGGTGACATGCCGGTCCAGGGCCGTGTGCACGGTCTCGGTGAACAGCTCCTGGAAGGTGGCGACGACATGGGCCACCGTCTCGAACTCCGGGTTGAACTCCGGCCGTCGGGCGAGGTCGGAGCGCACCCGCTCGGCCAGCTCCAGGTCGTGCGTCACCCGGGGATCCACCGCGAGCAGTTGCTCGCGCACCCGGAGGTCCGGCTGTCCGTAGCCGCCCAGGGCCATCACCTTGCCGGCCACGCTGGGGCTCTTGCCGAAGCCCAGCAGATGCCCGATCGCGGTCCAGCCGAAGCCGTTGCCGTACCAGGGCAGCGGGTCCTTGGCCACCCACTCCAGACGGCCTTGCTCGACCCGGAACAGGGAGCTGCGGGTGACCTGTCCGCGGCCCTCGTTGACCAGGACGAGGGTGCCCTCCTCGTGCCCGGCGTAGTGGGCCGCCAGCGCGGCGTGGGAGACCTCGTGCGTGACGACCAGACAGTCCACGCTGCGGCCGAGCAGCCCGCAGGTGGTCCGGTGGTGGAGCGCGCCGCCGTGGATCCGCTCCATCGCCCGGTCCAGGTCGGGGATCTGCAGCAGGGCGCTGCGGACCGGGGTGCTGACCGCCACCAGGTCGATGCCGTCGACGTCCACGCACGCCTGGGACAGCACGTGTTCCAGCGCGAGGTCCGAGCGGTGGTCGTGCTTGACGCGGGTGAGCCGTTCGGTCTCGACGGCGAAGACCAGCCGTCCGTCCTCGAAGTAGCCGACGCCGGTGTCGTGGCCGGCGGAGTGGAGAGACAGTACCTTCATCGGCGCTCCTGGTCAGCAGGGGTGAAGGGGGTGACCGCCGAGTACGGGGCCCACTCGACGCGGTGCAGCGGCCGGCCGGTCAGCCCGCGCAGGAACAGCTCCGTGCCGATTCCCGCGAACCAGGCGAAGTAGAGCCACTTGATGGCCGCCTTCTGGACACCGCGGCGGTGTCCGCCCTCGGCGTCGAAGCCGGTCAGCGGCCACATGCCGGAGAACAGCAGATGACGGAAGTAGTGGCGGACCACCGGCGCCGGCCAGTCGGCGAGGTCGACGAGATGGTTGATCAGCAGCCTGCGGATGCGGCGGCGGGTCTCGCCCGCGGGTCCGGCGACGTGGTAGTGGCACAGCGCGTCCGGAACGAGACGCAGCCGGCCCAGCGGATCGGACGCGTCGGGGTCCAGCAGCCGGAAGCAGACGTAGCCGTCGTCCGATATGTACCGGCCGGGTATGCCGCCGGACAGCACGTCGGTGGCCACCAGGATGCAGCAGCCGTGCGGGTAGGAGGTCGCGGGCGCCGCGATCTCCTTGGCCCGGGCCAGCAGCCGCGAGGTGGCGAACTCCTTGGTGTGCGGGACCTTCGTCGCGCCCACCGCGCCCCGGCAGCCGCCCGCCAGGAAGTCCCGGGCCAGCGCCGCCAGACAGCCCGGTTCCAGGGCCACGTCGTCGTCGACCCAGCCGACCCCGACACAGCCCAGCAGTTCGGCCACCTCGACGGTCGCGTTGAGCGTGCGGGGCTTGCCCGGCCCCGGCAGAGACAGCCCGCAGACGGTCAGCCGGGGCAGCCGGCCGCGGGCCCGGCGCAACAGCGCCCGCAGCCGTCGTACGGACTCGTCCTCCTCCTCGGCCGAGGACCACTGCATGCCGACGAACAGCACGACGGGCGCGTCCGGCTGTTCCTCGGCCAGGTCGGCCACCTGGTCCAGCAGAGCGTCGAGCCGTTGCTCCTGGTCGGCGAGGGGACCGCGGGAGACGTAGGTCGGGGCGACCAGGGCGAGGGCGGGGGAGGCGTCGGCGCGCAGCGCGTCGGCGGCGGCCTGCGCGTGGGAGAGCAGGGGCATCTCGCCCGACGGGCCGTCGGGCAGGACATGGCGCACCGGCACCGACCAGGACGCCGGCGGGCGGAAGCCCCGGGCCATGATCTTGCGGACGAGGTGGGTCACGAGCGGCTCGCCCGAGCGCTCGCGGCCGAAAGCCGGGAGCGGTTCGTTGAGCCGGACGGAAGGGCCCGGCCGCACCGGGCCGGCCGGGCGCGTGAGGTCAGAAGTCACGGTCGGTGTTGGATGTCGACCGGGCCAGGCTGCGCAGACCGTCCAGCGTGTTGCGCCACTGACCGGTGGCGGCCATGTGGGTCAGCAGCGGCTTAGCCATGGTGCGGCGCAGGAAGAAGGCGCGGTAGGCGGCCTGGGCGCGGCGCTGTGCGTCGGGCACCAGGTAGCCGATCCGGGCGTCGAACTCGCCCTGTACGAACCGGTCCCAGTAGTCGGCGGGTATCTGTCCGGCGGCCACCGACTCGGTGTGCAGCGGGGTGCCCGGCAGCGGTGTCGCGGTGTAGAAGCTCGCGTAGTCCAGCGGGATGCGGCAGGCGAGGTCGACGGTGGCGAGGAACTGCTCGCGGGTCTCGCCGAGCCAGCCGACGATGAAGTAGCCGAACCCCTTGATGCCGGCCTCGTGCGCGGAGGTGACGGCCCGTTCGATCTTCTCGATGTCGCTCTCCTTGCGCATCCGCTTGAGGATGTCCGGATCGCCGTGCTCGATGCCGAACCGCAGTCGCACGCAGCCCGCGCCGGCCATCGCCTTCAGCAGTGGCTCCGGCACCAGGTCCACCCGGGTCGGCGCCTCCCAGCGCACCTTCAGGCCCTGTTCGCCGATGAGCGCGCAAATCTCCCGGACCCGGCCGCGGTGCAGGGTGAAGACATCGTCGTAGAACATGATCTCCTTCACCCCGAACCGTTCTTTCAGTTCCGTCATCTCGCCGACGACGTCTTCGGGGCTGCGGTACATCGACTTCTTGTCGACGGCCTGCTTGAAGCAGAAACTGCACTTGAAGGGGCAGCCGCGGCTGGAGATCATCGTGGCGAACGGCCGCGGGGCCATGATCGAGTAGTAGTTGTTCATCGGCAGGCCGTCGCGGGTGGGCCAGCCGACCTCCTCGAGGTTGACCATCGGGGCGGCCCCGCCGTCGTGCTCGCGGGTCACCAGGCCCCGGATGCCCTCGGGTTTCTCGCCCTGCTCCAGCGCCTCGGCCAGCTCCGGCATGATCGTGATGCCCTCGCCGACGCCGACGTAGTCGATGCAGTCGTGGAAGAGGTTCTCGTGCGCGTAGACCTCGGTGTGCGGGCCACCGAGGATGACCTTGGCGCCGGTGCTCTTGGCCGCCTGACAGGCCTCGACCGCACCGGGCAGGCCGGGGGTGGTGGTGCTGACGCCGACCAGGTCCGGCTCGAAGTCGGCGAGGAGCCTGCGGAGGCCCTCGCTGTCGAGCCCGAGGGCGGGGGTGTCGACCTGGATGACGTTGTGGAAGCCGGCCGACTTCAGCGCGGTGTGGATGTAGCCGAGCCCGAGGTGCGGCAGAACGCCGGCGCGCTTTTGGACCTGGGTGATCTGGCGGGTGTTGAGGCACAGGTCGTGGTGGCGGACCAGGGCGATACGCAGGTTCCGTTTGCGCCAGCGCGGCAACTGCGGGCGGTCCGGCGCCGGGGCGACGGCCGTCGAGCAGCCACCCGACGCGGCCCCCGCCGCACCGGTACTGATGACGGGCAGTGTCTTCCGCATGATGTCCCCTCCTTCTGGGGTCGTGCGGGTGGTCGTGGTCGTGGTCGTGGTCGTGCGGAGGCGCTGTACGGGCGGTGGTCGTCGGGTCGGGGGCGCCGCGCGGCCTCAGGCGGCTCTGCCGGCCGCGAGGGACTCCAGTTGGAGCAGGTAGAGGGCGAGCGGCTGGAGCCGGCTGACCCGCCTCGGCGCTCCCGGGCCGCGGCCGGCGGCCAGCAGCCGTTGCAGGATCCGGTCGGGGCTGCGCCACCAGTCGCGTTCGGCGTACGACGCCTCGGCCAGCAGCCGCAGGAGATACGCCAGCCGGTGCCGGACCAGCGCGGCCCCGTGGCGCTGCGGTACGGCCGAGGCGAAGCCCAGCGCGGCATGCTCCGGGAACGCCTGGTGCAGTGCCTGGTCGTGGAAGGTCCCGTCGATCAGGAAGCGCCGCGGCACCGAGGCGAGATGGTCGACGAGGGCGTGATCGAGGTAGGGGGTGTGGATCACCGCGGTGCTGTCGCCGAGCGCGAAGGGGGCGAGGGCGATGGAACGCCGGGTGCGGTTGTGGAAGAAGAACGAGCCGAGCGGGAGGGCTGCCTCGGCGTGCCGGGCCAGTTCCCGCACCAGTCGGTCGCGGGCGCGCTCCCGGCTCCACAGGACCCGGGTCCGGGGACCGAGCAGGTGCTCGACGTGTGCTCCGGTGCGGCCGGCGGCCAGCAGCCGGTCGGCGAGGGAGGGCAGGTCCGTCACGTCGTAGGGATGCTCACGGATCAGCGCGATGCTCGGGTTCTGCGCCAGCTCGCCGCCGCCGAGGCCGTCGTACCACAGTCCGCTGCGCCGGCGCAGGAAGGCCAGCAGGGGCAGGGTCCAGGCGCCGTCCAGGGTGGCCATGCCCTGGGCCGGGTTCGCCACGCGTTCCGCCCGAAGCTGCGAGCGCGGCGCGGCCACGGTGCGGTGCGGCACACCGAGGCGTCCGGCGAGCACGGCGGCCACACGGGCGTCTGCGCCCGGGTCGGGCGGGAACTTCGCGCCGCTGACGCACAGCCGCGGCGGGGCCCCCTGGCGGCACAGCTCCAGCAGGATGTGCCGTGAGTCCCGGCCGCCGCTCAGCGGCAGGACGTACGGCTCCGTGGGCAGCTGGCGGGTCACGGCGGCGCGGAAGAGATCGACGAAGCCGTCGACGGCCTGCGCCCGGCTGAGGTCGGCGGGGCGCGGCACGGGGGATGCCGCGGAGGTGAGGCGCAGCTCCCCGCGGGTCCAGGTCAGGGTGGCCGCGGGAGGCAGCGCGCGGATCGCCGCGAAGGCGGTGTCCTCGCCGAGGAAGAAGCCCAGTCGCACGAAGACGGCCAGCGCGTCGTGGTCGAGGGCGGCGCGCGCGCCGGGGAACAGCAGGGCGAGCGGGTCGGGGGAAAGGGCCAGCGAGCCGGCGCCGACGCGGTAGTACAGCGGGTGCATGCCGTACCGGTCGTTGCGGGCCAGGAGGCGGTCTCCGTCCCACTCCCAGGCGGCGAAGACTCCCTCGGGCGGCGGGCCATCGGCCAGCGGGTCGCCCCCGAGGGCGTGTCCGAGCCGCGCCTCCTTGTCGCCCTCGGCCCGGACCCCGTCGGGCGTGACGACGAGCCGGACGCGGGGCTTCACCGGGGATCCAGCAGGGGCCGCATGGCATCCCCGATGCGGCGGGCCACCGCCTCCTGGTCGAGCACCGACTCGGCGAAGCCGATCGCGGCCTTCTTGTGCACCTCGATCGCCGACGGACGGGCCAGCCAGTCGTCGACGGTGCGGAAGATCTCCTCGGGCGTGGCACAGGCCCGGCCCAGGTTGTGCTCGTGGATCAGCCCCGGCACCCACTGCTCCATCGGCAGACCCGACTCCAGCATCAGCACGGGAATCCCGAAGTAGGCGGCTTCCAAGGTGGTGTTGGGACCGGCCTTGGAGACGAGCAGCCCGTACGGCGAGCGGGAGGCGCGGTCGATGTAGTCGAAGTACTCGGCCTGGGTGAGCCGGCTGTGGAACCGCCAGTGCGCGAGCCGCTCGGCACCGGCGGCGGCACGCCGGGCCAGCTCGGGGTCGTCGTAGCCGACGAACACCAGGTCGGTCTCCGGGTGCTGGGCGGCGATGTGGTGCACGAGCTCCAGATAGACGTCGCCGCCCCGGTTGCAGAACACGATCAGGCGGGGACGGCCGGACTCGGTGTCCCCGCCCCAGGTACCGGACGCCGGGGCGGCGGACTCGTCGGTCATGAAGTCGCGCAGGTCGTGCTGGGCGACCAGCGGGCCCACCACGCTCACCCGGTCCGGGTCGGCGCCGGCCCGCACCAACTCCTCCTTCGCCCAGGCGAACCCCACCAGTGTCAGGTCGGGGTGCGGGCTGCGGTGCAGCGGCAGTCGGAGCAGCCCCGGGTTGGTGACATGGCTGACCACCCGGGTGGGCAGTCCCGCGAGGCGTACGGCGGCCACGCACAGCCTGGCCACGAAGCCCTTGGTGCCGACCACCACGTCCGGTGCGCCCTCGCGCAGGTGAGCGATGAGCGGAGCGAGTTCGGCGGCATGCGCGGGCGTGGGGTCGGTCTCGAATCCGGTGGGGAATCGTTTCTGGAGGCGGGCCATCAGCCCCATGTACCGCTCGGTGCGGACGGCAGCGGTGGGGCTCTCCAGGGAGATCGTGCGGATCTCGGCCCCGGCCTCGCCGAGCCAGGGCAGGATCGGCTCGGCCTCCAGCAGGGTCACGTCCGCGTCGACGGCGCCGCGCAGCACCCGGGAGAACCGGGTAGCGGCGAGGTAGTTGCCGAACTCCCCCCAGGTCCGAGGGGAGAGCACCTGGATGCGGGGACGGTCAGGGCGCACGGTGGGGCTCCTCGGTCAGGTCGAGGCAGTCGGGGGACGGGGAGTGCACGGGCAGCGCCTGGAACCACATCTGGTAGGTCAGCAGTGCCCACAGTTTGCGTGAGGTGTCGCGCCGGCCGCTGAGATGGTCCTCGGCCAGCGCCCGGACGGCACCGGCGTCGAACAACCCGCCCCGGTCCAGGGCGGACGCCGAGAGCGTGTCCAGCAGCAGCGGCCGCAGCTCGCCGCGCAGCAGGGCCGCCAGCGGGGCGCGGAAGCCGAGCTTGGTGCGCCGCACGATGTCCTCGGGGAGCCAGTCGGCGGCCACCCGGCGCAGCAGGTACTTGCCGGTGAAGCGCCGCAGCTTCAGCGAGGTGGGCAGCGCGTTGCCGTACTCGACCAGGTCCAGGTCGAGGAAGGGCGAGCGCAGCTCGAGGGCGCTGCGCATGCCGCCGCGGTCGGTCTTGGTGAGGATCACGTCCCGCAGGAAGTGGGCCGTCACAGCGAGCTGACTGCGCTGGACACCGGTGAGGTGCGGCTGGCCGTCCAGGAGCCGGGCGACCTCGGTGAAGGGGTCGTGCCCGACCAGGGCCGCGCGGGCCTCTGGCCGCAGCAGGCCCGGCAGTTCGGCCGGGCCGAAGGGAGCCGTGGACAGGTAGAACCGGTGCTCGGGCGCGGCCCGGAGCCCGCGGGCCAGCAGGCTCAGTGCCGCGGCGGCGGGCAGGTTGCCCGACCGCGCGGGCAGCCGGCGCACGAGGGCCCGGCACAGCGCCTCCAGCCGGGGTGCCGGCATCAGCCGCAGCAGGATCTCGATCGCCCGCTCGGCCTGGAAGTACCGGTAGCCCAGCAGGAGTTCGTCGGCGCCGTCCCCGGTGAGCACGCCGCGCACCTGCCTTCGTGCCGTCCGGCAGACGATCCGGGTGGGCAGCAGGGAGGGGTCGGCGAGCGGCTCGTCGGCGCGGGCGTACTCGGACTCCACCACCTCGGCGAGCTCGCGGCCGCCGATGCGGACCTCGTGGTGCTCCGTGCCCAGGTGCCGGGCGACCGTGCGGGCGTGCGCGCTCTCGTCGAAGTCGTGTGCGTCGAAGCCCGCGCTGAACGTCGGGACCGGCCGGTGCGGGGAGAGCTGCTGGGCGACGACGGCCACCGCGCTGGAGTCGAGTCCTCCGCTCAGCAGCACGCCGAGCCGGCGCTCGGTGCTGGTGACCCGGCGGGCGACCGCGGCCCGGAACAGCTCCTCAAAGCGTGCGGCGGCCTCCCGCGGGCTCGGCGGCCGCCCCTCGACGGCCAGTTTCGGCCGCCAGTAATCCACTTCGCGCAGCCGGCCCTCGCGGTACTCCAGACGGCTGCCGGGGCGGACCTTGCGCACACCGGCCACGGCCGAGTCGGGCGCGCAGAACGCCTGGAGCGTCAGATAGCCGGCCAGCGCGCGGACGTCCGGGGTGGAGGGGACGTCGGGATGGCGCAGCAGCGCGGTGAGTTCGGAGGCGAAGGCGATCCCGCCGGGGACGCGCGTGTAGTACAGCGGCTTCTTGCCCATCGGGTCGCGCACCAGCACGGTCGTCGCGGTGCGCGCGTCGTGCAGCACGAAGGCGTACATGCCGCGCAGCCGCTCCAGCACCTTCGGACCGTGTCGCTCGTACAGCTCGACCAGCACCTCGGTGTCACTGCCGGTGCGCAACCGGGCGCCCGTGGCGCGCAGTTCGCGGCGCAGCTCCTCGTGGTTGTAGATCTCGCCGTTGAGGACGAGCGCCGTCGCGCCGCTCGCCGAGACGAACGGCTGTCGCCCCCCGTCCGGGTCGACGAACGTCAGGGCGCAGTGCGCGAAGGTCATGTCCCGGTGGTGGCACCAGCTACTGCCGTCGGGGCCGCGGTGCGCCACCGCGGCCAGCATCCGCTCGGCCGTGGCACGGGAGGCCTCCGAACCCGCGGCCGGGTCACTGAATCCCACGAAGCCGCACATACGGCTACGACCGGTGGGTGGGTGCCATCCCGGCCGAGGAGGCGGTCCCCTGCGGCGGAGCCTGGGCGAGCACCTGCCGCGCCCACTCGATCTGCGTGGTCAGTCCGGTGCGCAGGTCCGTGCGCGCGGTGAAGCCGAGCCGCTGCCGTGCCCGGCCGATGTCGGCCGTGGTGGCCCGTACGTCGCCGACGCGGGCGGGACCGTACCGGGCGTTCGGCGTCCGGCCGGTCAACTCCCCGGTCAGCGCCAGGATCTCGTTGGCCGACACGGCGTGTCCCGTGCCGATGTTCAGCACGCTGCTCCCCTCGTCGAACGTCGTGGAGGCGAGCCGCAGCGCGTGCACGACGTCCGACACATGGACGAAGTCACGGATCTGGGTGCCGTCCCCGTACACCTCGATGGGAGTGTTCTCCAGGGCGGCACGGATGACCCGGCCGATGAACATGTCCGGGCGCTGACCGGGGCCGTAGACCGTGAAGAAGCGCAGGGCGCTCACCGACAAGGTGGCGTCCCGCCGGGCGGCGAAGGCCAGGGCGAGGCGTTCCGCGGCGAGTTTGGTGACGCCGTACGGGGAGAGCGGGTGGGGCACGTCGTCCTCGGACATCGTCCCCTCGGCGCCGCCGTACACGCTGGACGAGGAGGCCATGACCACCTTGGGCACCCCGCGACGGACACAGGCGTCCATGAGGCGTTGGGTGGCCAGCACGTTGCAGTGGAGATACTCCGGGAATTGTGTCCAGGACGGACGGACGCCCGGCAGCGCGGCTAAGTGGAAGACCGCGGAGGCATTTTCCAGACAGGCCGAAAGGTCCGCGGAGACGAGGTCGGCGCGGATGGCGTGCAGGGATCCATGTTTCGAGGTAGGCGCGATTTCGCGGTTGACCCAGGAAGATTTACGGTCGATGCCTACGACGTTTGTCCCGGCGCGCCGCAAGGCCTCGACGAGATGCGATCCGATGAAACCCGCGGCACCGGTGACCACCGCTTTTCCTGTGTCGGCGGCCCCGTCGTACGCGTCACCCGACATTGCGAATCCCCCTTGGTCCGTCGAAATCCGGTCATTCAAGGCGGTGCTCCGTGCTGGTGCTGTCCCCAGGCTTCGGTCGACTGCGCGGCACGAAGATCCAGCCGGTCCGGAGGTGCACGGAAGCCAGAGAATGTGGCCGAGAATGACTGGTACGCAGCGACGGCGTGCAGGGCGAATTAGCCAGAGGACCCGTGGAGTCTAACAGCGCGATGAAACGGCGGCAACGACGCTTCGTCGCGCCACGTTCCGAGAAAAAGCGGCGGCACGTATTCCGCATCTGTATGCGTCATTCCCAACCACGGTGAACCGAATTTATGCTGAGGCCTTCCGCCGCGGGGGAGGGACGCGTTGGCAGGCAGTCCGTTACGGCAGCTCTCCGTTCTGATCCGCTATCTGCGCGGGGAACGACCGTCCGTCCTCCTTCTCGCGCTGCTCGTTCCTCTCGGGGTGGGGCTGCAACTCGTCGCGCCCCAGATGCTGCGCCGCTTCATCGACCACACGCTGACCGGGAGCCCGGCCGATCTCCTGCTGGCCGTCGCCGCCTGGTATCTGACGGCCGCCCTAGGACTGCTCGTGACGACCGTCGCCAGCGACGCCGTGGCGGCCCGGCTCGCCTGGCGCGCCACCAACCGGCTGCGCGCCGACCTGGTGGCCCACTGTCTGCGCCGGTCCTCCCGCTTCTACCAGCGCCACCCGCCCGGCGAACTCCTCGACCGCGTCGACGGCGACGTCACCCGGCTCGCCGCGGTGATGTCCGCGCTGGTGCTGGAGGTGCTGGCCCAACTGCTGCTGGTGGTCGCCATCCTCGCCGCCCTCTTCCAGCTCGACTGGCGACTGGCCCTGGTCTTCGCCCCGTTCGCGGCGGGCACCCTCATGCTGCTGCGCGGGCTCGTGGGCCGTGCCATGCCCTTCGTCGCCGCCCGCCAGGCTTCCTCCGCCGATCTCCTGGGCTTCGTGGAGGAACGTCTCGCCGGGGCCCAGGACCTGAGGGCCAACGGAGCCGCCGCCCACACCCTGGCCGACCTGGAGGCCCGCCAGGACGAGCTGTACCGGCGCGCGCACCGCGCGGCGCGGGTCTCCGTCCGCTGGCCCGCCACCGTCCAGGGCCTGTCCACGGTCAGCGTCGTCCTCGCCCTCGTCGTCAGCGTGTGGCTGCACGGCCGCGGACAGCTCTCCACCGGCACGGCCTTCGCCTGCCTGTCCTACGCCATGCTGCTGCGCCGCCCGTTGCTGGCCGTCACCACCCGCTTCCACGACCTGGAGGAGGCCGCGGTCAGTGTGCGGCGCCTGACCGAACTGCTGCGCCCGGACGAGGACGACGAGGGGGAAACGGCGGTCCCGCGCACCGGGCGGCTGCCCACCGGACCGCTGGGCGCCCGGCTCGAGGGGGTCTTCTTCGGCTACGAGCCGGACGAACCGGTCCTGCGGGACGTATCCTTCCGGCTGCGTCCCGGGGAGCGGCTCGGCATCGTCGGCCGCACCGGAAGCGGCAAGTCCACCGTGGTGCGGCTGCTGTTCGGGCTTCAGCACGCGGCGCGCGGCACCGTCAGTGTCGGCGGCCAGGACGTGGCCGGGCTCGACCCGCGGGCCCTGCGCAGCCGGGTCGCCCTGGTCACCCAGGAGGTGCAGGTCCTGCACGCCACCCTCCGCGACAACCTCACCTTCTTCGACCCCTCGGTCGACGACCACCGGGTGCGCGCCGCGCTGGACGAGGCCGGCCTCACCGACTGGTGCCGGGAGCTGCCCGACGGGCTGGACACCGTGCTGGGCGCCGGAGCGCGTGGGATGTCCGCGGGGCAGGAGCAGCTCCTCGCACTCGCCCGGGTGTTCCTGCGGGACCCGGCCCTGGTCCTGATGGACGAGCCGACGGCCCGCCTCGACCCGCACACCGAACGGCTCCTCATGCCCGCGATGGAACGGCTGCTGGAAGGACGCACCGCCGTCGTGGTCCAGCACCGGCCGCACGCGCTGCGCAACGTGCACCGCATCCTCGTCCTCGACGAGGGCACGGTGGTCGAGCACGGCGAGCAGACCGCACTCGCCGCCGACCCGACCTCCCGCTTCCACGAACTGCTGCGCACCGCATGACGGGACGGGGGGTGACCGACATCGAGACACAGCGGGAGAACCGGACGCGGGACCGTGACCGGGCCGGGGTGCGGGGCACGATCGGGCGGCTTGGGGCGGTGCTGCGGGGTTCGGCCGGCGCCTACTGGACCCTGACCGGGCTGTGGGTGCTGCTGCGGGCCGGGACCCTGGCCGTGGGCCTGCTGTTCCAGCGGCTGTTCGACGAGATCGGCGCCGGTGGCGGGGTCTGGCTGCTCATCGCCTGGGTGGCCGCGATCGAAGGTGCCCGCATATGCCTCCAGTTCGGCGTGATGATCAACCGCCTGGAACCTCGGGTCCAGTACGGCACGACGGCCCGGCTGCGCCGCCGCCTGCTGGGGTCCGCCCTGCACGGCGGCAGCACCGTGGCCCGGACGGCTCCTGGGGAGTCGCTGCGGGTGGTGGGCGAGGACGTCGACGAGACCGGCTTCTTCGTGGCCTGGGCGCCCACCAACCTGGCGCACTGGCTGTTCGTGGCCGCCGCGGTCACCGTCATGATGCGGATCGACGCGCTCGTCACGATCGCGCTGCTCGTGCTGCTGGTCCTGATCACTCTGGTCACCGCCGCGGTCCACGGCCGTTTCCTGCGCTACCGGCGTGCCACCCGCGCCGCGTCGGCCCGGGTCGCGGGCGCCGTGCGGGAGGCGGTCGGCGCCGTGAAGGCGGTGCAGGCGGCGGGCGCCGAGGACCATGTGGCCGCGCACATCGGCCGGTTGAACGCCGCGAGGGCCGAGGCGGCGGTGCGTGAGGAACTCTTCGCGGGCATGCAGCGCACGGTGATCGGCAACGCGGCGCCCCTCGGCATCGGAGTGGTGCTGCTGCTGACGGCGGGCCGGGCGCACGAGGGCTCGTTCAGCGTGGGCGACCTGGCGCTGTTCACCTTCTACCTCCAGATCCTCGCCGAGGCGCTGGCCTCGATCGGGATCCTGTCGGTACGGCTCCAGCGGGTGTCGGTGGCGCTGGACCGGATCGGTGACTTCCTGGGGAGACCCCCGGGGAAGCCCTCGGAGACGCCGGCCCCGCCCCCGGCTTCGGCCCCGGTCGGGAGGCCGAAGCCGATCCGGGCGCACCGACAGGGCTGCGAGCTGCGGGAGTTGACCGTCCGGGGGCTGACCGCGCGGCACCCCGGCACGGAGCACGGCGTCGAGGACGTGGACCTCACCGTCGTACGCGGCTCGGTCACCGTGGTCACCGGAGAGGTCGGCGCGGGCAAGTCGACGCTGATCCAGGGCGTTCTGGGACTGCTGCCGCACGAGCGGGGCACCGTGCTGTGGAACGGGGAGCCGATCGCCGACCCCGCGTCCTTCCTGGTGCCCCCGCGCTGCGGCTACACCCCCCAGGACCCGCGCCTGTTCAGCGGGACGCTGCGGGACAACATCCTGCTGGGCCTGCCCGACGAGGACGGCACGGTCCTCCGGGACGCCATGCACACCGCTGTCCTCGCGCCCGACGTGGCGGCCATGCGGGACGGCGTCGACACCGTGGTGGGTCCCCGGGGCCTCAGGCTTTCCGGCGGCCAGCTCCAGCGGACGGCGATCGCCCGGATGCTGGCCCGGCGCCCCGAACTGCTGGTCCTGGACGACGTTTCCAGCGCCCTGGACCCCACCACCGAGCAGCTCCTGTGGAGCAGGCTTCTCGACAGCCCCGTCACCGTCCTTGCCGTCTCCCACCGGCCCACGCTGCTGCGTGCCGCGGCCCGCGTGGTAGTCCTCAGGGACGGACGCGTGGAGGCGACGGGGACGTGGGAGGAGGTACTGGCCGAGTCCGACGAGATGCGCCACCTCGTCGCGGGGCCCGGCCGCCCGGACGGCCACGACCACCCGGACGGCCCCGGCCCGGCCCTGGACTAGGGCCTGCCCGCCGGACCGCACCGTGGCCCGGGGGCACGCCCCGGATCTCCGCCGCCGCTCGGACACCGTGGCTCGCACGCGCCCCGACCTGCCGGACAGACGTCGGCCGACCCCGACTCTCGGGCCCGGTCTTCGCCCCGACTCCGGCACTGGCCCCGGCCCCGCCCCGGAGCCCGGCGCGCTCACCCCCGTGCCGCGCCCACTTCCGTCCAGATCCCGTCCAGCGCGTCGACGAACCGGCGAATGTCGGCGGCCTCGTGCACGGCGGAGGGCGCGACACGGAGGATCTCCTCACCCTTCGGGACGCTGGGCGCGTTGATGGCTTGGACGTAGGCGCCGTGCCGCTCCAGCAGCAGTGCGGACATCCGCTTGCACAGCCGGTCCTCCCCGACGAGGACCGACACGATGTGGGTCTCATCGGACAGGAAGGGAATACTCCGCTCGCGCAACAGGCCATGCGTCAGCGCCGCGTTGGCCGCCAGCCGGTCCCGCTCGCTCCGGGAGGACCGCAGATGCCGTACGGCGGCCAGCGCGCCGGCCGCGACGGCGGGCGGCAGTGCCGTGGTGAAGATGAAGGACCGGGCGAAGGCCCGCACCGCGTCCATCAGCACGGCGGGCCCGGTGACGTAGCCGCCCGTCATGCCGAAGCCCTTGGCCAGCGTCCCCATGACCATGGTGAAGTCGGAGGCGATGCCCTCCCGGGCTGCGATACCGGCACCCTCCGGGCCGTACATCCCGACCGCGTGCACCTCGTCCAGGAACGTCACCGCCCCGTACCGCTTGGCGAGGTCGGCGATCTCCGCGAGTGGCGCGATGTCGCCGCGCATCGAGTGCACGGATTCCGTCACGACGAGTTTCGGCCGCTGTGGATCGACCTGGGAGAGCAGTTCCTCCAGATGCGCGCAGTCGTTGTGCCGGTAGATGAACTTCTCGGCCCCGCTGTGCCGCAAACCGTCGATGATCGACGCGTGGTTCAACTGGTCGGAGAACACGGCACAGTCGTCGATGCGTCCGGCGAGCACCGAGAGCGCGCCCTCGTTGGCAGAATAACCGGAGGTGAACAACACCGCGTCGGGTTTTCCGTGCAGCGCCGCGAGTTCGGCCTCCAACGCGACGTGATAGTGGTTGGTCCCGCCGATGTTGCGCGAACCTCCGGAACCGGCACCGCATTCATCGACCGCCCGCTTCATCGCGTCCAGGACGTCCGGATGCTGCCCCATACCTAAGTAGTCGTTGCTGCACCAGGTCAAGATCTCGCCATGGTGTGCGGTATCGGCTGCCGGGAAGCGGCCCGCGATGCGGCCGAGTTCCAGGAACTCCCTTTTCCGCTCGGCTGTTTCCTGAGCAAGGCCTGCGAAGAAATCCATGTACTCGGACATGTCTCATGCTCGCTCTCCGTCGCTTTCCCTTCGACGCGCCTCATCGTAGGATGCGCCGCGAGCCCTGCACAGTGCGCGTTTCCCCATTCGGCATGATCGCACGAAGCGGAGTATCGATGACCGAATGTGAAACATCCGTAGCCGGGATTCACGGCTTCATTTCCGGCCGTACCGGAACCCGCGGAACACCCGGACGCGGCCGATGAGGGGCGGCGCCACCCTCTCGGCGGTCTCCGTCCTCGCCGACACCGCGATCCGCTGCCCCGAGCGCACGGCCCTGGTGTCCAGCCACGAGCGCATCTCCTACGACGCCCTGTGGCTGGCCGCGCGCCGCTGCGCGACGGTGCTGCGCGAGCGGGGCGTCGGCCCCGGCGACCGGATCGCGCTGCTGTTGCCCAACACCCCGGCCTTCCCCACGACCTACTTCGGGGTCCTCGCGCTCGGCGCGACCGTCGTCCCGGTGAACGCGCTGCTGAAGGCCGAGGAGATCGCCTACATCCTCCGGCACTCGGGGGCCCGTCTCGTGCTGTGCGCGGGATCGCTCCTGCGCGAGGGGGAGCCGGCGGCGCGGCGCGCCGAGGTGCCACTGATGACGGTCGAGGCGGAGGCCGGTGACACCGGCCGGCCGGCGCTCGACGTACTCGCGGCCGACGCCGCCCCTCTCGGCACCCCGGTGCCCCGCGCCCCGGACGACATCGCGCTGATCCTCTACACGTCCGGCACCACCGGGCGCCCCAAGGGCGTCCTGCTCAGCCATCTCAACCTGGTGCTGAACATCGACACCACGGCCCTCTCGCCCTTCGCGATGCGGGCCGACGACGTCCTGCTGGGCTGCCTGCCCCTCTTCCACACCTTCGGACAGGTCTGCGGCATGGGGACGTGCTTCCGGGTCGGGGCCACGCTCGTCCTGACCCCCCGTTTCGCCCCGGACGAGGCGCTCGACCTGATGGTCCGCGAGCGCTGCACGGTCTTCATGGGCGTCCCGACGATGTATCTGGCGCTGCTGGAGGCCGCGGCCCGAGCCCCCCGCCGCCCGCCGCTGGCCCGCGCCTACTCCGGCGGCTCGGCGCTGCCGGTGCGGGTGCTCCAGGACATCGAGGCCACCTTCGGATGTCCGGTCTACGAGGGCTACGGCCTGACCGAGGCCTCCCCCTGCGTCGCCTACAACCAGCCCGCCTGGCCCCGGCGGCCGGGCACCGTGGGCCGGCCCATCCGGGGCGTGGAGGCGGAGATCGCCCGGGCCGGGACCGAGGACCGGATCGCGCTGCTCCCGCCGGGCGAGGTCGGCGAGATCGTGGTCCGCGGACACAACGTCATGACCGGCTACCTCGACGACCCCGAGGCCACCGCGGCCGTCCTCGTCGACGGCTGGCTGCGCACCGGTGACCTCGGCGTGAAGGACGCCGAGGGCATTCTGACACTCGTCGACCGCAAGAAGGACATGATCGTGCGGGGCGGGTACAACGTGTACCCGCGCGAGGTCGAGGACGTCCTCTCGCGCCACCGGTCCGTGGCCCGGGTCGCGGTCGTCGGCGTCCCGGACGCCCGCTACGGCCAGGAGGTCTGCGCGGTGGTCGTGCCCCGCCCCGCCGCCGTGCCGGACGCGGCCCTGGCGGAGGAAATCGTCGACTGGGCACGCCGGCACATGGCCGCCTACAAGTACCCGCGCCGCGTGGAATTCGCCGCCACGCTGCCCCTCGGCCCGAGCGGAAAGGTCCTCAAACGGGAACTCGCGGCCGTGCTGGGACCGGGCGGGGCGGAACAGGCTTTTCTCAGCGCTGACGCTCCAGAGTGAGGACGGCGGCAGCGATCGACGAGCGGCGGTTCGGGCTGCAGCGGGCTCGGCGGAAGATCCGGGAGCTCGGTTGACCGTCCGCTGTGTGGGAGTGAGCTGCTGTCTGAAAAACGAACCAACGCTCACTTAGGCTGGGCGGCGTGAGCGACGACCGCAGCAAGGCCCCGCTGGCCGTGTTCGACCTGGACAACACCCTCGCCGACGCCACGCACCGGCAGGGGTTCCTGGAGCGCAGGCCGAAGGACTGGGACGGCTTCTTCGCGGCGGCGCCGCAGGATCCGCCCGTCCCGGAGGGCATCGCGCTGGTCCGGGAGCACGCGCGGGAGTGCGAGATCCTCTACCTCACCGGGCGGCCCGAACGCTGCCGGCGCGACACGCTCGACTGGCTCGCCGCCCAGGGGCTGCCCGACGGGCGGGTGTACATGCGGCGGGACGCCGACCGCCGGCCCGCGCGGTTCACCAAGCTGGAGATCCTGCGGCGACTGGCCCGCACCCGTGAGGTCCGCGTCCTCGTCGACGACGACGAACTGGTCTGCGCCGACGCCCGGCGCGCGGGCTTCACCGTCGTCCGGGCCGACTGGGTGACCCGGTCCGCCGAGATGAAGGCGGCTCAGGAGCGCGAGGGGCGCACCTGACCGTGCCTGCGGAAAGGGGCCAGCGTCCCCGGCCTATTCGGACTCGTCCAGCCGGAAACCCACCTTCAGCCCCACCTGCCAGTGCGCGATCCGCCCGTCCTCGAGCTGGCCGCGCACCTGCGTCACCTCGAACCAGTCCAGGTTGCGCAGCGTCTGTGAGGCCCGGTCGATGCCGTTGCGGATGGCCTGGTCGACGCCGTCCGGTGAGGTGCCGACGATCTCCGTGACCCGGTAGGTGTGGTTCGACATCCGCTGCTCCTCTTCCAGTGACGGTCCCGGGACGGGAATGTCACGCGTCATTCCACCGTGCCCCAGGCGGCGGCGATGCGCGAGACGTCGTCTCCCGCCGTCGCCGCCTCCCGGGCCTCACGGGGTCAGCGCGCCACGCTCAGCGACAGCGCGAACCGGCCCGGCCCGTCGGTCCACCAGTGCGTCAGCTCCAGACCGGCCGCCGACAGTTCCGCGCGCACGCCCTCCTGCCGGAACTTCGCCGACACCTCGGTCCGCATCTCCTCCCCGGCCGCGAAGTCGACCGCGAGGTCGAGTGCCGGCACCTTCACCGTCTGTGCCGTACGGGAGCGCAGCCGCATCTCGATCCACTCGTGCCCGGCGTCCCACAGGGCCACGTGGTCGAACGCGGCGGGCTCGAAGTCGCCGCCCAGCTCGCGGTTGATCACGGACAGGACGTTCTTGTTGAACGCGGCCGTCACCCCGGCCGCGTCGTCGTACGCCCGGACCAGCACCTCCTCGTCCTTGACCAGGTCCGTGCCCAGCAGCAGGGCGTCGCCGGGGGCGAGCAGGGCGCGTACGGACGACAGGAACGCGGCGCGTTCGGCGGGCAGCAGGTTGCCGATCGTGCCGCCGAGGAACGCCACCAGCCGGGGCCTCGGCGTGTCCGGCAGGGTCAGTTCCGCGGTGAAGTCGGCGATCAGCGCATGGACGTCCAGGCCCGGCCGTTCGTCGGCGAGCGCCTGACCGGCCTGGGCGAGGGCACTCTCGCTGACGTCGACCGGGACGTAGGTGCGCAGGTCCGTGAGGGCGTCGAGCAGGTGGCGGGTCTTCTCCGAGGAGCCGGAGCCGAGTTCGACCAGGGTGCGCGCCCGGGTGGCCGCGGCGATGTCGCCGGAGCGCGCGAGGAGGATCTCCCGCTCCGCGCGCGTGGGGTAGTACTCCGGCAGTTCCGTGATCTTCTCGAACAGGTCGCTGCCGTGGGCGTCGTAGAACCACTTCGGCGGGAGCGACTTGGGGCGGCCGGTCAGACCCCGGTGGACATCGGCGCGCAGCGCGGCGTCCGTGGCGTCCTCGGGCAGGGTGCGGGTCAGACGGAACGGGCTCACGTACGGGGCTCCTTCGCGGGTGCGGGCACGGCGGCGTCGGCCGGCTCCTTCAGCGGCGTGAGCAGCACGTCTGTGCGGCTCGCCACGAGCAGGGTGCGGTCGGGGACCTCCTGCCAGTGCGGATCGTCGTCGTAGGGCTCGGAGGCCACGACGGTGCCGCCGCCGGGCCGGGTGAGGTACCAGAGGGTGTCGCCCCAGGCGGTCGCGGTGATCGTGGCGCCGTTGGTGAGCAAGAGGTTGAGCCGGGAACCGGGCGCCGCGGCGGCGACCTCCAGGACCGTGTCCGCCATCGCCTGGCCCTCCTCGTCGCCGCCGCGCAGCCGGGCCAGCACCAGCGCCCACACGAGCGCCGAGTCGTTGCGGGCCTCCAGGGACAGCAGGTCCTCGTGCGGCAGCGTCCGGGAGACGGCGGCCAGCGAGCCGGGCCAGCCCTTCACCGCCCCGTTGTGGCTGAACAGCCAGCTCCCCGCGGCGAACGGGGCCGCCGCGGCCTCCGCGTCCGCGCCCGACAGGGTCGCGTCCCGCACCGCGGCGAGCAGCCCCGTGGACCGTACGACCCGGGCGAGATCGGCGAAGGAGAGGTCCGCCCAGACCGGCCCCGCCCGGCGGTAGCGGGCCGGTACCGGGTCGCCCTCGGCGTACCAGCCCACGCCGAAACCGTCGGCGTTGACCGTCCCGTACTTCTGGTGCCGGGGCGCCCACGACTGCCGGTACAGCCCGTGCGGGGGCTCCACCAGGAGCCGCCCCAGCGCCTGTGGTGGTCCCACGTACGCCACATGACGGCACATCAGACGTCCTCCGACCGGGCCGTGCGGAACCCGGAGAAGATCTGCCGCCGGATCGGGTAGTCCCAGTTGCGGAAGGTGCCCCGGCAGGCCACCGCGTCCACGGCGAACGAACCGCCGCGCAGCACCTTGTACTCGGGCCCGAAGAAGACCTCCGAGTACTCCTTGTACGGGAACGGCCTGAACCCCGGGTACGGCAGGAAGTCGCTCGCCGTCCATTCCCACACGTCGCCGATCAGCTGCCGCACGCCGAGCGGCGACTCACCCGCCGGGTAGCTTCCGGCGGGCGCCGGACGCAGGTGCCGCTGGCCGAGGTTGGCGTGCTCGGGCCCCGGATCGGTGTCACCCCAGGGGTAGCGCATCGAGCGGTCGGCGGCCGGGTCGTGCCGGGCGGCCTTCTCCCACTCGGCCTCGGTGGGCAGCCGGCGTCCCGCCCAGCGGGCGTAGGCGTCGGCCTCGTACCAGGACACGTGCACCACCGGCTCGTCGGCCGGTACGACCTCGGTGACACCGAACCGGCGCCGGAGGAACTGCTTCCCGTCGCGCCGCCAGAACAGCGGCGCGTGAATCCCGTACTCGCGGATGTGCGCCCAGCCCTCGGCCGACCACCACCGCCGGTTGTCGTAGCCGCCGTCCTCGATGAACGCCTGGAAGGCGCCGTTGGTCACCGGAGTGGTGTCGATGTGGAAGGGTGCCACCTCGCGCCGGTGCGCGGGGCGCTCGTTGTCCAGCGCCCACGGCTCGCCGGAGGTTCCCATCGTGAACGGGCCGCCGGGCACGAGGACTTCGGAGGGGCCGGTGAACAGCGGCGCCGGATCCGGGTCGGGTGCCGTCAGGGCCGGGGGGCCGGTGCGCAGCTGATGGGTGATCAGCATGGTCTCGTCGTGCTGCTGTTCGTGCTGCGCGATCATCCCGAAGGCGAACCCGGCCTCGGTCAGCCGCGTCCCGTGGAACGCGGCCTTCTCCAGCACGTCCAGTGCCCGGCCCCGCACGTCGGCCGCGTAGGAGCGGGCCTCGGCCGGTGAGAGCAGGGGCAGCTTCGGCCGCTCGGCGCGGGGGTGCTCGAAGGCGTCGTAGAGGCCGTCGATCTCGGGGCGTATCGCCTCGTGCCCGGCGACGGCCCGCAGCAGCCACTGCTCCTCCTGGTTGCCGATGTGCGCGAGGTCCCACACCAGCGGCGACATCAGCGGCGAGTGCTGCGCGGTCAGGTCGGGATCCTCCACGCAGCTCGTCAGCAGGGTGGTGCGGTCGCGGGCGACGACGAGGGAGGCCACCGCCCGCTCACGGAGCACCTCGGGGTCGGCGGCCTGGGCGTCGACAGCGGATTCGGTGTCGGTCATGGGCGCGAGTCCTTCCCGTGGGCGCGACCGTCCGCGCCGCGCTGTCGGTCGAGCAGGTCGTCGGCGGGGCAGCGGCCCAGGACGACGTAGCGGTCCAGATAGGCCGTGACGGCCTCGACGACCTCGGGGCCGGCGCCGAGCCGGGGCAGGGCGTCCAGCGCCGTCGTGAAGCACGTGACGGCCACCTCGCGCAGTTCCGTGTCGGCCAGGCCGCCGCGGGCCGCGTCGAGCCACAGCGGGTTGTGCGGCGCGGGCAGCCCCAGGGTCCGCTCGGTCAGCGGCTTCACGGCCCGGTAGGCGGTCTCGGCGGCCTCCGGGTCGTCGAACAGCGCCGCCGTCACGGCCAGCGGCACGATCCAGCCGTCGTCCCCGGGCTGTGCGTCGATCATGCGCAGTTCGAGATGGCCGCGCGGCCTGACCGGCGGGAACAGCGTCGTGACGTGATAGTCGAGATCCTCCCGGGTGGGCGGCCGGGGCGCGCCGGTGCGGATCCAGTCCCGGAAGGTGAGCCCCTCGGGAACGTCCCAGGGCCCGCCGTCCCGCCGTACGCACATCACGGGGGAGTCCAGTACGTGCTCGGTCCAGGCGCCGCGCGGGTCGGTGTCCAGCCGGGGGCCGCCCGCCCGGCCGGCGCCGATCCGGGTCCACATCAGCTGCCGGGTGGACAGCCAGCCGGTCGGCCGGTTGCCGGCGAGCGGGGAGTTGGCGAACGCGGCCACCAGGACCGCGCCCAGATGGTGGGCCAGCCACCAGCGCCGCACGAGGCCGAGCGGCCCGGGCTCCTCGTGGCCGGCGTCCAGGCACACCTGCACGGAGGCGGAGGCGCACATCATGGCGCGGCCGGCCGGGCCCGTGCGGTCCAGGCACGCCTCCATGGCGTCGTAGCGCGGTTCGCGCAGGAACCGGCGGGGTTCGTGCCAGGGGTCGTGGCCGAGGCCGGCGAGGGCGAGGCCGTCGTCGCGCAGTACCGCGCGAACGGCGTCGAGGTCGGCGGAGACGTCGGCGATGACTTCCGTCAGCGAGGCGGCGGGGAGCGAGCTCAGCTCCAGCTGGCCGCCGGGTTCCACGGTGAGTGCCGACTTCAGCGGAACGGTACGCAGTGCGGCGTAGGCCGCTTCGAGCCGTTCGGGTGTGACGGGGAGCTGCGGTGCGCGCAGCTCGTGGACGAGCCATTCCACCTCGACACCGAGGCGGCGCGGGGGGCCGGTCTTGAAACAGATGCCGCGGACGAGGGCCTCGACCTCGGCTTCGGACAACGACGTGCGTGGCCGGGTACAGCCACTTACCGAATCGGACATGTCGGGATCCTCCTGAGATTCCACCATGCCACCGGTCCGGGCTCTTCGGCGGCCCGGGCCGGGATCACCGTCCCACCCAAGACGTTCATGTCGCTCGGCACAAGGGGGCGAAGCGGGGCGTTCCCAGGCGGTCACGCGGCCGGGCCCGGCGTTTCCAGGGACTTTCCCCGGCGTTCTCCCTGGGCGAAAACTCCGTTGCAGCGGGGATCGGACATCACGCACGATGCCTGCGTGAGCACGACAAGGCGAGCCGCGCGGGGCGCGCTCACGGCGCGTACGGGGGTCGCGCCGTGAGCGCGCGTCTGCGCGGTATCGCGCGGGAGACCGAGCAGATCGTCGCGGCCGGGTCCTACCGCGCGCCGGGCGGTCGCGAGATCTCGATCGCCGAGGAACTGCGGGCGGCGCGCGAGGGGACCCGCCTCTACGGGCCGGATCCGGTGCCTCTACCCGCCGATCGGGTGACGGGCGGGCGGACGACTCTGATCGAGGTCACGGGCGAGAGCAGCCTGGCGGCGGCCCGCCGCCTGGGCGGCCATGTGGCCGTGCTGAACTTCGCCTCCGCCCGGAACCCCGGCGGCGGCTACCTGAACGGCGCCCAGGCCCAGGAGGAGGCCCTGTGCCGGGCCTCCGCGCTGTACTCGTGCCTCCTGCAGGCCCGCGCTTTCTACGACCACCACCGGGCCCACCGCGACCCGTTCTACACGGACCGTGTCATCCACTCACCGGCCGTGCCCGTCTTCCGCGACGACCGGGGCGGCCTGCTGCCCGAGCCGTACACCGCGGGCTTCCTGACCTCGCCCGCGCCCAACGCGGGCGTGGTGCTCCGCACGGCGCCCGAACGGGCCCACGAGCTGCCGCGGGTGCTTGCGGTCCGGGCGGAACGCGTCCTGGAGACGGCCGCCGCCCACGGTTACCGCGCACTCGTCCTCGGTGCCTGGGGCTGCGGCGTGTTCCGCAACGACCCCGCCCGGGTGGCGGCGGCCTTCCGGGCCCTGCTGGGGCCGGGCGGCCGGTTCGCCGGGGCCTTCGAACACGTGACGTTCGGGATCCTGGACCGGACACGGGACCGTGCCGTACTGGGCGCCTTCGAGCGAGCGTTCAGCTCCAGCCGTAGCGCTCCTGCAGCCGGCGTCTGACCAGGTTGAATCGCATGCGGTCCAGGGCGCAGGCCTCCCGGCGCATGCCGTCCTCGTGCAGGCGCAGCACCCGGTCCACGTCGACCCACGAGTCCCGGCCCGTACGGTCCCACGGCCCGCTGCCGATCGGCACCCACTCCCGGTCGCCGTCGTGCCGCTTGCTGGACAACCGCACGGCGAGGAACGTGCCGCCCGGCTCGCGCGCCACCACCAGCACCGGGCGGTCCTTGCCGCGCCCGTCGTTCTCCTCGTAGGGGACCCACGTCCACACGATCTCCCCGGGATCCGGGTCGCCGTCGTGGGCGGGGGAGTACTCCGTGCGGACCCGGCCCACCTCGCGGGGGTCGGCCTGGACGGTGGCGGAGGGGCCGTGACGGCCTGGGGCGTTCTCGTCGGCAAACGTGCTCACGGGGGCACCTTAGAGGCCACCCCCGCGAGTACGGCGCCCGGGTCATTTGTCGTCCATCGGCACCTTCTGGGCGTGCCCGTCGAGGGCGGAGGCGTCCTGCGGCGCCTGCCCGCCCCGGTCCATCGACGCGAGCAGCTGACGGGCCAGGCCCAGCCCGGTGCCGCCCATGGTGAGCGCCTTGGCGAACAGGTCCGCCATGCCGTCGGCGCCGTTCAGCAGCACCATGTTGTCGACGTTGCCGAACACGGACGCGCCTGCCCGCACGATCTCCGGCCAGTTCTCTGCGAGTTGCTGGGCGACGACGGCCTCCTGGTTCTCCGCCAGGGCGGCCGCGCGGGCCTTGATGGCCTCCGCCTCCGCGAGGCCCTTCGCCCGGGCCGCCTCCGCCTCGGCGAGGCCCCTGGCCCGGGCGGCCGCCGCCTCCGCCTCACCGGTGGCCCGGGTCGCCTGCGCCGCCGCCTCGCCCCGCGCCTTGGTCGCCTCCGCGTCGGCGCCGGCGGCCGTCTTGACCCGGGTGGCCTCGGCGGCGGCCGCCAGTTCCGTCTCCTTCGCCTGCGCCTGGGCCGAGGAGATGCGCGCGTCGCGGTCGGCCTCGGCCAGGGTGCGCGTCTCATAGGCAGCCGCGTCGGCGGGTTTGCGGACGTCCGCCTGGAGTTGCTGCTCGCGCCGGTGCGCCTCCAGCTCCGCGACCCGCGTCTCCTGGACGACGACCTCCTGCCGGGCCCCGGCCTCGGCGAGCGGTCCGGCCTGCCGGGCCTTGGCGGCCGCCTTGTCGCGCTCGGCCTGGTAACCGGCCTGGAGGATCTCACTGTCCCGGGTGGCCTCCGCCATCCGGGCGAACGACTGCTGCTCGGCCTCGGTGGCCAGCCGGTTCGCCTCCGCCTGCGCGATGCGCGCGTCGCGCTGAACGGCCGCCGCGTGCGGCATGGCGAGGTTCTGGATGTATCCGGTCGGGTCCTCGATCTCGTGGATCTGCAGCGAGTCCACGATCAGGCCCAGCTTCTCCATCTCGGTACCGCACGCGGCCCGCGTCTGCCCGGTGAGCTTCTCCCGGTCGCGGATCATGTCCTCGACCGTCAACCCGCCCACGATGGACCGCAGATGACCGGCAAACACGTTGTGCACCCGCTCCGACATCAGCTTCTGCTGGTCGAGGAACCGGCGGGCCGCGTTCGCGATCGACACGAAGTCGTCACCCACCTTGAAGATGACCACGCCCCGCACCTTCAGCGGAATGCCCTGGTGGGTCACGCAGTCCACCTGCAACTCGGTCTCGTTCAGGTCGAGCGAGAGCTTGCGCACCGCCTGCACGCCGGGCAGCACGAGCGTGCCGCGCCCGGTGACGATGCGGAACCCCATGCCCTCCTCGAGGCCCTCCGTGCGGTGCTTGGACCCCGAGATGATCAGCGCCTCGTTGGGTTCGGCGACCCGCCACATGAGCTTGAACAGACCGATCAGAACGAGGACGGCGGCAACCGCCACCCCCGCAACGACGCCGACGACCATCGGCATTCGCCCCCTCTGCATGGTGCCCTCTCGGCACCGAACGAAGGGGAGTGTGCTCCTCGGCGGAGCGCGGGTACAGCCACCGGCGCATCCTTGGCACAAGCTTGACGCGTACGGCTCTACCTGCGTCGCAGGGGGCTCAACTGTCGTACGCCGCCGTGACGTAGACGGTCCTCGGGGGCAGGTACTCGACCACCATCACAACCGTGCCCGTCTCGATGCGGTCCCTCGCGGAGGCCGGATGGGCGAGGAAGTGCTCGGCGCCGCCGCGCACCCGGACGATCACCTCGCCGACCAGCCCGGGCCCGATCGTCCCGGTGACCCGCCCCATGAGCCCGACCATCGACGCGTCCGCCATGACATCAGCGTACGGTCGCTCAGGCGGCGGCGGAACGCTCCGGGACCGGCGGCGACGGCCACTTCTCGGCCCAGCGCAGCTCCGCCTCCAACTGCGCGGCCACCTGCACCAGCAGCGGCTCGCTGTTCGCCGGGCCCAGCAGCTGCGCGCCGACCGGCAGTCCGTCCGGCGTGAAACCGGCGGGTACGTTGACCCCGGGCCACCCCAGCACGTTCCACGGCCAGGCGTACGGGCACGCGGCGATCATCGCCCGGTCGGTGGCGAACCCGCTGAGTTCCAGCAGGGCCCCGATCCGGGGCGGGGGAGCGGCGGTCGTGGGCGCGAGGACGACGTCGTACGAGGTGAAGAAGGCGCCGATACGCCGGTGCAGCACGCTCTCCGCGCGCCGGGCCGCCCGCAGCGGGGCGCCGCCCAGCATCCGGCCCAGCCGGGCCGCGCCCCGGGTGCGCCGGTCCAGCAACGCGGGGAAGGGAGCCTCGCTCACGCGCTCGGCGATGCCGGCCGTGGCGCGCGGCACGAAGGTCAGCCCGATCTGCCCGTACGGCGGGTCCGCCTCCTCGACGACGTGCCCCAACGCGGCGAGTCGTTCGGCCAGTTCGACCACCCGGGTGCGGACCTCGGGCAGGAGCCGGGCGGGCACGGCGGTGAAGGGCGGCGTGAGGGAGAGCGCGATGCGCAGCCGTCCGGGGTCGCGGCCGACGGCCGCGGACACATCGAGGTGCGGGGGCCGGTGCGGGTCCTGCGGGTGGTTGCCGCTCGCAGCGTCCAGCAGCAGGGCCGCGTCGGCGACCGTGCGGGCCAGGGTGCCGTTGACGGTGATGCCCTGGAAGGACTCGCCGCGCGGCCAGGTCGAGATACGGCCGCGCTGCGGCTTGATCCCCACCAGATGGGTCCAGGCGGCCGGGATCCGCACCGAGCCGGCACCGTCCGAGCCGAGGGCGGCGGGCACCAGACCGGCGGCGACCGCTGCGGCCGAGCCGCCCGAGGAACCGCCGGGCGTGTGGTCCGTGCTCCAGGGATTGCGGGTCGCGCCGAAGGCGGGACCCTCGGTGAAGGGCCACTGGCCGAACTCGCAGGTGTTGGTCTTGCCGACGATCACGGCGCCGGCGGCGCGCAGCCGGCGCACGGCCTCACCGTCCTCGGCGACCGGCGGGAACTCGCCGCAGCACCCGAACGCGGTCGGCTCACCGGCCACGTCCATGTCGTCCTTCACCGCGACCGGCACCCCGAGCAGCGGCTTGTGCGAGCCCTTCGAGGCCAGTTCGCGGTCCGCGGCGTCGGCCTCCGCGAGCGCGGCCTCGGCCCGGACGATCCGGAAGGCGTTCAGGCCTGTCTGGGTCGCCTCGATCCGGGCGAGGGTCCGCTCGACCAGCGCCCGCGCCGTCACCTCGCCCACGGCCAGCGCACGGGCGGTTTCCACCAGGCCTTCGCAACGGTCGAGCGTCATACGGACACCTCCGGAGGCTGCTCCTCTACCGAACGGTAACGTCCGGCGGCCCGTGGCGTCATGCCGACGGCGGGAGTGGATGTTCACCCACCGGCCGCTTCCGCCCCACCGGGTGCGTCGCTCCGGTGCAAACCATTGACCGCCCGCCGGGCCGCCCCTACCTTCTGAGCCCCCACATTTGATCGATGTGCCGAACTTGGTTCGGCATGTCGAACGTCAGCGTCCAAAGGGAGAGCCGCCCATGACCCCTCACCCCGCCACCCCGTCCCGCCGTACGCTGCTGCGCGCCCTGACCGCCCTGCCCGCCTCGGCGGTCCTGCTCGGCGAATCCCCCGGACTGCTCGGCACCGCACTGGCCGCCGCACCCCCGAACGGCTCGGCCACCCGCTACACCATCGTGCCGTTCCGCGACAGCAACGACGGCACGGTCGACGTCTACCAGTCGGACGACGCCACCGACTTCCGGCTGCTGCGCTCCGCCGCGTACACCCCGCCCGCGAACCGGATCCGCGACGCCAGCGTCATCAGACACACCGACGGGTTCTACTACCTCACCTACACGACGCACACCTGGCAGGACCCCAGCACGACCATCGGCTTCGCCCGCAGCTCCGACCGGCTCGACTGGACGTTCCTCTACGACTACACCGTGCCGGTCGCGCGCCTTTCCCGCGCCTGGGCGCCCGAGTGGTTCGTCGACGGCGACGGCAGCGTGAACGTCATCGTGTCCTGCTCCACCACGAACGACGAGTGGATCTTCACGCCGTACCTGCTGAGGGCGACGAACTCGACGCTCACCGCATGGAGTGCGCCGGTCGCCCTCTCGGGCATCGGCGCCAATCACATCGACACGTTCATCGTGAGGATCGGCTCGACGTACCACGCCTTCCCGAAGAACGAGACGACGAAGTACATCGAGTACGCCACCGCCGCCAACCTCACGGGCCCCTACACCATCCGCCGGACGGGTGACTGGGCGGGCTGGGGCAGCTACCGCGAGGGACCGGCCCTGGTACCGCTCGACAACGGCGGCTGGCGGATGTTCTTCGACGGCTACGGCGACGGGAACTACTACTACAGCGACAGCTACGACACCTTCGCCACCTGGTCGGCCCCGGCGGCCCTGCCCGCGATCTCCGGTACGGCACGGCACTTCACGGTCGTCAAGGAGACCGTCGCGGGCGGCCCGGCCCTGGCCCGGAACGGCACACGATCCTTCCGCTCGGTCAACTACCCGACCCGCTACTGGCAGCAGCGGTCCTCGCTGCTCGACCTGCCCGTGGTCAGCTCCTCCAGTACCGCCGCGGAGAAGCGGGCGGCCACCTTCACGGTCGTCGCCGGCCTCGCCGACGGCAGCGGCTACTCCTTCCGGGACGCGAGCGGTGCCTACCTGCGCCACTGGGACTTCCGTGCCCGCTTCGCCACGAACGACGGCACCAGCACCTTCGCCAAGGACGCCACGTTCGTCCTCCGGGCCGGCACGGCCTCGGGCTCCGTGCGCTTCGAGTCGTACAACTACCCGGGCCGCTACCTGCGCCACTACGCCTACGAGCTCCGTGTGGACCGCTCCGACGGATCGGACGGATTCCGCCAGGACAGCTCGTTCCTGCCCGTGACGGCCTGGGCCTAGGGCCGGCACGGAGAAGCCGGGCTCCACGGTCGCCCGTGGAGCCCGGCCGGAGGGGGTCAGCGGGTGAAGGTGACCCGGTGCTCCTTCAGGGAGCCGCAGTTGGAGCCGTACACCTGCACGTACGTGTTGGCGATGCCGCCGCCCCAGTCCACGCAGTGGCCCTTGCCGTAGGCGTAGGTCGGTCCGGCGTACGACGTGAACAGGCCCTCGTCGTAGTCGCTCTGCTCGGTGTCCGGGACGGACACCCAGGCGGACATGCTCACCTTCGTGCCCGGGTTGTTGCGGATGGTCGTGACGCAGTTCTTGCCGTTGGAGGCGTTGTAGGTCAGGTAGACGGTCCCCAACGAGCCGACGGTCGCGGAGTTGACCGTCTTGTACCCACTGCCGCAGACCTTCTGCGGAGTGGTGTTGGGCGCGGCCGAGGCCGGCGACGCCAGGGCGGTCATCGATCCCACGGACAGCGCCGCCACGGCGGACGCCGCCAGGATGGAACGGGTGAATCGCATATTTCCCCCATGCAACTCTTCGAGGTGGTTGCTCCTGCATGGTGTGACTGCCCGGGTGTTCAAAGGGTTGTGCGCCGATTGCCAGGAAAATCGGGGGAGTTGAGGGGCGCCGCGAGCGGAGGGGCGGGCTCCGTGGCGGAGGGGGCCCGAGCGTTCCCATGGGGCGACTCTTTTACTCACGCGTCGCTTGTGGCACACGTGAGATCCAGAGGATCTGTGCAGGGATGTCACACAGACTGCACACCGCCCTTTCAAAGTCTCGTTAGCGTTACGGCTCGATCCCACGTGCGAACGTGACCAGGCAGCGGCCGGCGAGCCGCCGGAACAGCCAGATCGGGAACACCACACATGGACTACTGCTCGTCGTGTCGTCGGCACCTCAACGGCGCCTTGGTCTGCCCGGGGTGCGGCGCCTATGCCCCGGACATCGCCCCCTCCGTCCTCGGCAGCCGCCCCGGCCCGGACCGCGGGCCCGCAACGGACCCGGGCGGACCGGCTTCCTGGGAGTACCCGGCAGGCCTCGGCAGCTGGCACGACGGCACCGTGTGGGACCAGACCCCCGCGCACACCCAGGACGGCCCCGGCTCGGCCGCCGCCCATGACTCCTCGGCCGCCCACGACTCCTCCGACGCCCCCGACGCTTCGGATGCCGACGCTGCCGAGGGGTACGAAGCCCGGCCGGCGGGGCGGGCGGCCCGGCGGCGCCAGCTGGCCCGCTGGAAGAAGAACCAGCGGCGGGCCGTGGTGGCGACGGCCGTCGCGCTCGTCGGAGGCGGTCTGACGGTCGCCGCGATGAACGGCAACGCGAAGCCCGGAGTGCAGGCGTCCGCGACGCCCGAGGACACCACCATGGGCGGCGCCCTGGGGGAGGCGCCGACCGTCACCGAACCGACGTCGAGCCGGCAGGACGCCCCGCGTGCCGCCTCCACCGACCCGTCGCACACCGACCGGGCCTCGCGCCACCAGCGGTCCCGGTCCGCCGACCCCCGCACCACGCCGACGGACACGCGGACGGACGCAGCCGCGGCACCCCGCGAACTCCCGCTGACGACCGCGCCCGGCAAGACCGTCAGGGACACCGTCGACGCGGCCACCGGCAGCATCGGTTCATCGGGTTCATCGGGTTCATCGGGTTCGTCGGGCTCTTCCGGTTCCACGGCCACCGAACCGGCAGCACCCCCGGCCGCCGCGTCCGGCTCGGACGCACAGCAGCCGGAGTCCTCCTCGACACCCCCGCCCGCGGCGACGACTCCGCCCGAGACGTCCCCCTCCGACCCGAAGTCCAAGGAGCTCTGCCTGCTCGTCATCTGCCTCGGAGGCTGAACGGGGACGGACGACCGCACGCAGTCGCCCTGCGGACCGTCGGGCCATGGCTCACGAGTGCTTCCGGCATCCGCGGCTCGCCGGGCCTCGACATCGGCTGCGGCACAGGTGTGTTCGCGCCGCTGCCCGCCGAACGCGGCACCGGGGTCGTCGGCGACGCGGACACCCGTCCACCGCGCCCGGGAGCAGGGGAACCGCGAGGCCACGCACGGCGTGACGAAGAGTGCGGGCGCAGGGCGCCGTCGAGTCCTGGGTCGACCTGCCGGACGTGACCGGTCCGCTCGTGACGTACCGGTGGAACCATGCGCTCGCCGCGGACGGCAGGTGCTGACGTCGGAGTCGACGCCGTGCCTGCCGCGCGCGAGGGCCGGAACGCGTCCGCTGACGCGGCTGCGCCTCCTCCGCGGGACGCGGACACCGCCCGTACAATCCTCGCGACCAAATCGGGGGCGACATCAGCGGGGGAGTCCGCATGGAAACGATCATCGTGCAGTTGCCCGGCACCGCCCAGGAGGGCGGGGACGAGACGGGCAGTCCCGAGCTGATCCACCTGGGGCCGGGGGACATCGCGGACTTCGGACGCGGCGGGGCGGGGGTCCGCATCGTCCTGGCCGACCCCGGGATCTCCCGCCGCGCCGGGCAGCTGGAGGCAGCGGGGGACTACTGGCGGCTGTCCAACTTCAGTCGCAGCGTGTCCTACGTCGTGGAGAACCTGGAGGGGGCCGGCGAGTACCTCACCGTCGCGCCCGGGCGGCTCGGGGCGCCCGTGCCCTTCGAGTTCTCCCGCGTCGTGCTGCCCGCCCTGTCCGGCACCGCCACGTTCAAGGTGTTCGCACCCCAGCACGCCTACCTCGGTGAGCAGTCCGTGCCGGGCGGCGGCGAACAGACCGTCCACCCCTTCGCCCTGGACCCGACGTCGAAGTACTTCCTCGTCCTGGTGGCCCTGTGCGAGCCCCGGCTGCGCGACCCCTCCGACTCGGCGCTGCCCGGTGTCGGCCAGATCGTGGAGCGGCTGCGGCCCCTGGAGTCCTGCCGGGACCTGACGCGCTCCGCCGTCAACTACCACATCGACTACCTCGCCTTCGCCAAACTGCGCCTGGAACTCGGCGAGGAGGCCACGGCCGCGACCGACGGCGGCCGCACCGGCGCCAAACGCACCCGGCTCGCCTCCGTCGCCCTGCGCTTCGGCCTGGTCCGCGAGGAGCACCTCGGTCTGCTGCCGCCCCGGGGCGCCGCCCGCCTCACCGGTCCGCTGGAGGCAGGCGCATGACCACACCGGAGCAACAGGACGGCGAGCTGGAGGCGCCCCGCCCGGCCGGACTCCCGGAGGGCTTCCGCATCGACGGCTGGGAGCTGGGCGCGGTCATCGGCTCCGGTGGCTGGGGAACGGTGTACGAGGCCCGTACGGTCGCCGACGGCACGCCCGTCGCGGTGAAGGTGCTCCCGACCGGCGCCCTCGGCCCCGGCCAGCGCGCGGCACTCGGTGAACTCGTCGCGCGCGAGGTCCGGTTCAGCGCGGAGGCCGACCACCCCCATCTCGTCCGCACCCACGCCGTGCGCACCCTGCAAGCACCGGAACTGCCCGCTCTGGACGGCGCGATCGCGCTGGTCATGGACCGCGCCGAGGCCAGCCTGCGGGACGTCCTGGACGCCGCGGACACCGGCGGGCCGATCGCGGACGCCGTCCGCGTCCTGCGCGGAGTGGCCGCGGGACTCGCCCACATGCACGACGCCGGCTGGGTGCACGGCGACCTCAAACCCGCCAACGTCCTGCTGGGCCCGGGCGGCCGGGTATGGCTCGCGGACTTCGGCCTGGCCGCCGAACTCGACGGCACCCACGCCCACTTGCCGCCGCTCGGCACCCTCGACCACCTGCCGCCCGAGTGGTGGTCGCAGCGCACCGGCACCCAGGGCGCCGTCGTCCGGCCCACCGCCGACATCTGGGCCTTCGGCGTCCTCGCCCACCAGGTCCTCACCGGCGGACTCCATCCCTTCCCGGGCGCGACGGCCCGCGCCCGCTCGCTCGCGGCCCAGTCCTACGCACGCGGCACCGCACCCCTGCGGCTCGACGCCGGCCTCGACGAGGAGATGCGCCGGCTCATCGCCGACTGCCTCGCCCCGGACCACGCCGCCCGCCTCCCGCACACGGCCGCCGGTGTCGCCTCCCGGATCGAGGCCATCACGGGCGGCCCCCACCGCCGAAGACGCAGGGCGCCGGCCGTCGCGGCCGGGCTCGTCGTCGTCCTGGCCGCCGCCGGGGTCGCCGGAGCGGCCCTGCTCGGGGGAGGCGGCGGCACCCGGGACGACGACCGCGACCGCGACACCCACACCGTCGCCGGCACCCCCAGCCCGCCGGCCGGTGAGATACCCGAGGACTCCGACGTACCCGAGGCCCTGCGCCCCGTCATCGCCCGCGCGGCTCACCGCTGCACCGACGAGGAGATCACACCCGCCCTGCTCGCCGCGCTGATCAAGGCGGAGAGCAACTTCGACCCGAAGGCCTCCCGCCCGCAGAGCGAGGAGTACGGCATCGCCATGTGGACGCCGTCGGTGTTCCGCGCCTGGGCGGTGGACGGGGACGGCGACGGCGACAAGGACCACATGTCGCCGCCGGACGCGATCTCCACCATGAGCCTGTACGTGTGCTGGCTCGACCAGCGCTTCAAGCAGGCGGGCCTGCCGAAGAAGGACCTTCCCGCGCTCGTCGCGGCCGGCTACCGCACCAGTGACCGCACGGTCATCGAGGAGCGCGGCGTACCGGAGCGGGTGAGACCGCACGTCGACAAGGTGATGCGCTACCTCGCCGAGTACGAGCGCTGAGCCGCGCGAACGCGAGCGGTGGGCGAGGCCGCAGCCCCGCCCACCGCTCGTCCCCCGTTCCCGCCCCGGCCGCGATCAGCCGCACTCCGGGACGTTCGGCAGCCGGTTGTCCGGCGAGCTGATGTAGATGTTGGAGATGTAGCCGCCGTACTGGGGCAGATAGGCCCACCAGTCGTTGGTGTAGGGCGGCACACTCACCGTCTCCCCCCGGGTCTGGCAGCCCACCAGCACCTCGACGCCGGCGGGGAGTTGCGTCAGCCGGTCCCCGCCCGTGGCCGGACCCCTGCGGACGTTCACGAACTCACCCCAGGTGCCGAACCAGGTGCCGGCGGGCCGTACCCCGCCCGGCACGTTCAGCGAGCGGGTCAGCCGGCCGATGTCGGTGTACGCCTTGCCGTACGACGTGCCGGCCTGGTGCAGCGTCAGCACCGCCACGATCGCGCGGTCGTCCGCGCCCACCGTGCCGGTGGTGTGCAGTGCGGGCGAAGTGAGGTCGACGGCCGTGGCGGCGCGGGGAGCAGGGGCGGCTGACTCCGCCTGTGTTCCCGAAGCCGTGGCCTGGGGGCCGCAGGTGCCCTTCGCGTACTTCCCGGACCAGCCCTGCTTCACCGCCCAGGGCTTGTCGAACGAGCCCGCGATGCCGAAGTGCTGGTCGAAGTGGTCGGTGGCGGAGCAGCGGGTGGAGCGGCGCAGGTTGTCCATGATGAAGTCCCGGACGGGCGCGGGGGCCTTCTCCAGGATGTACCGGTAGATCGCCACCGTGTCCCGCGCGGAGATGGCCGTGTAGCCCCAGAAACCCTCGTAGCCGGGGGGCGGTGGCGCCGTGTCGCGCAGGCCGAGCGCGGGCTCGGCGGTCATCCGGTCGATGATCGCCGAACCGCCGTACGTCGACCAGTAGTGGTTCGCGGCGTTGTCGTCGCTGCCGCGCAGCATCGGCTCCAGCCGGGCGCGGTCGGCCGCGGGAATGGTGTAGTCGGGTCCGCGGTCCCACAGGAAGTCCAGCACCAGCAGCAGCTTGACGACCGAGGCGGAGCGGAACTGCCTGCTCACCTCGACCTGTTCGGTGAATGTGCCGGTCCGGCGGTCGAAGACGGCCACGCCGGCGGTGACGCCGGGCGGGATCTGCGCGGCTGCCGGGGACCGGACGGTCCCGGCGCCCTCCACCGCCCCGCCCGTCCGGGGCTGTGCCGACGCACCGCTCGTGAGTGATGCGACCGTGACGACGGCCGCGAGCGCGGCGGCGCCGCGCAGGAGCATGCGCATGGTTGCCCTTCCTGGATCGCCCGGTGGCCCGACGGAGCCTCGGACCGCGGAGTCACGATAGGAGCGGGGGCGGGGCGGGCGGTCCTGACGAATGTCAGGGCTCCATGGGAGCGCGGCGCCTCGGGCGCCGACCCTGATAAGTGTCAGGTACCGGTGGTGCGGTGACGCCCCGTACGGTCACGACCAGCGAGCGACGGCGGCCGGGGGCCGGCCGGCGCGCACGACCGTTCCACCCGCCGACACACGAAAGAGGGCTCATGAGCCGCCGATCACTCACGACACTGCTGGCCGCGGGGGGCGCCGCCGCGGTGATGGCGCTCCTTCCGACCACCGCCCAGGCCCAGCCGTACTCGGGCGGCAACTACGGGTTCTACGGGCAGGAGGGGCAGTACCCCACCACCACGTTCTGCTCGGGAACGTTCCGGCAGATCGGAGCCACCAAGTACTTCGAGGGCATGGCCCTGAAGTACTTCTACTCCGACAAGTGCGGCTCGTACGCCCGGATCGAGAACTCCCGGCCCGGCTGCGAGGCCGTACTGCAGCGCTCCGACAACGGCACGGGCCGCACCGACGGCTGGGTCTCGGAGACCGTCGACTCCGGCATCAACTACGCCTACACGCAGATGGGCAACAACCTCAACGGCCGCGTCTCGCGGGCCCTGCTCGCCTGCGACGGCCACGACCTGGTGAACACCGGCTGGTACTGAGCCGCACCGCACGCCGCACGGGGCCGGCCGGCACTCCGGTCCGCCCCTTCGGGCGCACCACCCGTACGCGCCGTTCCGCGAGACGTTCACCGGAGCTCCGACACGGCCGAAAAAACACCTCGACGACACCGGCTGCCGCTGTCTACGATCCACCGCGCGCGGCATCGCGTGCCGGTCACCGTCCGGGTGAGGCATGGAGGCGCCGCGGAGATGCCCGTGGAGGCATTCAGCCGTGTCAGTCGAGTTCAATCACACCATTGTCCTGTCCCGTGACCGGGAGAAGTCCGCTCGTTTCCTCGCCGAGATCCTGGGACTGGAGGTCGGGGCACCGACCGGGGTCTTCCTGCCGGTGACCACCGCCAACGGCGTCACGCTGGACTTCCTCACCATCGACGCCGACATCCCCATGCAGCACTACGCGTTCCTCGTCTCCGAGGAAGAGTTCGACCAGGCCCTGGCCCGCCTGGTCGAGGCCCGCGTCCCCCTCCAGGCCGACCCGCACGGCAACCACCCCCGCCGCATCAACCGCAACGACGGCGGCCGGGGCGTCTACTTCCTCGACCCGGCGGGCCACGGCCTGGAGATCCTCACCCGCCCCTACGGCACGGATCCGGCCTCCGAGCTGAACGGCGTCACGGAGGAGGTGCCCGGGGCGGTCTGAGCCGGACCGGGCGGTCCGGGGCGGGGGCGCTGCCGCGTCCGTTCCGGACCCACCGGGCGAGCGCGCCACGACGGTCAGCCGCGGTCCGACTCCACTGCGACGCCCGCCCGTTCGGGGCCGGCCTCCGGCGTGCGATCCCGGCGGGGCAGCAGCAGCGGTGTGAGCAGGAGCAGGGCGCCGGCCAGTGCGATGGCCGCCCGGGGACCGGTCCAGGCGGCCAGTACGCCCCACAGGGCGGTGACCATCGCGGTGGCGGCCTTGCCGGTGGCCGACCAGGCGGCCAGGGTGCGGGTGACCCGGCCGGTGGGGGTGCGGTCGAGACGGTGGGTGGCGAGGACGGGGTTGAACACGGCGCAGCAGGTGATCAGGCCGAACTCGACCAGCATGACCAGGACCAGACCGGGCGTGCCGGGGCCGGTGAAGGCCAGGCCGATCGACCAGCAGGCCCGCAGTACCCCGGCGGTGAGCAGGACCCGGTACCGGCCGTGGCGAGCGACGAGGCGCGGGGCCAGGCGGGAGCCGAGCAGGCCGCCGGTGCAGGGGACCGCGAAGGCCAGGGCGTACTGCCACGGGGCGAAGTGCAGGTCGTCCACCATGAGGATCAGCAGCGGCGGGGATGCAGCCATGATCAGGGAGTTCACCACGAGCGAGTTGAAGAAGAGCGGGCGCAGTGCCGGATCGGCCAGGATGTGGCGCCAGCCCTCCAGCAGGTCCCCCGGCCGGGTCACCGCGGGGTGCGGTCGCGCGGGGCGCTTCTCGGCGTCGCCGATCGCCCGGAGGCCGAGCGCCGAGAGCAGATAGCTCACCGCGTCGGCCACCACCGTCGTCACGGGACCGAACAGGCTGATCGCGGCCCCGCCCAGCGGCGGGCCGACCATGCTGGCGGTCCAGGTCGTCGCCTCGAACCGCCCGTTCGCCACCAGCAGGTCCTGCCGCGGCAACAGGTCCTTCAGGAACGCCCCGGCCGCCGCGTTGAAGGTGATGTCGGCCGCCGCCACGGCCACCGACACCAGCAGCAACTGGCCGAAGGTGAGCCGGCCGAGCGCGAACGCCACGGGGATGCTCAGCAGGACCGCGCACCGGACCAGGTCCGTCGCCATCATCACCGGCCGCTTGCGGCGGATCTCCACCCACGGCCCGAGAGGCACGGACACCGCCGCGCCGACCGCGGGCCCCACCGCGGCCAGCAACGACACCTGCGCCGGTCCGGCGTCCAGGGCCAGGACCGCGATGAGGGCGAACGCGTCGAACGCGAGCCATGTCCCGGCCGTGCTGACCGCGTACGCGCCCCACAGCCACCCGAACCGCCGCCCCAGCGGCCGTCTGCCCGCCATACCCGGCGCACTCCCCGCTCCCGTGGACAACCCGGCGTTGTCCGGGAGTCATCCAAGCGAGAGCGGGCCGGCCGGGCAAACCACCGACCGGCACCGGCGTCACAACCGACCGTTGTGACGCGGCGGTGCGGGTGTGCGGCTCAGCGCTGGTACAGCCCCACCAGCGTCCCGTCCGCGAGGCGGCGCTTGTCGACCTCCTCGTGCACCTGGTCCGCGCGCGGCGCGTCGGGCAGGACACACGGCTCGGCCAGCGCGTAGAGCCGGAAGAAGTAGTGGTGGGCGTCGTCACCCGGCGGGGGGTGCGGGCCGCCCCAGCCGTGCTGGCCGTAGCCGTTGACGAGCTCCGTGCCGCCGGGTGGGACCTGTCCGGCCTCGACGCCGTCGCTGTGCGGGTCGATGCCGACCACGACCCAGTGCGCGAAGGTGCCCGACGGGGCGTCGGGGTCCTCGCACAGCAGGACCAGCTCCGCCGCGTCGTCCGGTACGCCGCTCCAGGTCAGCGGCGGAGAGACGTTGGGTCCCTCGTACGCGTACCGGCGCGCGATGAAGGAATGGTCGTTGAACGCGTCGCTGCTGAGTTCGATGCCGGTCATGTGCCCCGGGGTACCCCCGAGGCATCCGGAGCACACGGTTCGGGGGGATTGCCCCGGGTACCCGCCAAGGCGAGCCGGAACGAGACGGGAGAGGGAGGAACCCGACGATGTCTCCCCTGGCAGAAGACCCCGCCACGGACGCCCGCGAGGACCGGCGCGGCCCCGTCCGCACCGCCCGGCTGCGCAGCCGCATCCCCGAGCCGGACGAAGAGCCGGACCTTCTCGGCCAGTACCTCGCGCAGATCTCGGCGACGGCGCTGCTCACCGCGGAGGACGAGGTACGCCTGGCCAAGCGGATGGAGACCGGCGTACAGGCGCTGGAGGAACTGGACCGGGCCGACGCCGGCGAACACGAGATCACGGCGAGGCGGCGCAGCGAGCTGGAGGAGGCCGTCCGCGACGGGCAGGCCGCCAAGGACCACATGGTCCGGGCCAACCTCCGGCTCGTGGTGTCCATGGCCAAACGGCACGCCCACCGCGGTCTGCCCCTGCTGGACGTCATCCAGGAGGGCAATCTGGGGCTGATCCGCGCCGTGGAGAAGTTCGACCACACCAAGGGCTTCAAGTTCTCCACGTACGCCACCTGGTGGATCCGGCAGGCGATCGAGCGGGGCCTGGCCGCGCACGCGCGCTCCGTCCGGCTGCCGATGCACGTCGTGGAGCAGCTGCAGAAGATAGGCAAGATCGAGCGGCGGCTGCGGCTCGACCTGGAGCGTGAGCCGAGCCTCGAGGAGGTGGCCCGGGAGAGCGGCCTCACCGAGGACCGGATCGGCTGGCTGCGCCACGTCGGACGGGACGCGGTCAGCCTGGACACCCCGGTCGACGAGAAGGGCGAGACCGTCGTCGGCGACCTCATCGCCGACACCGAGGTCCTCCAGGCCCCGGAGGTGGCCGAGTTCCGGGCGCTCGCCGAGGAACTGCGTGAGGCCGTCGGCACGCTGGCGCCCCGCGAGGCCATGATCCTCAGCCTGCGCTACGGACTGCACGACGGGCACACCCGCACGCTGAACGAGGTCGCCGGACGGGTCGGTCTGACCCGGGAGCGGGTGCGCCAGCTGGAGAAGGAGTCGCTCGCCCGGCTGCGGGAGCCGGAGAGCCGCGAGCGGCTGGTGGCGTGGGCGGGCTGACCTCCCGCTTCGGCTTCAGAGGCGGCCCTGACACTGGAGCCTCACACGTCGCCCTCACACGTCGGCCTCACACGCAGGCCTCCCTTGTCGGTGCCCCTCGTCCACCGACGTCACGCGGCCGGCGCCGCCGCGAGCACCAGCGAACCGTCCGCCGCCTCCCGCACCGCCACCCCGCCGCTGATCCGGTCCAGTGTGCTGCGCAGCCAGGCACGCTCCTCCCCGGACGCGGGCTCCAGCCGCATCCGCCGGACCCGCAGCGGCACCATGCGCAGCCCCGCCAGCCGGCCGCTGTCCGCCTCGACCGACACGAGGAAGGCCAGACGCAGGTCGTCGCGGTACTCCTCGTGGCCGGAGATGCCCTCGTAGTCGTCGACGAAGTCGCCGCAGCCGTAGAGGATCAGCCGGTCCCGGTACACCTCCACCGGGCGGGGGTGGTGCGAGGAGTGCCCGTGGACGACGTCGGCTCCGCCGTCGATCAAAGCGTGCGCGAAGCGGACCTGCTCCCGCGGGACGCGGTACCCCCAGTTCGAGCCCCAGTGCACGGACACCACGGTGAGGTCACCGGACCGGACCAGCCGCCGCACCACGGCTTCGGCCGCGGCCGGCGAGAGATCGGGCAGATACGCGACGCCCGGCCGGTCCGCCGTCGCCGCCCAGCCGGACGGGATGCCGCTGGAGTGCGCCCCGAGGGCGCACACCGGCAGGCGGCGGCCGCCGGCGAGCGGGACGACGGCGGGTGCGTACGCCGCGCCGGCGTCGCGTCCCGCGCCCGCCGTCCGCAGGCCCGCCCGGGCCAGGGTGTCCAGGGTCTCCAGCAGTCCCTGCCGGCCGAAGTCGAGGACGTGGTTGTTGGCGAGAACGGTCACGTCCGGCCGGACCACCGCCAGGGCCGGCAGGTTCGCCGGGTGCATGCGGTAGTGGATCTCCTTGCCGGGGGCGAACGTGGCGGCGCGCGTCACCGAGGTCTCCAGATTCACGATCCGGGCGTCCGGGGCGGCCTCGTCGAGCACCCGCAGCACCGCACCCCACGGCCACGCCGCGGCCACCGGCGCGGGCACCGGGCCGTGCGCCGACTCCGCCAGCCGGACGTAGGACCGGGCGTCCTCGACGTACGCCTCCCGCAGTGCCGGGTCACCGGGGTGCGCGAGGATCTGGTCGACGCCGCGCCCGAGCATCACGTCACCGCACAGGAACAGCGTCACGACTGCGCCGCCCACCCCTCCACGGTAGGCGCACCCCGGCCACCGGGATCAGGCGTCGACCCTCACCGCACACGACCACCCGTACGGATCCGGCCCGATCCGCAGCGTGTTCCACGCCACCGCCGTCGGAATCGCACCCGTGATCTGCACGTCGTCCAGGCCCGTGACCGCCAGCCGTACGTCCAGGCCGCCGTCGGCCTCGTCGGCCTCCACGTCCACGGGCACCCGGCCGTACGCCTCCAGCCGGAAGATGACCTCGTCCAGCAGCGCGGCGAGCAGGTCGTCGTCGCTGGCCTCGGGCAGACGGACCCGGTCCACGGCGGTGGGCCGCACCCGGGAGACGTCCGCGAAGCACTCCACCATCGCCAGGACGGCCTCCGCCAGACAGTGCTCTCTGCACGCCGCCCACGCCTCGATCAGGATGTCGCCGGGATGCGGCACCGCCCGGTGCCCGCACTCGCCGGGCTGCCGCCCTTGTCCTCCGTCGCCCGTGTCACCGCCCATGAACATCGCCTGCCCGAGGCTCGCCCACCCATGCGGCCCCACGCCGCGCGGGTCGATCAGACCGGCTCGTCCGCGAGGTACGGGGGCGCCGGGTCGTACTGGATGTACCGCCGTACGGCCCGCGCGTGCTCCCGGCCGTGCAACCGCCCGACCAGCCACTACGCACTGTCGATACCGGCCGAAACACCCTGGCTGGTGACCAGGTTGCCGTCGACCACGTAGCGGGCGTCCCGGACGACGGTCACGTCCCCCCGCGCCTGAAGGGTGTCCTCCCGGCTCCAGTGCGTGGCCACCCGGCGTCCCCGGGCGGGTCCGGCGGCGTGCAGCAGGAACGTGCCCGTGCACACGCCGTGCACCCACGCGGCCCGCTCCGCCGTCTTCGCGATCCAGTCGGTGACCACCGGGTTGTGCAGCTGGGTCTCCCGGGCACCCAGCCCGCCCGGCACGTGCAGCACGTCCAGCGGCGGATGGTCGTCGAGGGTGTGGTCGGGCAGGACACGCAGGCCCTTGTTGCAGCGCACGGGCCCGGCGTGCTCGCAGACCAGCACGGCCGTGTCGGCGCCGTCCCGGAGCCGGGCGGAGACGGTGAAGACCTCCCAGGGCCCCACGAAGTCGAGTTCCTCCGCGTCCTCGAAGACCAGCAGGCCGTAGGCGGTCATGCGGTACGTCCTTCCTCTGCGGAATCTGCCCGGGGCACCGAAGGTCCCGCGGGTCCTGTCGTGGAGCGGAACCGGGCGCGGTAGTCCGACGGCGCGACACCGAGCCGGCGGTGGAACGTGCGGCGCAGGGTCTCGGCGGTCACGAAACCGCAGCGGCGGGCGATGGCGTCCACCGGTTCGTCCCCTGCGGTGAGCGCCCGCTGGGCCGCCTCGACGCGTACCCGCTCGACGTACGCCGCCGGAGGCTCACCGAGTTCGGCGGTGAAGCGGCGCTGCAGGTGACGGGGGCTCAGCCCGGCGTGCGCGGCGAGGGCGGCGATGTCGTGCCGGGCGCCGGGGTCGGCGTGGATCGCGGTGACGGCGGCCCGCACCGGGTCCGTCGCCGGCTGCCGCGACCACAGCGCCACGCTGAACTGCGACTGGCCGCCCGGGCGGCGCAGGAACAGCACCAGCCGCCGGGCCACCTCGTGCGCGGCGTCCCGGCCGAGGTCGTCCTCCACCAGGGCGAGCGCCAGATCCATCCCGGCCGTCACTCCGGCCGAGGTCCACACCCGCCCGTCCCGGACGAAGATCGGGTCGCAGTCCACCCGCACCTGAGGATGCTCCCGGGTCAGCTGCTCCTCGCGCGCCCAGTGCGTGGTGACCCGTCGTTCGTCCAGCAGCCCCGCGGCCGCCAGCAGGAAGACCCCGCTGCACACCGAGGCCACTCGCCGGGCACCGGCCGCAGCTGCGGCCACCCAGGCGACCAGCTCCGCGTCCTGCCGGGCCCGGTCGACGCCGTGGCCGCCGACCACCACCAGGGTGTCCGTGCCGGCCGGATCGAGGGTGTCCACGCCGTGCGCGGCCTCCATGACCAGCCCGCTGACCGACCGGACCGGCCCCGCCCTCGGCCCCACGACCTCGCAGGCGTACCCGCCCGCGCTGTGGAACACCTCGTGCGGTCCGGTGAGGTCGAGCGGCTGGAACCCGTCGAAGACGACGAAGACGACGCGGCGATCGGTCACCCCCTCACGCTCTACCGGGGCGTGCGACGGCGTCAACGACACGCATCCCACGGATCGCGCCATGGGACGTCCGGCCGGGCGGGGGTACCACGGGGAGCGGGGGAGAGGAGGCTGACGATGATCTCCCGGACGGTCACTCTGCCCGCCGACGGTGCCGGCCTCACCGGCGACCTGACCGTGCCGCCGGACGCCCGCGGGGTCGTGCTCTTCGCGCACGGCAGCGGCAGTTCCCGGCACAGCCCCCGCAACCGCGAGGTCGCCGCCGGCCTGCGCATCGCCGGGCTCGGCACCCTGCTCATCGACCTGCTCACCGAGGACGAGGAACACCGGGACGCCGTCACCGCCGAACTCCGCTTCGACATCCCGCTGCTGGGCCGCCGCCTGGTGGACGCCCTCGACTGGCTGGCGCGGGACCCGGACACCTCGGACCTGCCCGTCGTCCTGTTCGGCGCCAGCACCGGCGCGGGCGCGGCCCTGGTCGCCGCCGCCCGCCGCCCCGACCGGGTACGGGCGGTCGTCTCGCGCGGCGGACGGCCCGACCTCGCGGGTGATGCCCTGGACGCCGTCCGTGTCCCGGTGCTGCTCATCGTCGGCGGCCGGGACACGCATGTGCTGCGGCTCAACGAGGAGGCGGCCCGGCGGCTGCCCGCCCCGCACACCCTCCACGTGGTGCCCGGCGCCACCCACCTGTTCGAGGAGCCCGGCGCACTCGACCAGGTCACCGACGCCGCCCGGCAGTGGTGCGACGAGCAGCTGAGGACGGCCACGGGCCGATGACCGCCGGGCGCGGGAGTCGCGCATCGTCCCGCGGGCGCGGGGGTACGCGGGAAGCCGGACAGCCGGCGGGCAGCCGGATGGGCCGAGGGCCGGCAGCCGGACCGGCAGGCGACGGCAGCCCGGTCGGCAGACGACGGCAGCCCGGTCGGCAGACGACGGCAGCCGGGTCGGCGGGGCGGACCCCGACCGGCCGGGGCTCTCTCGTGCGGAAAGCGGAGGTGACCGTCATGCGGTTCCGTGATCGCCGGCAGGCCGGTGGGGAGCTGGCCGCGACGCTGCGCACCCGGCAGCGCGCGGGAGACCTGCCCGACCCGCTCGTCCTCGCCCTGCCCCGCGGCGGGGTCGCCGTGGCGCGCGAGGTGGCCGCCGCGCTGGACGCCCCGCTCGACGTCCTCGTCGTACGGAAGATCGGGGCGCCCCACCAGGAGGAGCTCGGCGTCGGCGCGATGGCCGGGGACGAGGTGCCGCTCCTCGATGAGGACGCGCTGCGGTATCTCGGTATCGGCGAGGCCGCCCTCGCCCCCGTCATCGAGCGGGAGCGGGCCGAACTGCGGCGCCGCGAACGGCTGTACCGGCAGGGCCGGCCGGCCCCGGACCTGCGCGGACGGACCGTGATCGTCGTCGACGACGGCCTGGCGACCGGTTCCACGGCTCGCGCCGCGCTGCGCTTCGTACGCCGCCAGGCGCCCGCGCGGGTGTTGCTGGCCGCGCCCGTCTGCTCTCCGGAGGGCGCCGAGGCGCTGGGCGCCGAAGCCGACGAGGTGATCTGCCTGCACCGGCCGGCCGCGTTCATGGCCGTGGGCCTCTGGTACGAGAACTTCGACCAGCTGACGGACGAGGACGTCATGGAAGCGCTGCACGTGCAGCTTTGACCCGTTGTTCACCTGACAGGGGTGGCGGAAACCAGCCACACCGGACAAGGATGTCCCCTCCCCACACCTGCATCAGGAGTAACAAGTGAACGTCCCGCCGGCCGTGTGGCTGCTGACCGTGGCCGCCCTGTGCGTGCTCGTCGCCGTCGACTTCTTCATCGGACGCAAGCCGCACGACGTGTCCATCAGGGAAGCCGGGACGTGGACGGTGGTGTGGGTCGTCCTGGCCGTGCTGTTCGGCGTGGGGCTGTGGTTCGCCGGTGGGAGCGGACCCACGGGCGAGTTCTTCGCCGGGTACATCACCGAGAAGTCGCTCAGCGTCGACAACCTCTTCGTGTTCGTCCTGATCATGGGGAAGTTCGCGGTGCCGTCGCAGTACCAGCAGCGGGTGCTGATGATCGGCGTCCTGATGGCCCTGGTGCTGCGGGCGGCGTTCATCGCGGCCGGGGCGGCGATCATCTCGGCCTTCTCCTGGGTGTTCTACCTCTTCGGCGCGTTCCTGATCTGGACCGCCTGGAAGCTGGTGCAGGACGCCCGCAAGCAGGACCACGACGAGGAGTACCAGGAGAACAAGCTGCTGAAGCTGGCGGAGCAGCGCTTCGGCGTGGCCGACCGCTATCACGGCACGAAGCTGTTCATCACCGAGAACGGCAAGCGGATCATGACCCCCATGCTGGTCGTGATGCTCGCGATCGGCTCCACCGACGTGCTGTTCGCCCTGGACTCCATCCCGGCCATCTACGGCCTGACGCAGGACCCGTACATCGTGTTCACCGCGAACGCCTTCGCCCTGATGGGCCTGCGCCAGCTGTACTTCCTCATCGGCGGCCTGCTCAAGAGGCTGGTCCACCTCTCCTACGGCCTGTCGATCATCCTCGGCTTCATCGGCGTGAAGCTGGTGCTGCACGCCCTGCACGAGTCGGGCGTGCACGTCCCCGAGATCGGCATCCCGTTCTCGCTGGGATTCATCGTGCTGGTCCTGGCGGTCACGACGTTCACGAGCCTGCGCGCGTCCCAGCGGCAGGAGGCCGAGGGAGGCCCGGCAGCCGAGTCCCGCTAGGGCGCGAGGGAGGGTCTGCCGTCAGACGACCCCGTCGGCGCGCAGGGCCGCCACCTCCTCCTCGGTGCGGCCCAGTTCGGCGAGGATCGCCCCGGTGTGCTCGCCCACCGCCGGCACGGGGTCCATGCGCGCGGGCAGACCCGCAAGGTCGGCGGGCGGGAGCAGCGCCTCCACGGTGGCGCCCGGCACCTCGACCTCGCTCCAGCGGTCCCGGGCGGCCAGCACGGGGTGGTCCAGGAAAGCGGCCACGTCGTTGACCCCGGCGCAGGCGATGCCGATGCGCTCCAGATCCTTGAGGACCTCGTCGGACCCGGAGCGGGCGCAGCGCTCGGCGACTACGGCGTTGAGCTCTTCGCGATGGGCGACGCGATCGGAGCCGGTGGCGAACCGCGGATCGTCGGCCAGCTCCGGACGCCCGAGGAACTCGGCGCACAGCGCCACCCATTCCCGCTCGTTCTGGATGGAGAACAGCACGTCCCTGCCGTCGGCGGCCGTGTACGTCCCGTACGGCGCGATGGTGGCGTGCTGAGTGCCCAGGCGCGGGGGCTGGGTGCCTCCGTACCGGGTGTAGTAGGCGGGCTGGCCCATCCACTCCGCGAGCGCCTCGAACAGCGACACCTCCACGGGGTGGGCCTCGCCGGTGGTGGCGCGGGTGTACAGGGCCGTGAGGACGCCGCTGTAGGCGTACATCCCGGCGGCGATGTCGGCGACGGAGATCCCGGTCCGGGCGGTGCCCTCGGGGGTTCCGGTCAGCGACACCAGCCCGGTCTGGCACTGCACGAGCAGGTCGTAGGCCTTGCGGTCGGACCAGGGGCCGGTCGTGCCGTAGCCGGAGATCGTGCACGGGATCAGGTTGGGCCGGCGGGCGGTGACGGCGGCGGCGTCCAGACCGAGCCGGGCGGCGGCGCCGGGGGCGAGGTTCTGCACGAAGACGTCGGCGCCGTCGAGGAGGTCGTGCAGGATCTCGTGACCGCGCGGGTCCTTGAGGTCGAGGGTGAGGGACTCCTTGGAGCGGTTGAGCCAGACGAAGTAGCTGGAGTGGCCGTGCACGGTCGTGTCGTACCGGCGGGCGAAGTCGCCGCCGCCCGGCCGTTCCACCTTGATCACCCGGGCCCCGAGGTCGGCGAGCTGCCGGGTGGCGTAGGGGGCGGCCACGGCCTGCTCCAGACTGACCACCGTGACCCCGGCCAGGGGGTACCGCTGCACGCTCATGCCTCAAGCTCCCGAATCGTGTACGGAGGGCGCTCGGACAGTCTGCCGCAGGCGGGGAGCGGGAGGGCGTGCCGCCGACGCGATCCGGATCACGCCGACGGCCGGTTTCGAAGGGCAGCGCTGTCGCTGACGTGCTGCTTTCCCAGGCGTTTCTCACCACTCGACTGCGTCATGCGGCCCGGCCGCCGCGCAGGGCCCGCCGCCGGTCACACCTATACCCTTTCCTATTACTTAAGCTGTTTGATGCGGTTTGACGGTCATCCGGCAGGGATGAGAATGCGGTGACGAGGGACCAGCAGACGTCCGGGCTGCCTGGCGCACACAGCGCGGAGCGGGTCGACGGGCTGCCGTTCCACACACGCGCCCTCGCCACCGCGCACCGGGTGGCCGGGGCCGCCGCCGTGCCGGCCGGCCTGCTGGGCCTGGTGGGCCTCATCGGATGGATCTCGGGGGCCGATGCCCTGAAGGAAGTGCTCCCCGGCGCGGTGGCCATGAAGGCCAACACGGCTGTCGCCCTCATGGCACTCGGCCTTTCGGTGTACGTGGCCGTGCGAGGCGGCGCCCGCCCGGGGGCGCTCGCTGTCTCCCGCGTGGCGGCGGTCCTCGTCGCCCTGCTCGGCGGGCTCACCCTCATGGAGTATGTGACCGGGGTGGACCTGGGGATCGACGAGCTGCTCTTCGTGGACGACACCGCCCACCAGGGAACGGGACCGCCGGGCCGGATGGCGCCCCACACGACCGTGGCGCTGATGGCCGCGGGGGCGGGTTCCGTCTGTGCCGCTGCGCCCCGGGTTCCCGCCTGGGTGAGTCAGGTCCTGGGACTGGTCGTCGGCGCTCTCGGCATGCTGAGGCTGTACGGGGCCGCCTACGCGGTGCCCGAGCTGGAGCAGATCGGCCCCTACTCGGGCATGGCCCTGCACACCGCGGTGGCGCTGGTGCTGCTGGGGACGGCACTCTTCCTGGCCCGTCCGGGAGAGGGCTGCGCGGGGCTGCTGCTGAACGCGGGGACGACGGGCGCGCTGGGACGATGGCTGTTCGTCACCGTCCTGGTCGTGCCGCCGCTGCTGGGTCTGGCCACCCTGGCGGGTGAGGACGAGGGCGTGTTCGGGTCCCGGCTGGGCACCGCGCTCCTCGTCTGCGGCCATGTGGCCGTGTTCACGGCGGTGATCTTCGCGACCCTGGCCGTGGGCCGTCGTGTCGAGGTCGCGCACGGTCGTCTCGAGTGGCAGGTCCGCCAGAACGCACTGCTGCAGGCCTTCATGGACCACACGCCCGCGGTGGTGTTCATCAAGGACCTGGACGGCCGCTACCTGGCGGTCAACACGACGTTCGAGGAGAGCTTGAACCTGTCCCGGGACCAGGTCCTGGGACGCCGGGACGTCGACGTCATGCCGTCCGACCTCGCGCGTCAGGTGCGTGCCGCCGACCACGCGATGCTGGCGGCGGGCAGGCCGGTGCAACGAGAGGAACGGCTCGCCCTGCCGGCCGGTGCCCGAGATGTCCTCTCCACCCTCTTCCCGCTCAGGGACGCCTCCGGCTCGCCCTACGCCCTGTGCGGTGTCGTCACCGACATCACCGACCGGGTCGCGGCGCAGCGCGAGGTCCAGCGGTCGCACCGGCGGTTCCTCGCGCTGCTGGAGTCCGCTCCCGACGCCACCCTGATCACCGACGGCGACGGCACCGTCCTCATGGCCAACCCGCAGGTGCAACGCCTGTTCGGGCGTGTGCCGGGCGACCTGGTCGGCACCGATGTGATCGGCCTGGTGCCCGCCGCCCGGCGCAGACGGCACGGCGCCCTCCTGGACGCGTACTTCCGCCGGCGCGCTCCGAAGCCGACGGTCCTGGACACGGACCTGTTCGGGCTGCGCGGCGACGGCTCCGAGTTCCCGGTCGAGGTGAGTGTCAGCAGTCTGCGGTCCGAGCAGGAGACTCTGGTGGTCCTGACCGTCCGGGACATCACCGAGCGCAGACGGCTGGAGGCCGAACGCGCCGAGCGCTACGAGCAGCAGCGGCGCATCGCCTACACCCTGCAGCACAGCCTCATGGGGGAGCCGCCCCGTCTGGCCCACCTGCCGTGCGCCTACCGGTACCTGGCGTCCGTCCAGGACCCCGGAGTCGGCGGCGACTGGTTCGATGTCATCCCCCTCGACGAGCGCCGCACGGGCGTCCTCATCGGCGATGTGATGGGGCGGGGCCTGGAGGCCGCGGCCGTCATGGGGCAACTGCGCGCCGCCTCCCACGCCCTGGCCCGCACGGGTGCCACGCCCAGCGGGCTGATGAGGGCCCTCGACACGTTCGTCGGCGACCTGGCGGGCCAGCTGGTCACCTGCGTCTATCTGGTCCTGGACCAGATCAGGCACGAGGTCACGCTCTGCTCGGCGGGGCACCTGCCCGTCATCGTCCTGCCCCCCGACGGACCGGCCTGCCGGCTGACCTCGCCCGTCGGCGTGCCGCTGGGTGTCAACGACGCGGCCTCCGGGGTGCCGTTCGAGGAGGCGACCAGGCCGCTGCCGCCGGGCAGTGCCCTCGTGCTCTACACCGACGGGCTGGTCGAAAGGCCCGGCACCGACATCGAGGCGCAGATCGACGTCCTCACCCGCACCGTCGACCTCGCGCTGAAGGGCGCTCCCGTGGACGACCCGGGCACCCTCGACCAGGCAGCGGACCGCCTGGTCGGGACGCTCATCGCGGACACGGACATCTCAGACGACGACGTGACGCTGCTCCTGCTGGGTGTGCCCGGCACGGACGCGAACGGGCACCGAGCCTGAGCCGGGCGTCACCGGAGCGCGCCCCGGTCGGTACCACCGCGCCTCTGTCACGGTCCGGGCACGCCTCGCGCACGCTTGTGGCCACGCAACCGCAGTGGCCGAAAAATGTGTCTCCGAACGTGGCCGGCCGCTGGGGAGCGGCTGCCTTTGGGGGGATGGACATGAACACATGGGCGGTGCCCGGATACACCGAGTCGCTCGAACTCGGGTCAGGGGCAAGCGGCCGGGTCGTCCTCGCCGTGCACGAGGAGACCGGCCTCCCGGTCGCCGTGAAGTACCTCAGCGACTCGCTGCGCACCCGGCCCGGGTTCGTGCGCGACTTCCGGGCGGAGGCACGGCTGCTCGGCGGGCTGGAGAGCCCTCACGTCGCCGTCCTGTACGAGTACGTGGAGAGCCCGGACGGCGCGGCCATCGTGATGGAGCTGGTCGACGGCGTCCCGCTGCGCACGCTGCTCAGGAAAGAGGGCCCCCTTGCTCCCGAGGCCGCGCTCGTCGTCCTCAAGGGGTCGCTGCTCGGCCTGGCCGACGCGCACCACCTCGGCGTCGTCCACCGCGACTACAAGCCGGAGAACGTCCTGGTCGCGCCGGACGGGTCCTCCAAGCTCGTCGACTTCGGCATCGCCGTGGACGCGGGCACCAGCGCCGGCGTGGCGGGAACCCCCTCCTACATGGCCCCCGAGCAGTGGACCGGCGCACCCGCCTCGCCCGCCTCCGACGTCTACGCGGCCACAGCCACCTTCTTCGAGTGCCTGACGGGTCACAAGCCGTACGACGGCGGCAACCTAGCGGAGCTCGCGCTGCGGCACCTCGACGCGCCCGTCCCCGCCGAGGAGGTCCCCGAGGCGGTGCGGGAGCTGGTGCGGCGCGGCCTGGCCAAGGACCCGGCGAAACGGCCCGCACAGGCCGAGACGTTCGTCGTCGAACTGGAGTCGGTCGCCGGCGCCGCCTACGGCACCGACTGGGAGGAACGCGGCCGGGGACGGCTCGCCGCGCTGGTGGCCCTGCTCCCCCTGCTCCTGCCCTCGGCCCGCACGGCTCCCCGGAGCACCACGGACACCGCCCGCACGGTGCTGAGCCGGACGCCGGGCCCCGGCCGGGCCCACCCCTGGCTGCCCGGCCGCGCCGGAGTGCTCGTGTCCGCAGCCGCGGTACTGCTCGGTGCCCTCCTGACGTACGGGCTGCCGTACGAACCCGGGACCGCGGCGCAACGGGCGGCCCAGGCCCTGGCCACCACCAGCGCCGGGTCCGGTGCGGGCCCGGCGGCATCTGCCAGCCCGGCCGGCTCCTCCCCGTCCGCCGCCCCCACGGCCTCGGCCACTCCCTCGGCGTCCCCCACCCTGTCGCCCTCGGACCCGGCGACCACCGCCGCCGGTGCGCCCCCGGCCTCCGCCGCCCCTCCCGGTGGCGAGGAGCCAACCGCTTCCGCCGCGACGACCACCGCACCCCCCACCGCGACGACGCCGACGACCACGGCCCCGGCCCCGCCCATCGGGCCCGCCGTCAAGGACGTCACCGTCTCGGCCTTCCGGCAGACGGGCCCCACGACCGCTACGGCGACCCTCGGCGTCACCACGGACGGCACCGGCCCGGTCTCCATCACCGTCTCCTGGTTCACGGGCGACACCGCGGGGCAGCCGGGCACGGCCGACGGCGCGTCCGAGACCTTCGAACGCAGCGGCGCCACCCAGTACACGCTCAGCGTCGACCACACCTTCCGGAACCTCGGCTGCTACTGGACGGTGCAGGCCACCACGACCCCGGCCGCCGCCGACGGCGGCGCCTCGCAGCAGCTCCTCACCAGGCGGTGCGACCTGCGATGACCGCACACGACGACGACCGCACGACCGAGTCGACCGACGACGAGCGGACGGCGGTGCTCGGTCGCGCCGGCGAGCAGACCGTGGTGCTCAGCAGCGCCGGCGAGCAGACCGTGGTGCTCAGCAGCGCCGATGAGCAGACCGCCGTGCTCGGTCGTGACGACGAGCGGACGGCGGTGCTCGGTCGCGCCGGCGAGCAGACCGTGGTGCTCAGCAGCGCCGACGAGCAGACGGCCGTGCTCGGTCGTGACGGCGAGCAGACGGCGGTGCTCAGCAGCGCCGACGAGCAGACCGCCGTGCTCGGTCGTGACGGCGAGCAGACCGCCGTGCTCGGTCGTGACGGCGAGCAGACCGCCGTGCTCGGTCGTGACGGCGAGCAGACGGCGGTGCTCAGCAGCGCCGACGAGCAGACCGCCGTGCTCGGTCGTGACGGCGAGCAGACGGCGGTGCTCAGCAGCGCCGACGAGCAGACGGCCGTGCTCGGTCGTGACGGCGAGCGGACGGCGGTGCTCGGTCGTGACGGCGAGGAGACCACCGTGCTCGGGCACTCTCGCGGCGGTGAGCAGAGCGAGGTGCCGGGGAGGACCCCCGACCGTACCCGGACGCTGGGAGCCGATGCGGAGTACAGCGCCACCGTCCTCGCCAGCCACTGGATCCAGCGGCCCGAAGCCGACGAGGCCACCGCGGAGCAGGCGGCGGAGGCGTCGCCTGCCCGGTCGGCATCCCCCGACCGGGTCGGAGGAACCGTGCTGCGTTTCGGCCCGGGCGTGAGCGCCGTCGTTCACCACCGCAGCCACCGGACGCTCCCGGCCGTCCCGTCGCCTTCCGCACCCCGGGAGCGACGGCTGCGCAGACATGCCCTGCCCGCACTGGTTGTGCTCTGCGTCCTCGCGTTCCTCGCCTGGCAGCGCCTCGGGCCGCCCCTGGCGGTGAGCGCGGTGACGGTCACGGCCCGGCCGGCGTCCCTCGGCTGCGACGGCACCGCGGACCTGGTCGCCCTGGTCACCACCAACGGCCGCCCGGGCACGCTGTCCTACCGCTGGTCCCGGAGCGACGGCACCGCCTCGGGTGTGCTCAAGGAGGTACTGGCCCCGGGACAGCGGCAGGCGCGCCTTCACCTGCGCTGGACCTTCCAGGGCACGGGACACCGGACGGCCCGGGCCGAACTGCGCATCCTCTCCGGGACGCCGCGCACGGTCACCGCCGGCTTCACCTACGACTGTCCCTGACCTCCGGCAGCCGCCCCCACGCGCAGCCCGTCCATGACGAAGTCCAGCAGGCGGGTGGCGCGGGGCTGCCAGTCGGTGCCCGGGGGCAGCGTCCAGAGCCCGCCGATGAGGAGGAAGAGGTCGTCCGCGGTGATCCCCGGGCGGATGGTGCCGGCCCCCTCCGCGGCCCGCAGCAGCAGCTCGGCCGCCTCGGTCACCGGCGCGTGCCCCGGCTTCGCCGGCTGCCCCGGTGCGCTGGTGGCCTGCCGGAGTGCGTCGGCCAGGCCCGCCTTGGCCAGGGCGAACCGCGCGAGCCGGTCCATCCACTCGCGCAGCGCCCTGTCGGGCTCCCGGCTCTCCAGCAGCGGCGCCGCGGTGTCCGCGACCTGCTGCATCTCATGCCGGTAGATCTCCAGCACGAGGGCCTCGCGGGTGGGGAAGTGGCGGTAGAAGGTGCCCTGCCCGACGCCCGCCTTCTTGGCGATCGTGCTCAGCGGGACGTCCGCGGAACGGGTCAGCTCCTCCAGCGCCACTTCGAGGATGCGCTCGCGGTTGCGCTGCGCGTCCGAGCGCAGCGGGGCGTCCTTCTTCTGCCGCACTCGTACTCCTCGCGGGCCGCGGCCTGAACCGGACCTTGCTAAGCGGACAGCTGTCCGTTACGTTTCCGTGGGAGCGGACAGTTGTCCGCTTGTTCCATCGTATCGGCGGGCCACCCCTGCGGACAGACGCCGGACGCGCCGCGCGCGGGCGCGCCCTCGCATCCCGCCCGGTCGCTGACCGGCACGACCACCCGCAGCGCTCCCGCCCCCTCATCCGGCGATGTCAGAGAGAAGGCTTCCATGCCCCCATCGACGTCCAGCGACCTCACCCTGTCCGTCAACGGCGAGAAGTACACGCTGACCGTCGACCACCGCACCACCCTGCTCGACGCGCTGCGTGAACGACTCGACATGACGGGCACCAAGAAAGGCTGCGACCAGGGCCAGTGCGGTGCCTGCACGGTCCTGCTCGACGGCCGCCGCCACCTGGCCTGCCTCCAGCTCGCCGTGGCCGCCGAGGGACGCGAGGTCACCACCATCGAAGGCGTGGCCGACGGCGAACGACTGCACCCCGTGCAGCAGGCGTTCCTCGACCTGGACGGCTTCCAGTGCGGCTACTGCACGCCGGGCCAGATCTGCTCGGCCATCGCCGTGATCGAGGAGCACGCGGCCGGCTGGCCGAGCGCGGTCACCGGCGACGTCCGGCCCGAGGCGGGACCACCACCGCTCACCCCGGAGGAGATCCGCGAGCGGATGAGCGGCAACCTGTGCCGCTGCGGCGCCTACGTGTCGATCGTCCAGGCCGTGGCCCGGGCCGCCCGGGAGACGAAGGGAGCGGTGGCATGAGGGAGTTCGGCTACCAGCGGGCGTACGACGTCTCCGGCGCCGTGGCGCTGCTCGACGGCGACGGGGAAGCCCGGTTCCTGGGCGGCGGCACCAACCTCGTCGACCTGATGAAGACCGGCGTCGAACGGCCCGCCCGGCTCGTGGACATACGCGAACTGCCCCTGAACCGCGTCGAACCGACCGAGGACGGCGGACTGCGCATCGGAGCGACCGTCACCAACAGCGACCTGGCCGCCCACCCCGAGGTCCGGCGCCGCTACCCGGCGCTGGCGCAGGCGGTGCTGGCCGGAGCCTCCGGGCAGCTGCGCAACATGGCCACCGTCGGCGGCAACCTCCTCCAGCGCACCCGCTGCGGCTACTTCGCCGACATCGACTCCCCCTGCAACAAGCGTGATCCCGGCAGCGGCTGTCCCGCCATCACGGGCGAGCACCACAATCACGCCGTCCTGGGCGCCTCCGGGCACTGCGTGGCCACCCATCCCTCCGACATGGGTGTGGCGCTGGCCGCCCTCGACGCGAGCGTGTCGTACGAAACGGCGGCCGGACCGGGCGAGTTGGCGCTCGGCGACTTCTACCTTCCGGTGGGGGAGAGCCCGCATCTGGAGACCGCCCTGCCGCCGGGCGCGCTCATCACCGGCGTGACCCTCCCCGCCACCGCCACGGCGGCCAACTCCCGCTACCGCAAGGTGCGCGAGCGGGCCTCCTACGCCTTCGCCATCGGCTCCGTCGCCGCCGCGATCGACGTCCGGGACGGCCACGTCCACGACGTGCGGCTGGCGTTCGGCGCGGTCGCCTCCCGCCCCTGGCGCGCCCGCACGGCCGAACGGGTCCTGACCGGCGCCAAGGCCGACGCCGGGAACTTCGCGGCCGCCGCGGACGCCGAGCTGGCGGCCGCCCGGCCCCTGCCCCACAACGGATACAAGGTGACCTTGATGCGCAACCTCGTCGTGGCCGTGCTGAGCGAACTCGCCGAGGAGGCCACCCGATGACCACCGCGACCCGGGGCGGCACCGGCACCGCGCACACCCGTGTCGAAGGCCGCGACAAGGTCACCGGCGCGGCCCGCTACGCCGGCGAGATCCCCTTCGCGGACCTCGCCCACGGCTGGCTGGTGCTCTCGACCGTGGCCCGCGGCCGCGTCCGCGCCCTGGACGCCGACGCCGTGCTCGCGATGCCCGGCGTCCTCACCGTGCTCCATCACGGCAACGCCCCGCGCGTCGACACCGCCTTCACCGGCATGATGGGCGTCCCGCCGGACCCGAGCACCGGCCTCCTCCAGACCGACCGGGTGCCCCACATGGGCTGGCCGGTCGCCCTGGTCGTCGCCGAGACGTCCGAGCAGGCCCGGGAGGCCGCCGGCGCCCTCGTGGTGCACTACGACCGGGAGCCGCACGACGTCGCGTTCTCCGCGCGGCGCGAGTCCGAGGCCTACCCGCTCGACGGACACATGCCGGCCGTGGTGGAGAGGGGCGACCTGGAGGCCGGAATGGCGGCGTCCGCCGTCGTGGTGGACGCGGAGTACACCACTCCCGAGGAGCACCACAACCCGATGGAGCCGCACGCGGCGGCGGCCCGGTGGGAGGGCGGACGGCTGGAGGTCGTCGACTCCAACCAGGGGACGGGCTGGGTCGCCGACGAGCTCGCGCACCTCTTCTCCCTCGACCCGGCCTCCGTGCGGGTCCGCTCCGAACACGTCGGCGGCGGCTTCGGCAGCAAGGGCACCCGGGCGCACCAGGTGGCCGCCGTGATGGCCGCGACCGTGCTGCAGCGCCCCGTCCGGGTCGTCCTGACCCGCCGGCAGATGTTCTCCCTCGCCGGCCACCGCAGCCCCACCGCCCAGCGGGTCAGGCTCGGCGCCGACGCCGACGGGCGGCTGCGCGCCCTGGAGCACCGGTCCCTGAACCAGACCTCGACCGTGCACGACTTCGTCGAGCCGAGTGCCGCGGCGAGCCGGTCGATGTACGCCGCCGACGCCCACCACACCGCCAGCCGGCTGGTGAAGCTCGACGTCCCCACCCCGACCTGGATGCGCGCACCCGGCGAGGCACCGGGCTCGTTCGCTTTGGAGTCGGCGCTCGACGAACTCGCCGAGCGCTGCGGCGTCGACCCCATCGAACTGCGGGTGCGCAACGAGCCCGCGGTCGGCCCGGTGTCCGGACTGCCGTTCGGCAGCCGCAACCTGATCGCCTGCTTCCGGGAAGGCGCCCGCAGGTTCGGCTGGGACGGGCGCGATCCGCGTCCCGGGGTGCGCCGGGAGGGCCGCTGGCTGCTCGGCACGGGGACCGCGGCTGCCTCCTTCCCCGTGATGGCCATGCCGTCCACCGCGGCCGTGACCGCACAGGCGGACGGCACCTTCACGGTGCGGATCAACGCCGCGGACATCGGTACCGGCGCGAGGACCGCGCTCACCCTGATCGCCGCGGACGCCCTGGAGGTGCCCGCGGACCGTGTCCGGGTGCGGATCGGGGACAGCGACCTCGGCCCCGCGATGATCGCCGGCGGCTCGGCGGGCACCCGCTCCTGGGGCTGGGCCGTCACGGCGGCCGCCGGGGAGCTGCGCCGGAGCCTCGCACCCGGCGCCGACCTCCCGCCGGAAGGCATCACCGTACGGTCGGACACGGCCGAGGCCGTCGGCGCCCTCGCCCACAAGGAGCGGCACGCTTTCGGCGCGCAGTTCGCCGAGGTCGCCGTCGACCCCGCCACCGGGGAGATCCGTGTCCGGCGCATGCTGGGCATCTTCGCGGCCGGCCGGATCGTGAACCCGCTCACCGCCCGCAGCCAGTTCGTGGGCGGCATGACCTGGGGGATCTCGATGGCCCTGCACGAGGAAGCCGTCCGCGACCGGGAGAGCGGCGGCCTCTACGGCGCCGACCTCGCCGGATACCACGTCGCCGCGCACGCCGACGTTCCGCACATCGAGGCCGACTGGGTCGACGACCCCGACCCGGACGACCCGGTGGGCATCAAGGGCATCGGCGAGGTCGGCATCGTTGGTGCTGCCGCGGCGGTCGCCAACGCCGTCTGGCACGCGACCGGCGTACGCCACCGGAACCTGCCGATCCGGCCCGACCGCGTGCTGGCGGGCGGCGATGCTTGATCTCGCAGGGCCCCTGCACGAGTGGATCGAGGAGGGCCGGGACTTCGCCGTCGCCACGGTGGTCGCCGTCGGTGGCAGCGCCCCGCGCCCTCCCGGCGCCGCACTCGCCGTGTGCGCCGACGGCACGGCCGTCGGCTCGGTCTCCGGGGGCTGCGTGGAAGGAGCCGTGTACGACCTGTGCCTCCAGGCCCTCCAGGACGGCGAGATCGTGGTGGAGCGGTTCGGCTACGGCGACGAAGACGCCTTCGCGGTAGGACTGACCTGCGGCGGAACGATCGACGTCATGATCACACCGTTCCGGGGCGGTCGTCCGGCCGAGACGGCTGCCCTGGCAGCCGCCGCCCGGCGGGACCCCGTGGCCCTGGCCCGCGTGGTCCGCGGCCCGTCCGGCCTTCTCGGCCGGGCCCTCCTGGTCCGCCCCGACGGCTCGTACGACGGCGGTCTCGGCGGCACGCCGGACCTGGACCGCGCCGCGCTCGACCGGGCCCGCGCCCTGCTCGCCACCGGGCGCACCGGCACGGTGGAACTCTCCGAGGACGGGACGCACTGCCCCGGCGGTCTCACCCTGCTCGTCGAGTCGGCCGCCCCCGCGCCCCGCATGATCGTCTTCGGCGCCATCGACTTCGCGGAGTCCCTGGCACGGATGGGGAAGTTCCTCGGCTACCACGTCACCGTGTGCGACGCCCGCCCCGTCTTCGCGACCCGGGCCCGCTTCCCCGAGGCCGACGAGATCGTCGTCGACTGGCCCGACCGCTACCTGCGGCGCACCGGGACCGACGGGCGCACGGTGCTGTGCGTGCTCACCCACGACGCGAAGTTCGACATCCCCCTGCTGACGGAGGCGCTGCGGCTGCCCGTCGCCTACGTCGGCGCCATGGGCTCACGCCGCACCCACGAGGACCGCCGACGGCGACTGCGGGACGCGGGCGTGAGCGAGCGTGAGCTGGCCCGGCTCAGGTCCCCGATCGGTCTGGACCTCGGCGCCCGTACGCCCGAGGAGACCGCCGTGTCGATCGCGGCGGAGATCGTCGCGGTACGGCACGGCGGCACGGGGGAACCGCTCACCGGCTCGGGCAGGCCGATCCACCGGCCTATCCACGAGCCACAGCCCCAGCCGGTGTGAGTGCGAACCGCAGCCGTGGCCGTTCCGGTGTGAGTCGCAGCCGGCCGGAGCGGCTGCGGCCGATGTGGATGTGTTGGAGGGCCGGAGCCGTTTCCGGCTCCGGCCCTCCGTGGGTGCAGGCCGAGGCGTCAGGCCGCCGCGGGCTCCGAGGCGTGACCGTGCAGACGGGCGATGACCTCGGTCAGCTGCTCGGCGACCTCGGCGTCGTCGGCCGGGTGCGTCTCGGCGAAGCGGGTCATCGAGCCGGGGATGGACAGCTTGACGTCCTCCAGGACCTTGCCACCGGCCACGCCCACGGACTTGCGGGTCTCGTCGTGCGCCCAGACACCGCCGTACTGACCGAACGCGGTGCCCACCACGGCGACCGGCTTTCCGTTGAGGGCACCGGCACCGTACGGGCGGGACAGCCAGTCGATGGCGTTCTTCAGCACGGCCGGAATGGTGCCGTTGTACTCGGGAGTGAAAAGGATCAGGCCATCGGCGGCGTTCGCGGCCTCGCGCAGCCGCGCGGCGGCGGCCGGGACGCTACCCTCCACGTCGATGTCCTCGTTGTAGAAGGGAATCTCGGCCAGACCCTCGAACAGGTCCACCTCGGCCCCTTCGGGGGCGAGCTTCACGGCCGCCTCGGCGAGCTGACGGTTGTGCGAACCGGCGCGGAGGCTGCCGACGAGGGCGAGGATACGAACGGACATGCTGACTCCCACATCTGAGGCACTGCTCTGACAGACTGCTGAGGATCCGGACCGGGGTCCGTTTAACTTTCTAGCACCTTAACCGGACCGCGGTCCAGTTTTCTTCCCGATGCTTTACGCTGGCTTCATGTCCACCGCCCCGCCCCCCTTCCCGACGCCCCAGGAGCCCGTCGGTCATCCCGAGCTGCTTCAGCTCGGCACCGCCCTGGAGGGCGACGAGCCGTGCCTGCGGGCCGACGCCGCGCGCAACCGTGCCCGGCTGCTGGAGGCCGCCGGGCGGCTGGTGGCGGAGCGTGGCGCGCAGGCCGTCACCATGGAGGCCGTGGCCGCCGAGGCCTGTGTCGGCAAGGGCACGGTCTTCCGCAGGTTCGGCGACCGTACCGGCCTGCTGACGGCGCTGCTCGATCACTCGGAGAAGAAGTTCCAGGCCGCTTTCCTCGGCGGACCGCCGCCGCTCGGACCCGGAGCGCCGCCCGTGGAGCGGTTGCGCGCGTTCGGCTGCGCCATGCTGCGCCGCTCCGCCGACGACCTGGAGCTGCAGCTGGCGGCCGAGCCCGGCGCGGACCGCCGCTTCGTCGCCCCCGCCCGCCGTGTGCTGCGGCACCACATCGAGATGCTGCTGCGCCAGGTCGTCCCCGACGCCGACTGCGATCTCCTCTCCCACGCGCTGATGGGTCAGCTGGACCCGGCGCTCGTCCACCACCTGACCAGGCAGTGCGGGACCCCCCTGGCCCGGCTGGAGGCCGCGTGGGTCGACCTGGTCGACCGGGTGACCGGCGCGGGAACCGCCTGCCGGTAACCCGCCCGCTGCACCCCGTGAGCGCTCACGAGTTTCTCACAACTCCCCCGCCGGACGGGCGCATTGGGGCTTCTGCCAAGATGCCGTACGTCATGGTGCAGATACCGAAAACGCCCGCGCCCCCGTCCCCCGCACCGTCGCGCTCCGTGCCCACGAGCGCCGATGTGGCCCGCCTGGCCGGCGTCTCGCGCGCGACCGTCTCCTACGTCCTCAACAACACCAGCGCCGTACGGATCAGCGAACCCACCCGCCGCCGCGTGCACGAGGCCGCGAGGGAACTCGGGTACGTGCCCCACGCCGCGGCCCGCAGTCTGCGCGCCGGGCACAGCCGCATGGTCCTGATCCCCGCGCCGACCTTCCCCGTCGGCCCGCTCTACAGCCGGTTCCTCACCGACCTCCAGGGATCGCTCGCCGCCCTGGACTACACGGTCGTGCAGCACGGAACCGGCAGCCCGCACGGCGACGAAGCCGCCCGGTCCTGGGCCGAGTTGCGGCCCGTGGCCGTGCTCGTGCCCGGCTCCGGCCTCGGCCCGCGCGGGGTGGCGGTGCTCAAGCGCTCCGGAGCGCGGGCCGTGGTCACGCTCGGCCCCGAGACCATCGAGGGCGCGCACGCGCTGCTCATGGACCACGACGTCGTCGGCCACAGCGCGGGCGCCCACCTGTACGACCGCGGCAGGCGCCGGATCGGCGTGGTCGTCCCTCAGGACCCCGGCCTCGAGGCGTTCTCCGCACCCCGTCTCGACGGCGTGCGCCAGTCGGTGCGCGGCACGGACGCCACGGTGACCGAACTGCCCCTCGCCTACGACGAGGAGGCCGCGGCGCGTCTCGCCGGCCGCTGGCGCCGGCTGGGCCTGGACGCGGTGTTCACCTACAACGACGAGTACGCGATGCTGCTGATGCGGGCCCTGCTGGACGAGGGCATCCGCATCCCCGAGGAGACGGCCGTGATCGGGGCCGACGACCTGATGCTCGGGCGCTTGCTGAGGCCCCGGCTCAGCACGGTCCGCCTGCACCTGCCGTCCGGGCGCGAACTCGCCGAACTGGTGGACCGGACGGTGCGCAATCCCGCCACCGAGCCCGAGGCGCACAAGGTGCTGGGGGCGACGGTGCTGCACCGGGAATCGAGCTGACCCGGTGGGTGTGACGCTCCGTCAGGTGTCGGGTGCCGTAGGCCGGACGGCACCGACACCGGCTGAGGGCGAGCGTCGGGCGCCGGGTGCGGGACGTCGTCGCCGATCGGCAAAAGGCCCTGGGCGAAAGGCGATTCGCGGAACGGCAATCGGCAGGCGGTCCGGTCGGCGTGCGCGGCATGGCTAGGATGTTGCATGCTCAACAAAACGGGGACGCGTTCCTGCGCGGGCCGCGGCGCACACCGCCGTGCCCGCTCGGTGCGTTCCGCCATGTGACCGCCGAACCGGCCGCGCACGCACGGGAGTTCCGCTCGCCCGTCAGCCGGTGACCGATCGATCGGAGAGCCGCCATGCCGTTGCTCGACACGAAGACCTGGCAGCCCCGCAGCCTCGCGGGGCCCGGGTACACCGTCACCGAGCCCGCCACCGGCCAAGCCCTCGGCACGCTCGCCCTCGCCGGCCCCGAGGACGTGGAAGCCGCTGCCGGGCGGGTCGCCACCGCCCAGCCCGCGTGGGCACGCGCCCCGCACTTCGCCCGGGCCGCCGTGCTCCGCAAGGCCGGCGACCTGTTCACCGAGCACGCCGCCGAACTGCGCGCATGGCTCGTCCGCGAATCGGGTTCCGTCCCCGGCAAGGCCGACTTCGAGCTGCACGTCGCAGCCCAGGAGTGCTACGAGGCCGCCGCGCTCGCCTCCCGCCCGGCCGGCCAGGTGCTGCCCAGCGAGGCGCCGCGCCTGTCCTACACGCGGCGCGTCCCGGCCGGCGTCGTCGGCGTGATCTCGCCGTTCAACGCACCCCTGATCCTGTCCATCCGCTCCGTCGCACCGGCCCTGGCGCTGGGCAACGCGGTCCTGCTCAAGCCGGACCCGCGCACGGCCGTCTGCGGAGGGCTGTCCCTCGCCGCGGTCTTCGCCGCCGCGGGCCTGCCGGAGGACCTGCTGCACGTCCTGCCCGGCGGCCCGGACGCCGGACAGGCCCTGGTCGCCGACCCGCGCGTGCCGATCCTCTCCTTCACCGGATCCACCGCCGCCGGACGGGCCGTGGGCGAGGCCGCCGGCCGTCACCTCAAGCGTGCCCACCTCGAACTGGGCGGCAACTCGGCCATGATCGTCCTGGAGGACGCCGATCTCGACGCGGTGATATCCACGGCCGCCTGGGGCTCGTTCTTCCACCAGGGACAGATCTGCATGACCACCGGACGTCATCTGGTGCACGCGTCCCTCTACGACGAGTACGTCGAGCGGCTGGCCGCCAAGGCGGACTCGCTCGCCGTGGGCGACCCGCACCGGGAGCAGGTCCACCTCGGTCCCATCATCGACTCCGGCCAGCTCGCCAAGATCAGCGGCCTGGTCGAGGCCAGCACGGCCGCGGGCGCCAAGCTCGCCGCCGGCGGCACCCACGACCGGCTCTTCTACCGGCCGACAGTCCTCGCCCACGTCGACGACCGCACCCCCGCCTACGCGGAGGAGGTCTTCGGCCCGGTGGCGCCCGTCCGCTCCTTCCGCACCGCCGACGAGGCGGCGGCCCTGGCCGCGCAGAGCGCCTACGGCCTCTCCCTGGGCATCGTCACCAGGGACCCGGCCCGCGGCCTGGACCTGGCCGAGCGCATCCCGACCGGCATCGTCCACATCAACGACCAGACCGTGAACGACGAGGCCGTGGCGCCCTTCGGCGGCGTCGCCGCCTCCGGCACCGGCGCCCGGTTCGGCGGCGAGGCCAACCTGGAGGCGTTCACCGAACTGCGCTGGACGACGGTACGCGGAGACGTCGCCCCGTACCCCTTCTAGGGCTCCACGTGCGCGGGGGCGGGTCCGGGAGGCCCGGTCGTCCGGGCCCCCGGCTCGGGTCACTCGGCCCAGGCTGCCGGGTCACTCGGCCGACTGCTGGGCCTGCTGCTCGGCGACCGCCTTGCGGACCTCGTCCATGTCGAGGTTGCGGGCCTGCCCGATGACGTCCGTCAGGGCGGCCTCGGGCAGGGCGCCCGGCTGCGCGAACACGGCGACCTGGTCACGGACGATCATCAGGGTCGGGATGGACTGGATACCGAAGGCCGCGGCCAGCTCGGGCTGCGCCTCGGTGTCCACCTTGCCGAACACCAGGTCCGGGTTCTCCCCGGCCGCCTTCTCGTACACCGGGGCGAACTGCTTGCACGGCCCGCACCAGTCGGCCCAGAAGTCGATCAGGACGAACTCGTTGTCCGTGACCGTCTGGTCGAAGTTCTCCTTGGTGAGCTCCACGGTGCTGCTCATGGCGTACATCCCTACTTCCTGGTGTGGGGTCAAGCCGTCGGCACAACACGGCCGACCGGACACGTATTCCGCGCCCCTACCCATGTGGCCAGGGCGCACACCACCCACCAGACTGACCCCATGACGGAAACGGAAACCAACGCGTACGACGTCGTGGTGCTCGGGGCCGGGCCCGTGGGGGAGAACGTCGCCGACCGCACCCGGGCCGCCGGACTGACCACCGCGGTCGTGGAGAGCGAGCTCGTCGGCGGCGAGTGCTCCTACTGGGCGTGCATGCCCAGCAAGGCCCTGCTCCGGCCGGTCATCGCCCGCGCCGACGCCCGCCGCGTGCCGGGTCTGCGCCAGGCGGTCCAGGGCCCCCTCGACGCGGCCGCGGTCCTCGCCCACCGGGACTACTACACCTCGAACTGGAAGGACGACGGTCAGGTCGGGTGGCTCGACTCCATCGGCGCCGACCTGTTCCGCGGCCACGGGCGACTCACCGGCCCCCGCACGGTGACGGTCACCGGCCCCGACGGCGGCGAGCGCGTCCTGACCGCCCGGCACGCCGTCGCCGTCTGCACCGGCAGCCGGGCCGCCCTGCCCCGCCTGCCCGGTCTCGACGCCGTCAAGCCATGGACCAGCCGGGAGGCCACCAGCTCCAAGACGGTGCCCGGCCGGCTGATCGTGATCGGCGGCGGCGTGGTCGCCGCCGAGATGGCCACGGTGTGGCAGGCCCTCGGCTCGCAGGTCACCCTGCTGGTCCGCGGCAAGGGCCTGCTGCCCCGGATGGAGCCCTTCGCAGGGGAACTGATCGCCGAGGCGCTCACGGAGGCCGGCGCGGACGTCCGTACGGGCACCTCGGTGGAGTCGGTGACCCGGGAGAACGGGACGGTCGTGGCCGTCACCGGCACGGGGGAACGCATCGAGGCCGACGAGATCCTCTTCGCCACCGGCCGCGCCCCCCGCACCGACGACATCGGGCTGGAGTCGATCGGCCTCGACCCCGGCTCCTGGCTCCCGGTCGACGACAGTCTCCGCGTGTCCGGCCACGACTGGCTGTACGCGGTCGGCGACGTCAACCACCGTGCCCTCCTCACCCACCAGGGCAAGTACCAGGCCCGCATCGCGGGCGCGGCCATCGCCGCCCGGGCCACGGGGGAGAACCTCGCCGCCGAGCCCTGGGGCGCCCACGCCGCGACCGCCGACCACGCCGCCGTCCCCCAGGTCGTCTTCACCGACCCGGAGGCGGCGGCCGTGGGCCTGTCCCTGGCCGAGGCGGAACAGGCGGGGCACCGGGTGAAGGCCGTCGACGTGGACCTGTCCACCGTCGCCGGGGCCGGCCTGTACGCCGACGGCTACCAGGGCCGCGCCCGCATGGTCGTCGACCTCGAGGAAGAGATCCTGCGCGGCGTGACCCTCGTCGGGCCCGGCGTCGGCGAACTCATCCACTCCGCGACCATCGCGGTCGCCGGCCAGGTCCCGGTCGGCCGCCTGTGGCACGCCGTCCCGTCCTACCCGACGATCAGCGAGGTGTGGCTGCGGCTGCTGGAGGCGTACCGGGACGCCTGACCGCGCGGGCCGGCGCCCGACGGCGCCGGCCGGCCTCATGCGTGCGCGGGCACCACCAGCTCCCGGTAGTCGTCGTCCCACAAATCCTCCTCGGCCTCCGGAAGCAGCAGCACCCGGTCCGGCCGCAGCGCGTCCACGGCGCCCTCGTCGTGCGTGACCATGACGATCGCGCCCGGATAGGTGCCCACCGCGGCCAGGACCTCGGCGCGGGACGCCGGGTCCAGGTTGTTGGTGGGTTCGTCGAGGAGCAGGACGTTCGCGCCCGAGTGCACCAGACCCGCCAGGGCGAGCCGCGTCTTCTCGCCGCCGGACAGGACGCCGACCGGCTTGCCGACGTCGTCGCCGGTGAACAGGAACGCGCCCAGGACCTGGCGGACTTCACCGTCGGACAGGTGCGGCGCGGCGCCGGCCAAGTGCTCGCGGACCGTCGACTCCGGCTCCAGGGTGTCGTGTTCCTGTGCGAAGTAGCCCAGGCGCAGACCGTGTCCGTGGACCACCCGGCCGCCGTCGGGCCGGTCCTGCCCGGCCAGGATGCGCAACAGGGTGGTCTTCCCGGCGCCGTTGGGACCGAGTACCACCAGCCGGCTGCCCCGGTCGACGGCCAGGTCGACACCCCGCAGCACCTGCTGACCGCCGTACGACCTGCTCAGGCTCACCGCGCCGAGCGGGATGCGGCCGCAGGGCGCCGGCTCGGGGAGCCGGATCCTGGCCGTCCTCTCGGTGCGCCGCGCCGGTTCGAGGTCGGCGAGCAGCCGGTCCGCACGGCGCGCCATGTTCCGCGCGGCCACCGCGGTCGACACCCGGGCCCGCATCTTGCCGGCCTGGGCGTGCAGCGCCGCCGCCTTGCGCTCGGCGTTCGCCCGTTCGCGCGCCCGCCGCCGCTCGTCGGCCTCTCGCTGCGCCAGGTAGGCGTCCCAGCCGGTGTTGTGGACGTCGAGCGCGGCCCGCCCCGGGTCCAGGTGGAAGACCCGGTTCACGGTGCCGGCCAGCAGCGACGTGTCATGGCTGATCATCACCAAGCCGCCCTGATGACTCGTCAGGAAGGCGCGCAGCCAGGCGATCGAGGCAGCGTCGAGATGGTTCGTCGGCTCGTCCAGCAGCAGGGTGCCGTGCCCGGCGAACAGGATACGGGCCAGCTCCACGCGACGGCGCTGACCGCCCGACAGCGCGCTGAGCGGCCGGTCCATCACGTCCGTGGGCAGGCCGAGCCCGGCGGCGACCCGGGCGGCCTCCGCCTCGGCCGCGTAACCGCCGCGCGCCTGGAACTCGGCCTCGGCCCGCACATAGGCGTTCATCGACCGCTCCGTCCCGTCGGCCATCGCGGCCTCGGCGCCGCGCAGCGCCCGCACGGCCAGGTCCAGGCCGCGCGCGGACAGGATCCGGTCGGCGACGGTGACCGACTGGTCGGCGGCGCGGGAATCCTGCGGAAGATGCCCGACACCGGCCGCGCGAAGAACCGAGCCGGCGGCGGGCCGCAGTTCGCCCGCCAGGGTGTGCAACAGGGTCGTTTTCCCGGCGCCGATGGGGGTACCTCCCTGCTCGAGCGAAGCCGAGAGCTTGGGGGAGGCCGACCAGGCCGATGCGGTCGCCGGGGGAGACGTGGAAGGAGACGCCGGACAGCAGCAGACGCGCGCCCACGCGCACGTCGACGTCACGAACGGTGATCATGAGAAAACGCTCCGAACAAGCAAGAGGACACACGGGTGGCGTGGAAGCGGGTCCTCGGCTAGGAAATTCGGGGCGTAGACATGCGGCCACGGTAACGGAGGCACCGCGCCGGGCGCCTCCGAATTTCTGGGCCACCAGGTCGGAAGGCCCGCGGGCCTTCCTGGCTACGGCAGCGGGAAGCCCAGTGCCCGCGCCGCCTCCTGTGGTGTCGGCTGGCCCCAGCGTTCCGCCATCGCCTGGCTGGAGGCCAGCGACCGTGGCTCGGCACGATCCAGGTAGAGGACGCCGTCCAGGTGGTCCGTCTCGTGCTGCACGATCCGCGCCGGCCAGCCCGTGAACACCTCGTCCAGCGCCCGTCCGTGCTCGTCCTGCCCGCTCAGCCGCACCTCGGCGGGCCGCGCCACCACCGCCTGCCAGCCCGGAACGCTCAGGCAGCCCTCGAAGAACGCGGCCCGCGCGTCCCCGACCGGCTCGTAGGAGGGGTTGACCAGCACGCGGAACGGCTGCGGCACCCGCCCACGGATGAGCCGCACCTCCTCCGGCACCGGCGCCGGATCCTCGATCACCGCGATCCTGAGCGGCACACCGACCTGCGGCGCCGCCAGGCCGACCCCGGGCGCCGCGCGCATGGTGACCCGCAGGGCCTCGATGAACCGGGCCAGCAGGGCGGGCTCCAGCTGACCGTCGTACGGCACCGTGCCCTGGCGCAGCACCGGGTCACCGGCCGCGACGATGGCCAACGGGACTCCCCCGTCGAGGAGTTGCCCGACCCGCTCGGCCAGGGGTGCGCGATCGCCCGTTGTTCCCATCGCGTCAGGATGACACGCCACCCCCCACCCTCACGTGGCGCACATCACACCTGCGCTCCGGGAACTGAACGCGCCGCCGTCCCGACTACTGCACCGCAACGGCCACCGCTCACACCGCAACGGCCCAGAAGACCTCCCCGGAGAAGCCCGCCGATGACCACCGCTCCCTCGACCACCACGGACGAGGCCCCGCAACCAGCCGCCCCGGCACCGCCGAAGAACGGCTGGGCCTCCCTGCGCCCGCTGATCCTCCGTCTGCACTTCTACGCCGGTGTGCTGGTGGCGCCGTTCCTTCTCGTCGCCGCCGTCACCGGTCTGCTGTACGCGGGCTCCTTCCAGGCCGAGAAGCTCGTGTACGACCACGAACTGACCGTCCCCGTGGGCGAGAAGAAGCTGCCGATCAGCGAGCAGGTGGCCGCCGCCCGCAAGGCCCACCCCGAGGGCACCGTCTCGGCCGTACGCCCCTCACCCGAGGCCGACGCCACGAGCCGGGTGATGCTGTCCGGCGTCCCGGGCGTCGGCGAGGGCCACGCGCTCGCCGTGTTCGTCGACCCGTACACCGCACAGGTGCGCGGCTCCCTCGAGCAGTACGGCTCGACCGGCGCGCTGCCGCTGCGCACGTGGATCGACGAGTTCCACCGGGACCTGCACCTGGGGGAGCCGGGGCGGCTGTACAGCGAACTGGCGGCCAGCTGGCTGTGGGTGATCTCGGCGGGCGGGCTGGCGCTGTGGTTCTCCCGGCGCCGCGCCCTGCGCAAGGTGCGAGGGACGAAGGGCCGGCGCCGCACCCTCGGACTGCACGGCACCGTCGGCGTCTGGGCGGCGATCGGGTTCTTCTTCCTCTCGGCTACCGGCCTGACCTGGTCCGCCTACGCGGGGGCCACCATCGACGAGCTGCGGACCTCGCTCGGCCAGGCCACCCCGTCGGTGTCGGCGGCGGCCGGCGGTGAACACGCCGGCCACGGCTCCGCCGCCGGGCAGGCGGGCGACGCCGCGCACGGCGTCGGCCTGGACAAGGTCCTCTCGGCGGCGCGGGCCGAGGGGCTGGGCGACCCGGTGGAGATCGTGCCGCCCGCTGACGCGAGCTCGGCGTACGTGGTCAAGCAGGTGCAGCGCAGCTGGCCCACCCGACAGGACACCGTCGCGATCGACCCGGCCGACGGCCGGGTCATCGACGTGGTGCGCTTCGCGGACCACCCGGTGCTCGCGAAGCTCACCCGGTGGGGCATCGACCTGCACACCGGCGTCCTGTTCGGCCTGGCCAACCAGATCGCCCTGATACTGCTCGCGGCCTCCCTGATCCTGCTGATCGTCTGGGGCTACCGCATGTGGTGGCAGCGCGGCCGGGGCACCTCCTTCGGCCGTCCGATCCCGCGCGGTGCCTGGCAGCAGGTCCCGCCCCAGATCCTCGTGCCACTGCTGGCGGGCATCGCCGTACTCGGCTACTTCCTGCCCTTGTTCGGCATTCCGCTGGCGGCCTTCCTCGCCGTCGACATCCTGCTGGGGGAGATCGCCCACCGGCGGGGGCGGCGGTCGTACGGGACGCCGGTCGCGTAGCGGGACGGCAGACGACGGCGATGCCCGGCTCCGCACGGAGCCGGGCATCCTCGGGTGCGGCGCGGGTCAGCGCTGGTCGAAGTCACCCGCGAGTGCCGAGGCGATCCGCAGGTGCGACTCCGCCTCCTCGTGCCGGTTCTGCCGCTGGAGCGTGCGGCCGAGCATCAGCCGGGCGTAGTGCTCCACGGGGTCGCGCTCGACGATCGTCCGCAACTCGCCCTCGGCGCGCTGCAGTTGAGCCGAGTGGTAGTAGGAACGAGCCAGGAGCAGCCGGGGCCCGGTCTGCTCGGGCACCTCCTCGACCAGCCCGACCAGGACGCGCGCGGCGGCGGCGTAGTCCTTGGCGTCGAAGAACAGCTGCGCGCGCTCCCAGCGCTCGGCCGGGGTTCCATGGGCGTAGTACGTGGTGTCCTGGGTCGTGTTCACTCGGTGCCTCCTTCGAGGCCGACAACCAGGCCCGTCGGCCGGATATTCCGCTGGTCGGACGGGGGCGCGACTATCGGGTCAGGGCGGCCGGCTCGGCACCGGCCCGCTCGGTGATCAGGCTCAGCACCCGGCCCGTGACGGCCAGGTCTTCCGCCGGGATGCCGTCGTAGATCCGGGCCGTGACGGGAGCCGTCTCGCCGGAGGTCGTGGCGTACAGCTCCCGCCCGGCGTCCGTGATCCGCACCTCCGCCGCCCCGTCCGGGGCCAGCCACTGTGCGGCGATCAGCTGGTCGAGCACGCCGTGCACCTCCGAGGCGTCGATCTTCAGCGCGCCGGTGACACCGTCGACGAGCTGCTCGCGCGCGACCGGGCCGTCGGCGAGTGCGGCGAGCCGGAGGGTGACGGACTGCTGGAAGGTGATGCCGTGCCGGGCGAGCACGTTCTCCAGGAGGGCCCGGCCGGCGTAGTGGGCCAGGGCGATGACGCGGGGGTCGACGAGGGTGGTGGTCATGGCTGCTCCGTCTCGGTCTCGTTGAAGGGATCAAGGGGTGCGTCGAGCAGGGCCGTCAACTCCCGGGTGAACGCGCGGGTGCGCTCGCTGCCGAGGCCGCCGAGCGGGTCGAGGAGCTGCCCGAGGAGTCCGTGGACGACTTCGATCGCCCGCCGGGTGACGTCGAGGCCCCGCTCGGTGAGGGCCAGCTGCACGGCGCGCGGGTCCCGTGGATCCCGGCTGCGCTCCAGGAGGCCGGCCGCCTCCAGGGCGCGGGCGAGCTTCGACACGTAGAGCGGTTCGAGCCCGGTGTGGTCGGCGAGGCGGCGCTGGCTGGGCCGCTCGCCGGAACGCTGCATGCCGTGCAGCGAGGCGACCAGCGAGTACTGCGCGTGCGTGAGCCCGAGAGGGGCCACCGCACGGTCGACCGCGACCCGCCACTTCATCGACAGCCGCCACACCAGGAACCCGGGCGTCGCGCCCTCGTATCCGTCACTCATGGCGATACTGTACATAGCTACTATGTACATGGCTACTGTTCGCTCGCCGTTGTCCGCCCGCCGCCCCCGAGGCGCCCTCGCGCCACGGCCCGAACATGACGCTGACGCAAGGCCGTGCGCCGGACTAGGTTGTGCGCCATGAGCAATCTTGAGCGCGAAGCGGCCCCCTCCCTGTGCGGCGGCCGTGGCTTCGTGGTGGCGGAGCCGGTGCGCGAACTCCTGAGCCCTCGCAGGGTGAAGCTGGGCGAGTCCAGCGAGGTCCGCCGGCTGCTGCCCAATCTCGGCCGCCGCATGGTCGGGGCCTGGTGCTTCGTCGACCACTACGGTCCCGACGACATCGCCGACGAGCCCGGCATGCAGGTCCCGCCGCACCCTCACATGGGTCTGCAGACCGTGAGCTGGCTGCACGAGGGGGAGGTGCTGCACCGCGACTCCACCGGCAGTCTCCAGACGATCCGCACGCGCGAACTGGGACTGATGACCTCCGGCCGGGCGATCAGCCACTCCGAGGAGAGCCCGCGCTCGCACGCCCGCTTCCTGCACGGCGCGCAGCTGTGGGTCGCGCTCCCCGACGGACACCGCCACACTGACCCGCGCTTCGAACACCACGCCGATCTGCCGGTCGTCACGGCCCCCGGCCTCACCGCCACACTGATTCTCGGCGACCTCGACGGAGCGACCTCACCCGGCACCGCGTACACCCCGATCGTCGGCGCCGACCTGGCCCTGACCCGAGGCACGGACGTCCGCCTCCCCCTCGAACCGGACTTCGAGTACGCCGTCCTGTCCATGTCCGGCGAGGCCCACGTCGACGGCGTCCCCGTCCTGCCCGGCTCCATGCTCTACCTCGGCTGCGGCCGCCGCGAACTGCCCCTGCGGGCGGAGTCGGACGCGGGCCTGATGCTCCTGGGCGGCGAACCGTTCGAGGAGGAACTGATCATGTTCTGGAACTGGATCGGACGGTCGCAGGAGGAGATCGTACAGGCCCGGCGGGACTGGATGGAAGGGTCGAGATTCGGGGACGTGAAGGGGTACGACGGGGACCCGCTGCCGGCCCCCGAGCTGCCGTCGACGCCTTTGAAACCGAGGGGAAGGGTGCGTTGACCTGCGGAAACGAATGATCCCTCGCCGCCAACAGGTTTTATCCCCTGAGGTCGGCCCCGTGCCCGCCGGGATGGTCCGACGCCCGGCTCCTTGCAGGTGTGGTGCAAATCGGCAGTGCTCGCGGGAGTGCCGAGCGTCCCCCGCGAGCGCGGGGCCGACAAGGATCGTTCTCAAGGGCTCACCGAGTCAGCCATCAAGTTCGCCCAGCACCACCAGCTCATCACGGCGTGGCGGACTGGCTGGTCCTGGTGCCGCACGGGACGGGCCGTGGTGATCGTCGGATTCACCATCGCGGAGTTCACCCTCCGGCAGAGCGTTGCCGTTTGGGCGGGAGCGGCCTGACACAAGCCGCTGTTGTGAAGATCGGCATCATCTGCGCGGGCGATACCGGTGGCAATCTCGCCCGGCGGCTGACCGCGCTTGGCCAAGGAGACAGCGCAAGGCAGGTAGGGGTCGAGGAGGGCCGCGTGGTGCCTGCCTAATCCGGACACCGCCACTATCGTGAAGAGTGGGAGGCGCCTGACCTGGGTGTGTCCGCGGGAGCCGGTCGGAGGCGACGATGAGCGGGGAACGGCGCGGGCGGTCCCATCAGCACCTGCCGAAGCTGCGACTGGACGAGTTGCTGGACGAACTGCAGGCGCGGATCGACGCGGCGCGGGGCGCCCAGGATCGCGTGCACAGCCTGTTGGAGGCAGTGCTCTCCGTCGGGCGGGAGCTGGATCTCGCGCAGGTGCTCCGGCGTATCGTCGAGGCGGCTGTCGTGCTCGTGGACGCCGAGTACGGGGCCCTGGGAGTCATCGGTGACGACCGCATGCTCTCCGAGTTCCACACCGTCGGCATCAGCGACGAGCAGCGGGCCCTGATCGGGGACCTGCCCAGCGGGCACGGCATCCTGGGCGAGTTGATCCGGCATCCGGAGCCGCTCCGGCTGCCGGAGATCTCCGCGCATCCGTCCTCGTACGGCTTTCCGTCGCACCACCCTCCGATGCACTCCTTCCTCGGTGTCCCCATCCGGGTGCGTGACCAGGTGTTCGGCAACCTGTATCTCACCGAGAAGCGCGGCGCCGTGGAGTTCGACTCCGAGGACGAGTCGGTGCTTTCCACGCTTGCGGTGGCGGCGGGTGTGGCCGTGGAGAACGCCCGCCTGTACGAGGAGACGCGGCTGCGCGAGCGCTGGCTGGGGGCGAGTTCCGAGGTCACGCGTGCCCTGCTGTCGGGCGCCCCGAGCACGGAGGTCCTGGGGCTGATCGTGGAGCAGGCGCGGCAGATAGCCGACGCCGATGCCGGGATGATCGCCGAACGGGTGCCCGAGGAGAACGCGCTGCGGCCGATGCTCGCCGTCGGACTGGACGCGGAGCGGCGCAGCGGTCTGGTGATGTCGGGGGAGGACGGGTTCGTGGCCGCTGTTCTCACCACGGCGGAGCCGGCGGTGAGTGTCGACGTCCAGGAGGATGCCCGGACCAGCGGGGACGCGGCGCAGTGGGCTGGGCTCGGACCCGTGGTCGGTGTGCCGCTGGAGGCCGGTGGCAAGGCGGGTGGTGTGCTGCTGCTGGGGCGAGCGGCGGGGCGTACGCCGTTCACGGATGCCGACACCCGTCCCCTGCTCGGGTTCGCCGGGCAGGCTGCGCTGGCGCTGGAGCTGGCCGAGCGGCGCCGGGACGCCGAGCAGGTTGCGCTGCTGCGAGACCGTGACCGGATCGCACGTGATCTGCATGACCTGGCCATTCAACGGCTGTTCGCGGCCGGGATGACGCTCCAGAGTACGCAGCGGTTCGTCGACCATCCGGAGGCCGTGGAGCGGCTGTCGCGGACTGTGGACGACCTGGACGAGACCATCAAGATCATCCGGTCCACGATCTTCGGATTGCGGGCACACGGCGGTGGGGCGAGGGAGGGCCGCGGTCTGCGGGGCCGGGTCTCGGAGGCGGTGACGGCGGCTACCTCGTCGTTGGGCTTCGCTCCGGCGGTGCGGATCGAGGGGCTGGTCGACACCGAGGTGCCGGGTGATGTCGCTGATCACGTGCTTGCGGTGCTCGGCGAGGCCCTGAGCAACGTGGCCCGGCACGCGGCAGCTGGCTCGGTCGACGTGCATCTGCGATGCGCCAAGGGAGAGCTGACCCTCACGGTGACCGATGACGGTCGCGGAATACCGGAGGGTATCGCGCGCAGCGGGCTGAAGAACTTGGAGGAGCGGGCGGTCGCGCTCGGCGGGGAGCTGCGGATCGGTGAGCGGCCGGAGGGAGGCGGTACCCGGATGCTGTGGAGGGTGCCGGTGCGGTCGCGGCAAGGATGACCGCAGTCGGCTTGCCGCTGAGTCGGGCTCAGCGTGTCGGGCGCTCGCTCGCCTCCGGGTGCTCAAGGTGTGACGCGAGGACAGCGGCCTGGACACGTCGCTGTACGCCGAGCTTGGCCAGGAGCCGGGAGATGTGGTTCTTGACGGTCTTCTCGGACAGGTAGAGCTTCTTGCCGATCTCGCGGTTGGTGAGCCCGTCGCCGATCAGGGCGAGGATGTCCCGCTCCCGTGGCGAAAGGCTCGCCAATTCGGGTGCGTCGGCCGGTTCCTCGGAGGGATCGGCGCGCAGCGAGCGCATCAGCCGGCCCGTGGTCTCCGGGTCGAGCATGGACTGTCCCGTGGCCACCGTGCGCACCGCCGAGACCAGGTCGGAGCCCCTGATCTGCTTGAGTACATAACCGGCGGACCCGGCCATGATCGCGTCGAGCAGCGCCTCCTCGTCGTCGAACGAGGTCAGCATCAGACAGGCCAGCTCGGGCATGCGGCTGCGCAGCTCGCGGCAGACGGTGATGCCGTCGCCGTCCGGCAGGCGCACGTCGAGAACAGCCACGTCGGGGCGGAGCGCAGGGCCCCGGGCGAGCGCGTGCTGGACGTTCTCGGCGTCCCCGACCACCGAGATATCGGGTTCGGCGTCCAGGAGGTCCGTCAGACCGCGCCGCACGACCTCGTGGTCATCGAGCAGGAAGACCCGGATCGGGTGCTCCTTGGTGAAGGTGCGCGGCTCTGTCATCTCGACCCCTCTTCCCCGGAACGCCGGTAGGGCGTACTGCGGACTGCCCCTGACAACGATCGTTACGCGCCGGGGCCGAATGCACCAGGGCCGATCGGCCCCAGTCGTGCCGGGGGGGCCGGTCGGTCCCTGCAGGGGACCTCTGGCCAGCCGCCGCTTCCGGTTCGCCGTGCTGACGCCCGCCGCCCGCCGTCGGGCCGCGAAGGCGACGGCGCGCACGGCCGGTCAGCTCATGAGCACGCCGCCGGTCACCATGCACGCCGACTACACCATCATCGAGGCCGCGCGGACCATGGCCGGCGGCACGTCGAGCGGTTGCCGGTGCTCGACGAAGAGGATCGGCTGGTCGGCATCGTCACCCGGTGCGGTCTGCTCCAGGTCTTTCTGCGGCCCGACGCGGAGATCCGCGACGAGGTGATCGACGAGGTACTGGTACGTGCGTTGTTGCAGGCACCGAGCAGCATCGACGTCTCCGTCACCGAAGGCGTGGTCACGCTCGCCGGCCAACTGGAACGCAAGAGCGAGACGGCCATCGCCGCTTCCATGACCCGGCAGATCGATGGCGTGATCGCCGTCGTCGACGAGCTCACCTGGCGCCTGGACGACACGCATCTCCGATCGGACGAACAGGCGCTGCACGGCGTCCGACGACTGGCTGCACAAACTGTGAGAGGAGACGGACCACCATGCTGACGAATGTGCTGGTCTCCTACGGAACAACGAACGGATCCACCGCGGAGATCGCGGAGGTCATCGCCGAAGTCCTGCGCAAGGACGGGCTGACGGGCGACGCCCTCCCGGCGCGGTCCGTGCCGAATGCCGCGCCCTACGACGCCGTCGTGGTCGGCGGGCTGTACGCCGGTCGCTGGCACAGGGACGCCCGCCGCTTCGCCCGGCGCCACGGCAAGGTCCTGGCCGAACGCCCGCTGTGGTTCCTCAGCAGCGGTCTGCTCGCCCCCTCGGCATCGGAGCGGGACATCCCGCCCGTGCCGGGGGTGAAGAAGGCCATGGTCCGGCTCGACGCCAGGGAGCACGTCACCTTCGGCGGCTGCCTGCGGGAGGGCGCGAAAGGATGGGTCGCCGGGAACGGAAAGTGCGGGGATTTCCGGGACTTCGACCAGATCAAGGCATGGGCGGCGTGGATCGGCCAGGAGCTGACGAGTTGACGGGAAGGGCTGCGGCCGGTCGCTGGGGCTGAGCCCTACCCGAAGCTCAGCCCCGGCCCCGTCCTGGCGGTCAGCGGAGCCCTGGGACCGGTCGGCCCGCCGTGACATTGTCAGCTTCGACGGCCGACGTATCAGCCACGTCATCGGGCAGACACGGGAGCACTTCGAAGACGCCCGCCAGACCGGCGTGCCGGAGGGTCCACCGCAAGAAGGTGCTGTCGGTGACCAGACGTATTCGGCCGTGCCGAGCCATGACCCTGTTCCGTGCCCGGCACAGGACCCCCAGCCCGGTGCAGTCCATGAACGACACCGGGCTCAGGTCCAGTACCAGGTCGGGGCACGGGTCGGCGGTCAGTATGTCGAGGCGTGCCGCCAGGCCCGGTGCCGTGAGCAGGTCGATCTCGCCACGCACTGTCACGACGGTGGTCCCGCCGACCGTGCGCTCCGTGGGATGCGGAGTGGACCCGGTGCAAGTGTCGGACATGGTCCCAGCAAAGCCGGGTGAACGAGGCGTGCGATAGGGCCGACCGGTCCTGGTGCCCGGGGCCGGTAGGGCCTTCGACAGTGCGGTCGCGGACCGGCCGCCGGAAGAGTTGACCATGGCACCGCGCTCCTCAGCTCCGTACGGCAGCTGTGTGGGCTTCGTCCTTTCCAGCGTCGGACGGTCGTCCTGGTGAGGGCTGGTGCCGCTCGGCCCTCCCGGTGGGCCGGTAGGCCCAAGCGCGCACAGTGCCCGGTGGAAGACGCTGTTGTTGGAGAAGAGGTGAACGAAATGACCGGCACGATCGAGCGGCTCCCCGGCCTGCCAGTGCTGTCCGCCCCGACCGATTGGGCGAGGCAAGCTTCCCTGTGATGGACACCGTTCCCGAAACGCACGGCATCCACGTGGAAGAGCGCCTGACCGACGGGACGTATGTGCTGCTGGCCGGGCTTCCGGGAGTCGACGCCGATGACATCGAGATCACTATCACAGGAGGTGTCCTGACCCTGCGCGCCCAGCGCAGCGTGGTGACCGCCGAGAAGCAGTTCGTCTACGGCCACTACACTCCGCTGCCGACCGGGGCGAAGGGCGACGAGGCCACGGCGGAGTACCAGCATGGCGTCCTGACCATCACGATGCCGGTGCTGGAGACGGGGCCCGGCACCCGAGTCGCCCCGGTGCGGGAGCCTCTGAGCATGACAGTGCCCTGAGTCGCACATGAATGTGCTGCGAGTCGCACAACGGGTTGGCAGCGGATCCGCCCTTCTGCGGTGGACCCTCGTGTTTCCGGGAGCTGCCGGCCCCCCCGGGCGGGAACGGCGGTTGAGTAGTTGTGGCCCCCCGAGCGGCTCATTCGCCATGCGGCCTTGCGCCCGCCCTCTGGCCAGTCACGGGCGGGCCTGACCGCTGGGCCGAGCGTCCCCGGCGGGGACCGAGCAGCCCCTCGCGACCGGCTGTTCCGGGTGTGACGGTGAGTGAGAGTGAAATGCAGACTGCCCGACAGTGAGGCGGTGGAAACGATGAGGCCGGACCTGCCCTTGGTCGTGGGCGTGGACGGATCGGACGGTTGCCTGGCGGCGCTCGACTGGGCGGTGGATGAGGCCGCCCGGCACGGACTTTCGCTGCGGCTGGTGTACGCCTCCCTCTGGGAGCGCTACGAGGGCATCACCCCGTCACTCAGTACCGGACGCCCGTCGGAGCAGGTGATGGCCGACCACATCGTCGCCTCCGCGGCGGAGCGGGCCCGGCGGCGCAACCCCGACGTGAAGGTGTCCACCGACGTCCTCCCGGCCGAAGCGGCGGACGCGCTTCTGCGGGAGAGCAACAACGCCTCCGCCCTGGTCACCGGTTCGCGGGGCCGTGGCGAGCTGAAGGGACTGCTGCTCGGTTCCGTCGGGCTGGCCGTCGCGGCCCGCGCGCACTGTCCGGTGATCGTGGTCCGGGGCGACAAGGTCGGCTTGGCAGGTACCCATGAGCGGATCCTCCTCGGGGCTGGGGACCCCGCTGCCAGCGGGGAACCGGCGCGGTTCGCCTTCCGTGAGGCCGAGGTACGTGGGTGCACCCTCGACGTGGTCCGGGCCTGGCGTCGCCCTGCGCACGAAACCGCCGATGTGGCCGCGCTTGCCGAGAAACCCGCCCCGTACCACGCGGAGCAGGCCCGAGCCCAGCTGGACGAGCTGCTCCGCGACGCGGTCCCCGACCGTCCAGCCGTGCGGGTGCGCCGTACGACGGTGGAGGGGCCGGCCCGCAAGGTGCTGGTGGACCGCTCAGCCGCGGCCGACCTCGTGATCGTCGGAGCGCGGCGACGGCAGGACCACTTCGGGCTCCAGCTCGGCCGGGTGGCCCACACACTCCTGCACCACGCCCAGTGCCCTGTTGCGGTCGTGCCGCAGCACGCATGAGTACTGCGGCGTCGGCAGCCGCGCAGACGTCACTCAAGGGTCATGGCCCGTCAGCTTTCCCGCTTTCGGCCACGTACTACGGCGACGGGGCAGTGCGCGTGGTGCAGCAGTGCCTGGCTGACCGAGCCGAGCAGCAGTCCCGTGAAGCCGCCGCGGCCGCGGGCACCGGCCACGACCAGCTGTGCCTCGCGGCTGGCCTCGATCAGGGCCGGGCGGACCCGGGAGCGGACCAAGTGCCGTTGTACGGTGACACCGGGATGGCGCTCTTGCCATGGAGACAGCGTGTCGTCCAGCAACCGCTGCTCCTCCTCGCGGAGCCGCTCGATGTCCACCACCACGTTCAGAGGATCACCAGGACCCTCGTAGGCCCGCTCGCTCCAGGTGTTCCACACGTGCAGGGCCACCAGGTCCACGCCGCGCAGAGACGCCTCGGCGAAGGCGAACTCGACGGCTTTCTCGCCCGCCGGTGAGCCGTCGACCGCCAGCAGCACGGGACCGCTCGGGTCCGGCCGACCGCGCACCACCAGCACCGGGCAGCGGCCGTGCGCGGCCAGGTGCACGGCGGTGGAGCCCAGCAAAAGGCTGCCGAACGCGCCCAGTCCCCGGCTGCCGACCACGACGAGCGTCGCGGAACGCGACTCGATCTCCAGCACCATCAGCGGCTCACCGACGGTGACCTCTCGCGTTGTCTCCACGTGTGGCGCTGCTCCGCGGGCCCGCTGCTCGGCCTCGATCAGTGTGCCGTCCACCAGCTCACGCACCCCCGCCGCAGCCGGATTCCACGGATGTCCGCCGGGCGGTACGTGCATCGACGGCCACCCGAAGGCGTGCACGAGCCGTAGGCCCACGCCGCACAGGCCGGCCTCGAGTGCCGCGACCTCCACCGCGTGCAGGCTCGATGGCGAGCCGTCCACGCCCACGACGACCGGATTAGCCACGACAGATTCTCCTTCTCACCTGGCGGCCGGTTCTGACCGCCGCAGGGGTCGGCCGGCACGCGTGCACCGCCGCCTTCCTTCCAGCCTTCACCAGCCTGCGGCACCCCGCATCGTGCGGTGGAAACAGACGAGCCAACAGGCCACGCGCCCGCGCAGCCGTGGCGTGGCGGCACCCGACGGCAGGGGTGAGGCTGGAAGAACAGTGAACGGACGGGTGGCGGGGAGATCCCTGGAGGTGCCATGACTGGTGCGGACGGGCGTCGGCCGATCGTGGTGGGCGTCGACCCGGACCCTTCGAAGCGATTGGCCCTCGCCTGGGCCGCCGACGAGGCGGATCGACGTCACCTGCCTCTGCGGCTCGTCCACGCCCAGGGTGTACCGACCGGCGGATACCGGTCGGGGGAGGCGCGGCCGTCCTGGGAGGAGTGGAACCGGGCGCTGCACGGGCTGGGTGAGCAGGTACTCAAGGAGGCGGTCGCCTTTGTCGAGTCCCGGCGTCCGGCGGTGGAGGTGTCGACGCTGCTGGCGGAAGGAGAGCCGGCGTGGGTCCTGCGCGAGGAGGCTCGGGGCGCCGCCCTGGTCGTGGTGGGCTCCTGGCACCTGAGCAGGCGGCGCGAGATGTCCTCCTCCGCCTCTGTGGTGCTCCCGCTCACCGCCCACGCTCCCTGCCCGGCCGCGATGGTGCCGGAGCCGGAGCACGTCACCCAGCAGCCCGCGTACTTCGTGGTCGGTGTCGACGGCAGCCCGCATTCGGCCGCGGCGGTGGATGTGGCGTTCGAGGAGGCGGCCCTGCGCGGAGCGCTCCTGAGGGCCCTGTACGTCTGGCATCCGCCGCTCCTCGGTGTCCTCGATGAGGAAGCCGCGGTGCGGGAGTGCCGCCGGGTGCTCTCGGAGACGGTCGCGGGCCGCACCTCGACGCACCCGGAAGTGGAGCTGCACCACGAGGTCGTACGCGGGCACCCAGTGCAGGTCCTGACGGAAGCCTCGGAACACGCTCTTGGCCTGGTCGTGGGAACCAGGGGGCACGGAGGATTCACCGGCATGCTGCTGGGCTCGGTCAGTCAGGGAGTACTGCACCACGCCCGCTGCCCCGTCATCACGGTCCCGGCGTGAGGCAGCGAACGGCCCGGGACCCGTCTCCCGGACGGCCCTGTCCTCGCCGGCCGACCCGTCACATGACGAGAGAGCGCCGCCGTTCATGAGCGGCGAACAGGCGAGCACGGACCCGCTGGTACCGGATCTCCCCGCTGGTGAGGTCTTCTCCGTGCTGGGCACCTCACGGCGCGGCCTGCCGGCGGCTCAGGCACGGGCCAGGCTGGAGAAGTACGGGGCCAACGAACTGCCGCGCGCCGGGCGTCGCGCCGTGTGGCGGCAGTTGGGTGCGCAGTTCACGGATCTCTTCGCGGTGGTGCTGATCGTCGCCTCGGGGATCACCTTCCTGGCGTACGCGCTGGAAGAACCGCGTGACATCGGCACCTTCCAGCTTGCGGTGGCGATCCTGGGCGTCGTGGTCCTGAACGCCGCCATCGGCTTCGCCCAGGAGTACTCGGCCGAACGAACGGCTCAGGCCCTGGAAGCGATGGTGCCCCACACATGCCGCGTGCTGCGAGGCGGTGAACGGCTGGAGCTGCCCGCCCGGGAGCTGGTGCCGGGGGACGTGGTGGTGCTGGAGGCCGGGGACGCCGTGTCGGCGGACTGCCGGGTGGTGGAGGCGCACGAGCTGGCTGTGAACAACGCGCCGCTGACCGGGGAGAGCAACGCCGTGGGCCGCACAGCCGAACCGGTGGCCGCCGGACCGCCGTTGGAGGCCCGCAACTGCGTGTTCATGGGGACCGACATTGTCGCCGGCTCCGGGCGGGCCGTGGTCTTTGCCACCGGCGCGGCGACCGAGTTCGGACGGATCTACCGGCTGGCCGCGGCCGCCCCGCGGCAGAAGACCCCGCTGCAGCTCCAGGTGGCTTCGATGGCACGGCGGGTGGCGGGGGCGGCCCTGGCGATCGGTGCCCTGATGTTCGCCGTGCGACTGCCCACCGGGGAGTCCGCGGTGACCCTGTTCGTGTTCGCGCTGGGTGTGATGGTGGCGCTGGTGCCGGAAGGGCTGCCCGCGACGCTGTCGGTGTCGCTGGCGATCGGCGTACGGCGGATGGCACGCCGCCACGCCCTGATCAAACAGCTGCTGGCAGTGGAGGCGCTCGGGTCGACCACGGTCGTGTGCACCGACAAGACCGGGACGCTCACCCAGGCGGAGATGACCGTCACACAAGTGTGGGCGGGAGGTGCGCCGCACCCGGTGAGCGGTGTGGGGTACGAGCCGAGCGGCGAGGTCGCCGACGCCGCGCCGGTGCGTGAGCTGCTGCGGGTGGCGGGCCTGTGCTGCAACGCCCGGCTTGTTCCACCCACGGGCCCTCGGGAGCACTGGCGGGTGCTCGGCGACACCACGGAGGGGGCGCTGCTCGTCGTCGCGGCCAAGGCCGGTCTGGATCTGGGCGCGGAGGAGGCGGCGGCGCCGCGAGTGACGGAATTCCCCTTCGACTCGGACCGCAAGCTGATGAGCACGGTGCACAAGACCGGCGCGGGCTACCAGGCGTGCGTCAAGGGGGCGCCCGGAGAGCTGCTGGCGCGGTGCACCGACGTGGAGTGGGACGGGCGGCATGGGCTGCTGACTGCGGCGGACCGGGCGGCGGTCGTCGCGGCGGGTGACGCGCTGGCGTCGCAGGGGCTGCGGGTGCTGGCCGTCGCGTGGCGGGAGCTGGACGGGCCCCGCCCGGCGCAGGAGGAGGCGGAGTCGGCGCTGACGCTGCTGGGACTGGTCGGCATGCTGGACCCGCCGCGTCCGGAGGTCACCGACGCGGTCGCCGTCTGCCGCCGGGCCGGCATCCGGATCGTCATGGTCACCGGCGACCACCCGCTGACCGGGGAGGCCGTGGCCCGTCGGGTGGGGATCGTGCGGCGGCCGGACCCGCTCGTGGTGACGGGCGCCCGGCTCGACGCGATGGACGACGAGGCGCTCGACGCGCTTCTGGCCGAACCGTCCGAGCTGCTGCTGTGCCGGGTCAGCCCCGAGCACAAGATGCGTGTTGTCACCGCCCTCCAGCGGCGGGGCGAGGTCGTGGCGGTCACCGGGGACGGCGCGAACGACGCACCAGCACTCAAGCACGCCGACATCGGCGTGGCGATGGGAGCGTCGGGGACCGATGTCGCCCGGGAAGCGGCCTCGATGGTGCTGCTGGACGACTCGTTCGCGTCCATCGCAGCGGCGGTGCGGCTCGGCAGGTCCGTCTACCAGAACATCCGCAAGTTCCTGATTTACGTCTTCAGCAGCAACATCGGCGAGCTCGGCCCGATTCTGGCGGCGACCTTCGTGGGATTCCCCCTGGTCCCGATCAGCGCGGTGCAGATCCTCGCCATCGACCTGGGGTCGGACGTGATGCCGGCCCTGGCGCTGGGTGCGGAACGGCCCGAGCCGGATGTGATGGACCGCCCGCCGCGCTCCCGGCGCGAGCGGCTGTTCTCGGCAGCCGTGGTGGGGCGCATCCTGTTCCTGGGCGGCATCCAGGCGCTCGGCGTGTGCGCCGTGTTCTTCTGGCACATCCATTCCTCCGGCATCCCGTTAGACGACTTCACCGAGGACCACCCCGTCTACCGGGAGGCCGTCACGCTGGCCCAGGGCGGGATCGTGCTCAGCCAGTTCTTCGTCTCCCTCGCGGTGCGCACAGAGCGTCAGAGCATCCTGAAAGCAGGTCTGCTGTCCAATCCGGCCCTGCTGGCGGCAGGCGGCTTCGGTGTCGCCGTCATGGTCGCGATCAGCTATCTGCCGCCGCTGCAGGCCGTCTTCAACACCGCCCCGATTGACGCCGCCGACTGGGCGGTCCTCGCCGGGCTCGGCACCCTGCCCCTGCTCGCGGACGAAGCCCGCAAGGCATGGCTACGCCGGAGCGCCGCCCGCCCCCAAGGAGGTCCACGGTGAAGGTCATCGTCGTCGGCTGCGGACGGGTGGGCTCCACCCTCGCCGGTCTGCTCGCCGCGGAAGGGCACGACGTGCAGGTCGTCGACCGGCGTCCCAAAGCGGCCCGGCGGCTGCCCGACAGCGCTCGTATACGCTTCCAGGAGGGCAACGGCTACAGCCGCGCGGTGCTCGAGAACGCCGGGATCGAGCACGCGGACGCCTTCGTGGCCGTCACCTCCGGGGACAACAGCAACATCGTCAGCGCACGGACGGCGAAGGAGACCTACCGGGTGCCGATCGTCCTCGCCCGCATCTACGATCCCCGGCGTGCCGACATCTACCGCGAACTCGGCATCCCCACCATCGCCAGCGTCCGCTGGACCGTGCACCAGATCCACCGGATGCTGCTGCACCGCCATCTGAGCCCCGAACTCAGCTTCGGCAATGGAGAGACCCTGCTCGTCCGATCCGAGGTGCCCGACTACCTCATCGGGCGGCGGCTGACCGAGTTCGACGTCGACGGCGAGATCCGCGTCGTCGAGGTCACCCGCGCGGGCCGTTCCCTGATCCCCGCGCACAGCACGTCCGCGCAGGCGGACGACCTGGTCACCTTCGCCGTCGCCGCCACCGCGCTCGGCAGGCTGCGCGGGTTTCTCGACAAGGAGCTGGGGACGTGAACGTGCTCATCGCCGGCGCGGGGCGGCTGGGAACCCAGATCGCCCAGGTACTGTCCGCGGCACGCAACGAGATCACGCTGATCGACATCGACGACGACCGCGTGGCCGAACTGGGGAGCCGCCTCCCGGGAGTGCGGCTGGTCACCGGAGACGCGTGCGAACCGGCCCTCCTGGAACACTCCGGCGCCCTGGCCGCCGACCTTGTCATCGCCACCACCGGTGACGACGAGGACAACCTCGTCATCAGCCTGCTCGCCAAACGCCAGTTCTCGGTGGCTCGCGTGGCCGCCCGCGTCAACGACGCCGACAACGCCTGGCTGTTCGACGGGCGCTGGGGCGTCGACGTCGCCGTACCCGCCGCCACCCCGCTGATCTCCCTCATCGAGGAGGCCACCGGGGCCACCGACACGGTCGCCCTGCTGCGGCTCAGCAAGGCCGGCGTCGACGTCATCGAAACGGCCATCACGCCCCAGTCCAGGGCGGTGGGCCAAGCTCTGGGCGATGTCAGGTTGCCCGAAGGGACGGTTGTCGCAACGATCGTCCGTGATGGACAGCCCACCGTGCCGGATCCGGCGATCCGCCTGAGGGCCGGGGACGAACTCCTGCTCGTCTCGCACTCCGCGACCGAGCAGGAGATCCACGCGGCGTTCCAGTGAGCCGGGCCCGGACCAGGAGTATCCGGGGCACGGTCACACCTCGGTGTTCGGAGCGATCCAACGCCCGCTGCCCAGGCACCGAGCTCCGTGACCGGCGTCCTCAGTGGCGCTCTACCGCTCCCCGCACCACAGCCACCGGGCAGTGTGCGTGGTGCAGCAGGGCCTGGCTGACCGACCCCAGGAGCAGCCCGGCGAAACCACCGCGCCCCCGGGCACCGACCACCATCAGTTGAGCGGACCGACTCGCCTCGATCAAGGACTCGCGCGTACCGCCGTGGACCACCTTGTGTTCCACCGGCACACCCGGATAGCGCTCCTGATGGCCGGCGAGCGCCTCGAACAGCAGCCGCTCCTCCTCTTCGGCCAGTGCTCCCGGCGGGTTCGCGTACGGCATCGACTTGTCCCGCGGGGCGGGCATCGGCGCGTTCCACGTGGTCCAGGCGTGCAGCGCCACCAGCGGCGCATCGCGCAGGGCGGCCTCGGCGAAGGCGAAATCAACGGCCTTCTGTCCCGCGGCCGAGCCGTCGACGCCCAGCACGATCGGACCGTCGGGGTGCGGCCGCTCGCGTACCACCAGGACCGGACACGAGCCGTGGGCCGCCAGATGTACCGCCGTCGAGCCCACCAGCAGTCCGACGAACCCGCCCATGCCCCGGGACCCGACCACCACCAATTCGGCGGCACGCGACTGCGCCTCCAGAACCGTCAACGGCTCAGCGGTGACCACGACGTGACTGGTATCGACGTCCGGCGCCACCGCCCGTGCTCGCTCGACCGCCTCTGTCACCAGGCGATCGACCATGTTCCGCAGCCCGCCCTCCGACGGCCCCAGCGGCGACGGCTCCAAGGGCACGTGCATTGCGGGCCAGACGAACGCATGCACCACCCGCAGCCCGGCACCCCGCAACCGAGCCTCCCGTGCTGCCACCTCCACCGCGGCGAGACTCGACGCCGAACCATCCACGCCCACGACCACGAGACCACTCACCATGCCTCCTTCAGACAACACCGATACCTCTCACCTTCAGGTTCACCCGGGCCGGGCCCCACCGCCTCGGGGACCGAGCGGAGCAGTCGGGCGTGGAGCGGTCACCGTCCGGCCGCCCATCGCCGCCGGACGCTGTCCTCGTGTTCGGCCTGTTCCAAGGCCAGATCGGCCCGGTCGAGTGCCTCTCGCAACCGGGGGATCCAGTGGCGTCGCAGGGCACGGGCCCGGTGCCGGGTGCTGACGACCTCCGCGCCCACGAGTTCTGCGGCGGCGTGTGCGGCCGCGTACTCGGCGGCGGCACGCACAGCACGGCCGTAGGCCGCCTCGGAGTGCACGAGGGCCGTGTTGGTGGGAGCGGCGGTGGTCGGCGAACGGGCAGGTACGGACACGGCAACCGACGCCGGATGGCGTACCCCCATGGAGGTGGTCCACTGAACCGTGACATCGGTGGGGCCGATGCCCGCGGCGGCCGAATCCAGGGACTGTTCCCCGCCCAGGAGCAGTCCCCGCAGCAGCCAGCTCTCGGCCTCGGCCAGCAGATCCCGCCAGGCGTGGGTGGCTGCCTCCTCCGCGCGTAGCAGCCGCTGGTGCTCGGAGCGGAGGATGCGGAGCTTCTGCTCCAGCAGATCGGCTCCGCGCTCGGCGACGTCGAGGCTGTGCCGCAGCCGCAGTCGTCCCGCACGACCGGGCGGCGTACGGCGGGTGCCGGTCACAGGGAGGCCTCCGTGTCCGGGGCGTCCTTCGCGCCATGGGCATCGAGGAGGCGGGCGGGGAGCATGGAGAGCTGGCTGCGGGGCAGGGTGAGCAGCGCCCGCCAGCCGCGTTCCAGCGAGGTGGCGAGGTCACGCGGTTCGTCGCTGCGCTGGTCGGCGAAGTCCCGCAGGAACGCTTCCTCGAAGGCCAGGTACCTGCGGTCGGTGGAGCTCAGGGCCGCCTGACCGACCAGGTCCGCGAGGTCGCGAACCTGCCGGGCCCGGGCCAGGGCGGCCAGCAACTGGGCCGCGACGTCGAGGTGGTCGTCTCGGGTGCGGCCCGGGCCCGCACCCTTGCGCATCAGCCGGGAGAGAGAGGACAGGGCGTCCAGCGGCGGGTACACGCCGCGCGCCTGCGTCTCGGGCGAGAGCACGATCTGGCCCTCGGTGATGTAGCCGGTCAGGTCCGGCACGGGGTGGGTGATGTCGCCCGCGGGCATGGTGAGCACCGGCAGCACGGTGACCGAGCCGGGACGGCCCCTGACCCGTCCGCAGCGTTCGTACAGGGAGGCCAGGTCGCTGTAGAGGTAACCGGGGTAGGCGCGGCGGGCGGGGATCTCCCCCCGGGCGGCGGAGACCTCGCGCAGGGCCTCGGCGTACGTCGTCATGTCGGTCATCACGACGAGGACGTGCCGTCCCTCGGTGAAGGCGAGGTGTTCGGCGACGGTGAGCGCGATCCGCGGGGTGAGGATCCGTTCGATCACCGGGTCGTCGGCGGTGTTGAGCAGCAGGACCAGTTCTCCGGCGGCGGACCGTTCTTCCAGGGCGGCGCGAACGAAGGAGGTGTCGGCGTGGGTGAGACCCATTCCCGCGAAGACGACGCTGAACGCCTCACCGCCGGCGGTGGCCTGTGCGGCGATCTGGGCGGCCAGTTCCAGATGCGGCAGCCCGGCCACGGAGAACACCGGCAGCTTCTGCCCGCGTACCAGCGTGGTCAGTGCGTCGACGGCCCCGACTCCGGTGAGCACCGGCTCGGACGGCGGCTCGCGCCGCACCGGGTTGATGGGGGCGCCGCCCACATCGGCGTCGTGGGCGCTGAGAACGGGCGGGCCGCCGTCCAGGGGCGCTCCCCGGCCGTTGCAGACGCGGCCCAGCCAGTCCGTGCCGACCGGTACGCGCAGGGGGCTGCCAGAGAAGGCTGCCCGGACACCCTCCGGATCCATGCCCGCGGTGCCCTCCAGCACCTGCAGGACCGCCAGGTCGCGGTCGGCGTCCAGGACGACGCCGTGGCGCCGTTCGCCGGAGGCGAGGGTGACGCGTACGTACTCGTCCCAGCCGACCCCCGAGACGCCCTCGACGATCACGATCGGCCCCCTGAGCTCGCGCACTGTCGTGTACTCGATCCCACCGGGCAGACTCATGACCGCACCTCGTCCAGCCTGGAGAGCATGGCGTCCCGGCGAACCAGCACACCGGCGCTGTCGTGGGGGCCGGTGTCCTCCCTGGCGCGCAGCAGCGGACCGAAGTCGAGCTCCTCGACCGAGGCCGCCGGGACACCGGAGTCCACCAGCTCGTGGCAGCGGCCGGCGACCGCCAGGACGGCGTCGGCCAGCGCGGCCGTCTTCTCCGGCCCGCAGTATGCGTCCCGCTCCGACAGCGCGCTCTGCTGCAGCACACCCTCGCGGACCAGCCTCCCCGCCAGCACGCTGATGCGCTCCCGCGCGGGCAGGGCGGCGATGCCGATCAGGTCCACCAGATCGGCCAGCCGGTCGGCCTCCGCCAGCACCGCCCCCACCCGTTCGCGGTGCCGGGCCCACGCCGGATCGCCGGCCAACCTGTGTCCGGCGGCCAGCACCGGGACGTCGCGAGAGAAGGACCCGGCCCAGGACACCGCCGGGTAATGGCGGGCGTAGGCGAGGTCGCGGTCGAGGGTCCACAGGCAGCGGACGAAGCGTTCGGTGTGCGCGGTCACCGGTTCCGTCATGTCCCCGCCCGGCGGCGACACCGCGCCGATCACGGTCACCGAGCCGCGGTCCCCGCCGAGGGTGGTCACTGCGGCGGCACGCTCGTAGAAGGCCGCGACGGCGGAGGCCAGCCCGGCCGGGTAACCCTCCTCGGCGGGCAGCGCGCCGGTACGGGAGGCGAACTCGCGCAGCGCCTCGGCCCACCGGGAGGTCGAGTCGGCGATGACCACCACGTCGAGGGCCATGTCCCGGAAGTACTCCGCGACCGTCACCCCCGTGTAGACGCTCGCCTCACGGGCCATCATCGGCATGTTGGAGGTGTTGGCGATCGTCACTGTGCGGTCCGCGAGGCGTCCGCCCGTGCGCGGGTCCTGGAGCTCCGAAAGCTCCGTGATGACATCGGCCATCTCGTTGCCGCGCTCACCGCAGCCGACGTAGACGATGACGTCCGCGTCGCACCACTTGGCGATCTGCTGCAGCAGGACGGTCTTGCCGGTGCCGAAGCCACCGGGCACTGCCGCCGTACTGCCCCGGGCCACGGGGAAGAGCAGGTCGATCACCCGCTGGCCGGTGCTCAGGGCCTCGTGGCTGTCGACCCGCTCGCGTACCGGGCGCGGCCGGCGCACCGGCCACAGAGCGCCGACCGTTACCGCGGTGTCGCCCACCACGGCCACCACCGCGTCGCGCGCACGCTCCGTCGCGACGCTGACCTCCGTGACCGTTCCCCGGCAGCCGGGTGGCGCGAGGACCTTCATCGGCACCGGCCCCGCGCCGCGGATCGTCCCGATCGCCTGCCCCTCGGCCACGTGCTCGCCCCGCGCCACCATTGGAGAGAAGGACCATGTGCGTGTTTCGGCCGCTGCCCGCCGCGAGCCGGGCAACAGCCAGTCGCCCGCACCGGAAAGAGGGCGCAGCAAGCCGTCGAAAATCCCGCCGAGCAGCTCCGGACCGAGCCACACCGACAACGGACGCCCCTGCGGCAGCGCTGTCTGCCCCGGGGCGAGGCCGCCGGTGTACTCGTACGCCTGGACGGTGACCACGTCACCGCTGATGGCCACGACCTCGCCGGGCAGCCCGGCGAGGCCGAGCGAGACCAGGTCGTACATCGCGATGCCGCTCGTGTACTCCATCTCGACCAGCGGTCCGGTGACGCGCAGGATCCGGGAGGCCGGCTGCCGGTCAGTCGGCCGTCGGCGTGTCTCAGCGGCTTCCGTCACGGCTCCCACAGGCTCCGCACCTCCGCTCCCATGCGCTCCAGTGCGCGGTCGGCCAGCGCGGTCAGCGAGAGGTCGACCCGCCTTCCCGGCGCCCGGGCCACCACGCCCCCGTCGGCGTGCTCGCTCACCTCGGCGGCGGGACCGAGGAGGACACGGGCCCGGTGTTCCAGCCGTTCGCGCAGGGACGCGTAGCCGTTGGCCCGGCTTAGGTTTCCGGCCCGTTCGGCGGCCTCGCGGCGCAGTTCGTCGTACGCCTCCCGGCGGGCGGCGAGGGTGCGTGACCTGGCCTCGCGCCGGGCCCTGACGAGGAGGTCGCGGGCGGTGTCCGCGCCGTCGGCCTCGCCCTGGCGCCGGGCCTCGTCGAGGATTCCCCCGGCTTCGGCGCGGGCCTGGTCGAGCACGGCGGCGACCTCTTGCTCGGTGCGGGCCAGGAGTGCTTCCGCGTCGGCCTGAGCGGCCCGCAGCAGCTCCGCCCGGACCGGGTGGAGCGCGTCCGTCGTCTGGTCGGGGGCCGGAGTCGTCATGGCGGCATCACGGCGGTCAGCGGGCGGTGGCCTCCCGGCGCCGCTGGGTGCGACTCCAGCGCTTGGGCCGCGGCAGGGGTGAGGATCACCAGGTCGATGCCGTCCGGCAGGTCGCGCCAGACCCGGCGCACGGTTTCGGCGTCCTCCGCGACGAGGACGGCTGCTCCGGCAAGGGCCAGACCGGCCACACGGGTCCGCTCTCCGATGGCGGCGACGCGTCCCATGATCATGCCTTCCCGATGAGGATGACCGCGACGACCAGCCCGTAGATGGCGATGCCCTCGGCCAGGCCGACGATGACCATCGCCCGGCCGAAGAGTTCGGGCCGCTCGCTGAGTGCCGCGAGGGCCGCCGCACCGGTGTAGGCGACGGCGATGCCCGCCCCGATCGTCGCCCCGGCCACCGCGATCGCGGCGCCGATCAGGGCGGCGGATCCGGAGCCCGAGTCCTGTGCGGCCGTGGTCGCGGCCTGCGCGGATCCGCCGCTGAGCGCCAGGGTCAGCACCACGGTGGCGGCCACCAGGAGCACGGCGTCGGCGGCGACCATCCACCACAGGGCCGTGCGCCCCGAGCGTCGCAGCACAAGGCGTACGGCGACGAATCCCGCGAGGATGACGGGCAGGGCCAGGAACCAGGTGATCACGATCACTCCTCCCTCGCCGGGTCTTGCCGGACGGCCTGCGCCGCTGCGGGCGGCCCGGCGGCAGCGGCTGAACCCGGGGCGTGCTCCACCGGCAAATGCCAGGGTTTGAAGGGGCGGCCCTGGCTCTCGAAGAGCCGGGAGAACAGTTCGTAGAACTCCAGCCGCAGCGCCTGGACACCCGCCACCAGCGCCTCCAGGCAGAAGGCCAGGGCATTGCCGAGCAGGAAGACGAGAACCGCCGCGACGATGCCCACCGGGCCCCGGCCCGCCAGAGCCGTCGTACCGTCCCAGACGATCGCGCCGAGCGCCGCATGCGTCAGGCCGAAGGCCGCGAGTCGTGCGAAGGACACGACGTTGGAGCCGATCCGGACCACCGCGTCGAACAACTGAATGCCGGTCTGCACGGCGCCGCCCGGACCGCCCGCCGTGGTCGCGAAAAGCCCTGCCCCGGCCAGCGCCAGGCCGACCGCCGCGATCACGGCCCCCACGACGCCGTACAGCGCCTGGCCGAGCCAGACAGACCCGGCGATGATGGCGAGACCGAGATAGAGCGCCGCCCCGGCGATCCCGGTCGTCGCGTACAGGGCCGCCGCCGGTCCGCCCTCCCGCCACCGGTTGGCGATTCCCGCGGCGTAGGCGACGGCGAGCAGCACCGCGCCGAGCCCGACGGCGACGGCCAGCAGCCGCATGGGCTCCTCCAGCGGCTCCAGCCACAGCACCGGCAGCACCCCGGTCGGGCCGAAGAACTCGCCGTACGCCACCCCGGCCAGAGTGGCGGCCAGCCCGGCCCCGGCGACGAAGGGCCACAGCGGACGCAGCGCCGCAACCCGGTGTGGCCGTCCCGCCCGAAGCAGGAGCGCGATGGCGACCAGCAGCAGCCCGTGACCGGCGTCGCCGAACATCAGGCCGAACATCATGACGTAGACGATCCCGGCCGCCATCGTCGGGTCGAGGTCGGCGTAGGGCACGGTTCCGTACGTCGTGACCAGGGGTGTGAAGGAGCGCCGCACGGTCGCCGCGGAGCCCGGAGGCACCTCGCCCGCTCCGGTCAGCAACGTCGGCGGGTCGACGCCACGCGGGGCTCGCAGCGGCACCAGCGCACCCCCGGCACCGGCGATGCGCGCCGCCGTGGCGCCCACGTCCGTCTCGGGGCACCAGCCGGCCAGTGCCGCGACCGCTCCGTGCCGGACCGCGCTGCCGAGCCGTTCCTCCAACTGCGCCTCTCCCGCCAGCAGGTCCGTGCGGCCCTCGCGCTCCAAGGCGTCCAGGTCGGGGGGCGCCGCCCCGAGAGCGGGACGGGCCGGCTCGGCGCGCAGCCGCGTCAGGCGCGCCGCCGCCGGTCCACGGATGTCCGGCCCACCATCGCCGGCCAGATCTATCTCGACGCAGCCCGCCTCAGCGATCCGCACGAGGCTCTCCCGCAGCGCCTCCTCGGGGGCCACGATGGCCACCCTGCGCATACGAACGGGGACCGCGGTCTCAGCCCGGAGCATCGAGCACCTCCGCCGGCCAGTCCCCGGGGCCGCCGCCCCGGCCTGCCAGTTCCAGCGCGCCACGGGTCCGCCAGGCGTCGGCGGACAGCACGGCCACGGTCCCCACCACCGGCCGGGGCCCGAAGTGGGACCGGCGCAGCAGTTCCCGGCCGTCCCGCTCGACCGCCTTCCACCACCCTGCCTCGGCCCGCCACAGGTCCGCCGGCTCGTCGACGTCCTCCAGCAGCCATCTCGCGGTGGCCGGCAGCGCCTGCCGGAAGTCGGCGTACGATCCGGCGCTCACCGCCCGCGGGCCGAGCAAACGGGCCGCCCGGCGGGTGGAGACGTCCGGCATCCGCCGGCCGACGACGAACACCTCGCGGCCGAACAGCAGGGCGAGCCGGGCCGCCGCCCAGCGCGCCGCGTCGGGAACGGTGGTGGCGAGCCGTAGGGCGGCGGAGACCCGCATACCGGTGGCGACCGCTGCCGAGGAGTCGCCCCCGGGGTCGCCCCAGACGGAGGCCGCGAGAGCGTTGCGCAGCTCCGACGGCGTACGGGTGCGGGCGAGCCGCGTCCAGGCGATCGCCAGCGCGCCCAGGCGGTAGGGCGGGACGTGGGGGCGTGGGCTCAACGCTCGAGGGTCGGCCGCCAGAGCCCTCAGATGGTGTTCGGTGTTGGAGATCTCGAATCCCGCTGCGAGTGCCCGGATGGCGTCAGCACCGGTCGCCGGTTGCCAGCCGGCGAGGACCCGCAGATGCCACAGCAGTGTCGCCGAGACCGCCCGCTGGCCTTCGGCCGACGTGGCGCCGGGGGTTACGTCGTGCCGATAGGGGGTGGCCGCCAGGTAGCGCAGTGCATCATCGAGGGTGGGGGACGCGGCCACCTCCCCGATGCCCTCGGCCCCGAGGCATCTGGTCCGCAGGGCGCGTGCCCGGGTCACACCGGCCACCCAACCAGCGCTCATCATGGACCACCCTCCCGGGGCGTCCACTGGCCGGGCGACCGATGCCCCTCGGCTGACGGGGGAGTCGGCTGCTCCGCCGCGACGTCCTCCCTGACCAGTGCCACCACTCCGTCGGCGAGCCCGGCCATCCGGCTCCTGGCACGGTCGCGTACGGCGGCGGCCTCGCGTGCTGCTTCGGCGAGCAGTGCCGCCGCCTCGGCCTCGGCGGCCCTCAGTACCTCCTCGGCAGTGCCCGCCCGTACCCGGTCGGCCTCCTGACGCGCCTCGGCCACGATCTGCTCGGCCTGCCGCTGTGCTTCCCGCAGGCGTGACGCGGCGGCCGTGTCGGCCCGTCCTCGCAGGGCACGGGCTTCCGCCTCAACCTGTTCGAGCAGGGCCAGGGGCGGTGAGAGTTCCGCACGAAGCTCGGCGGAACGGTCCGAGGGGACACCACCTGGCGCGGCCCGGCCGGGCGATGCCGCCGGCCGGAACCGCGTCAGAAAGTCCCGGAAACCCGTCACGAACTCTCCTTCGGAGGGACCAGGCCCCGCTTCCAGTCTCCGTGCCAGGCGCTGGTGTGTCGCGCCGCGCCGGGCCACCTGTCCCACTGGAGTGGCGGTTCGGCCCGGAGGCCGCGCCGGCCGAACGATGCGAGACTGACCGCACAGGCGGACGGCATCCACGGGAGGCGGCCGTGAGCGACTTCGAGCACCGCTCCACGGAGAAAGAAGCCCGCGGTAGCGCGCCGGGCCGCTCTTGGACACCTCGGGAGGAACCGCGCCAGGACGCGCTGCGCCGCTACCTCGCGGCAGTCGCCGCCGCCGCGACGGCGAGAGGCGCCGAGGAGCCCGGGCCCGGCGAGGAGAGGCCGGAGACGCCCGTCGCTGCCGCACCCGAGTCGTCCGCCCGGGAACCGGGGACCCTCCGTGTGCGGGACGTCATGCAGGTGCCGGCGGCTTCCGTCCAGGGCGACCTGGCGTTCCTGGACGTGGCGCACACACTCGCCCGCGAGCAGGTGAGCGCTGTTCCTGTGGTCGACGCGGAAGACCACGTGATCGGTGTCGTCTCGGAGTCCGATCTGCTTGCGAAGGCTGCCGTCATGGCGGAACCACATCGGCACGGGCCTGTCGGCAGGCTGCGGCAGCACCGCTTGTACGAGAAGAGCCACGGCGAGACGGCGGCCACGTTGATGACCTTCCCGCCGGTCACCGTCCACCCGGCGGAGCGTGTGGCGGACGCCGCGTGGACCGCCGCCCACGCGCGGTTGAAGCGGCTCCCCGTGACCGATCACCGCGGTCGGCTGGTCGGTGTGGTGAGCCGGCGCGAGCTGCTGCTGGCCCTGATCCGTGACGACGCCGAGATCCGGACCGAGGTCGATTCCCTGGTCGGTCGGCATCTGCTGGATCCACGCGCTGTCGAGGTGACCGTGGAGAACGGCGTGGTGACCATGGCGGGGAGACTGGACAAAGATCTTGTCCCCGAACTGCTCGCGTCGGTGAGGGACATCGATGACGTGGTGGAAGTCGTCGACGACATAGAGGCGGTCTGAGCCGTAGTCGCTCACGGGACGCGTGTCACTGCGCGTGGACCGCTACTGCGTGCGGGCGACGAGGAAGTCGGCGCTGCCGGCGAGTGTGGTGAGCCGGGTCGTGTCCTCGTCGTCGATGCGGACGCCGGACCGTTCGCTGAGGACCTCCACGAAACTCAGGAAGTCCAGCGAGTCCATCTCCAGCACGTCGCGGAATGCATCATCAGGCCCGAGAACGGTGACGTCGGCGTCGGGGATGACGGTGGAGATCGATTCCCTGACCATGTCCAGTGCATCGGTCCGGTTCATGTTCATAGTTGCTCCGGGTTCTGCAGGAGGCGGGTCACCGCCGTGAGGTAGCGGGCGCCGACGGCCCCGTCTGTCGCCCGGTGGTCGGCCGAGAGGGTCACCGTGACCACGGGGCGCACACCCAGCAAGCCGTCGACGGCGCACGGCCGGTCGACCACCCGACCGAAGCCGACCAGGGCCACCTGCGGCGGGTAGATCACACCGAAGACGGTCTCCACGCCCTGATCGCCGAGGTTGGTGACCGTGATGGTGGCGTCGGACACCTCGGAAGCGCGCAGCCTGCCGGTACGGGCCCGGGTGACGAGGTCCTTCAGAGCGCTCATCAGCTGCGGGAGCGCCAGGGCGTCGGCGTGGTGCAGCGCGGGGGCGACGAGCCCGCCGCCGCGCAGGGACACGGCCACGCCGAGGTGCACGCCCTCGCCCGCCGTGAAATGGTCGTCGGTCCAGAAGCCGTTGAACTCCGGGACCTCAGTGGCCGCCAAGGCCGCGGCCTTGAGCAACAGGGCCGCGGGCAGCAGCCGTTCACCGACCGGGCTGCGTCGGTTGTGCTCAAGCAGCCAATCCATCGCTGCGGCCATGTCCACAGTGGTGGAGAGGTAGTAGTGGGGGATGTCCCGGTTGGCGCGGGCCATGAGGCCGGCGATCGCCTGCCGCATGGCCACCGTCCGGTTTTCAGACGGGCGTGCCACAGAAGGACGAGCCACAGCAGGGCGTACAGCGGAAGGACGGTGGGGCCCGGCGCCTGCGGGCGGGGGCGGGGCCGAAGGGCCGGGGGCTGTATGACGTACGTCCGCCGCACGGACGGCCGACTCCCTGCCCGTCCCCGTCACCGTGGCCAGATCCACGCCCAGTTCGGCGGCGAGGCGCCGGGCGAGGGGAGTGGCCCGCACCCGCGGTGCCTTGGTGCCGGCTCGGGTGGCGGCCGCATGCTCGACGTCGGTCCGGGTGACGCGTCCTCCTGGTCCGGAGCCGTGCAGTGTCTCCAGGTCGACGCCGCTGTGCTCCGCGAGGTGCCGGACCAGGGGACCCGCCTCGATGTGGCCGCTCGGGCGAACGGCGGACGTTACTGGAACCGGGGTGGGTTCGGGTGGTGGGGAGGGGCGCTCGAGGGTCGGGCGCCTTCTCTGTGTGTGACGGACCGGTCGCCGCTCCTTGGCCTCCTCGGCTTTCCCCGGGCTCGCGGACTTCCGGGGCTTCGCCGGTTTCTCGGGTGCCTCCGGCTTCCCGGGTTTCTCCCCCTTCGGTCCGATGAGCGCGAGGGGCGTCCCCACCGGCACCGTCGTACCGGGCTCCACGAGCAGCTCCGTCATGGTCCCGGTTTCGAAGCACTCCACCTCGATGGTCGACTTCGCGGTTTCGACGACCGCGACCGGATCACCCTTGTGCACGGTGTCACCGGGCCCTACCAGCCATTCCAGGAGCATGCCCTCATCCATGTCCGCGCCGAGGGACGGCATGGTGAACTCGGACATGATCAGTCCACCGCCCGGTGCGTGGCCGCGACGATGTCGGCGGTCTGCGGCAGAGCGGCCTCCTCCAGTTGCCGGGCGTACGGCATGGGCACCTCCGCGCTGCACACCCGCTCGACGGGAGCGTCCAGGTCGTAGAACGACCCTTCGGTGATGCGTGCGGACACCTCGGCGGCGAGGCTTCCCGTGCGCCATGCCTCGTCGACGACCACGGCACGGTGAGTACGGGCCACGGAAGCGGTGATGGCCGCGTCGTCCAGGGGACGGAGCGTGCGCAGGTCGATCACCTCGGCGCTGATGCCCTCGGCTGCCAGTTCGTCCGCCGCCGCGAGGGCCTTGGGCAGCGAACCGCCGTACGTGATCAGGGAGACGTCGGCGCCGGGTCGGCGGATCGCGGCGTGGTCCAGGTCCACGGGTTCGGTCGACGGCAGGAGTTCGCCGGAGACGTTGTAGAGGCTGCCGTGCTCGAAGATCAGTACGGGATCGGGGTCGGCGAGCGCCGCTGCAAGCATGTGGCGTGCGTCCTCCAGGGTGGCGGGTGTGAGGACGCGGATGCCGGGGATGTGCGCGTACCAGCCTTCCAGGCTGTGGGAGTGCTGGGCGCCGAGCTGCCGTCCGGCGCCCGTGGTCATGCGGATGACCAGCGGCACGGGCAACTGCCCGCCCGACATGTGCAGCAGGGTGGCGGCGTTGTTGAGGATCTGGTCGAGGGCGAGCAGGCTGAAGTTGACGGTCATGATCTCGACGATGGGCCGCAGCCCGGCCAGGGCGGCGCCGATGCCGGCGCCCACGAACGCGGACTCCGACAGGGGGGTGTCGCGGACGCGTTCGGGGCCGAACTCCTCCAGCAGGCCGAGGCTGACGCCGAAGCATCCGCCGTACCGGCCGACGTCCTCGCCCATGAGGAAGACGCGGTCGTCGGAGCTCAGGGCCTCCCGGAGCGCCTCGCGCATCGCCTCGCGGTAGGTCGTCTTCACGTCCTGCGTCGTGTCGCCGCCCATGGTCAACTCCCCGCCTCCGCAGAGGAACTGGTGACGTGGCGGAGCAGGTGCCCGACCGGCTCCTCGGGTGCCTGCTCGGCCGTTTCGACGGCGTGGTCGATCTCGTCGGCGATCCGCTGCTCGATGCGGGCGAGCTCCTTGTCGCCCAGCTCGGAGTTCTCACGCATGCGGTCCATGAGCAGGCTCACCGGGTCCCGGGACTTCCACTGCTCGATCTCCCCCTTGTGGCGATACCGGTCAGGGTCGTACATCGAGTGGGCGCGGAAGCGGTACGTGCGCAGTTCCAGGAAGTGCGGTCCGGTGCCGGCCCGAATGCCCTCGACAGCCCGTCGGGCGGCCTGCTCGACGGCTTCGGCGTCCATGCCGTCCACGGCCCAGGCGACCATGCCGTAGGAGGCGGCGCGCATGGCCAGGTCGGTCTGTGCCTCATGCCGCTCCAGGGCCGTGCCCATGGCATAGAGGTTGTTCTCGCAGACGAGCAGCAGAGGCAGCTTCCACAGGGCCGCCAGGTTCGCGGTCTCGTGGAACTCGCCCTCGGCGAAGGCTCCGTCGCCGAAGAAGCAGCAGGTGACATTGGCCCGTCCGCGCATGCGGTCGGCGAGCGCGAGGCCGGCGGCCAGGGGGAGTCCGCCGGCGACGATGGCGTTGCCGCCGTAGAAGCGGCGGCTCGCGTCGAACAGGTGCATGGATCCGCCGCGGCCGCCGCTGCATCCCGTCGTCCTGCCGTACATCTCGGCCATGACGGCCTCGGCCGTGATTCCACGGGCCAGGGCGTGGCCGTGTTCGCGGTACGTGGAGACGACCGCGTCCTCGGGCGTCAGTGCCTCGTTGACGCCGACGGCCACGGCCTCCTCGCCGATGTAGAGGTGGACGAAGCCGCGGATCTTCGCGGCGCTGTACAGCTCGACGCACCGCTCCTCGAAGCGCCGGATGCGCAGCATCGCCTCCAGCAGATCCGTCCGGTGTTCTGGGCCCGTTCGGCCGGCCGGAGGCCCGGTGCTCGCGTTCCGCTGGGCCGACTTGGTCGGCGCGGCCTTCTTACCGGCCTTCGGGCGCGCCGGGTCCTTGCGCGTACGGGCGGGGCGGGCCACGCTCATGTGGATCCCTCCAAGGTTGACAAGTCGCCCGTAGGCAGGCCCAGTTCACGGGCGCGCAGCAGACGGCGCATCACCTTCCCGCTGCGGGTCTTGGGCAGGTTCTGGTCGAACGCGATCTCCCTGGGAGCGACGGCGGGACCCAGCTTGCGGCGGCCGAACGCCAGCAGCTCCCGCTCCAGATCCGCGGTCGGCTCGACATCCGGCCGCAGCGACACGAACGCCTTGACGACGTTCCCGGCGACCGGGTCCGGCCGCCCGATCACGCCGGCCTCGGCCACCGACGGGTGCTCCATCAGCGCGCTCTCCACCTCGAACGGGCCGATCAGATGCCCCGCCGACTTGATGACGTCGTCGGCGCGCCCCACGAACCAGTACCAGCCGTCCGCGTCCCGCCGCACCAGATCCCCGGTCAGGTACCAGCCGTCCGCGAACGAGGCGTCGTAACGCTCCTTGTCGTGCAGATAGCCGCGGAACATCGACGGCCAGCCCGGCCTCAGCGCCAACTCGCCTTCGACGCCGGGGGCTTCTACCTCGGTGACCCTGCCGTCGGCGACCAGCGCCCGGCCGTCCTCGCCCTGCTTCAGCACGGTCGCCTCGACGCCGGGCAGCGGCCGTCCCATCGAACCGGGACGGATCTCGCAGGCCGCGAAATTCGCGATCATGATGCAGCCGGTCTCCGTCTGCCACCAGTTGTCGTGCACCGGCAGACCCAGCACGTCCCGGCCCCACACGACGGCCTCCGGGTTGAGGGGCTCGCCGACGGACGCGATGAAGCGCAGGGCAGACAGGTCGTAGGAGCGGGGCAGGTCGTACGGGCCCTGTCGCGGAGTTGCGCGCATGAGCATGCGCAGAGCCGTAGGGGCGGTGTACCAGACGGTGACCCGTTGTTCGCCGAGGATCCGGTACCAGCGCCGGGCGTCGTAGTCGCCCTCGTCGACGACGACCGTCACGCCGTGGACGAGCGGGGCGATGATGCCGTACGACATGCCGGTGACCCAGCCCGGGTCGGCGGTGCACCAATACATGTCTTCGGGGTGCAGGTCGAGCGCGTGCGCGGCCGTGGCGTAGTGGGCGATCACCGCCTCGTGGACGTGGACCGCGCCTTTGGGGGTGCCGGTGGTTCCGCTGGTGAAGTGCAGCAGCGCCATGTCCTCGGGGGACGTCGGCGGGGTGGTGAAGGTGTCCGGGGCGGCGGACATCAGGTCGTCGAAGGATGCTGTGCCGGGCAGGTCCTCCGCGCCGGGCCCGACGATCAGGATGTGCTTCAGTCCGGGAACCGATGCGCGGCGCTCGGCGACCTTGCGCCGGTAGAGGGCCGCAGTGGTCACCAGGACTTGCGCGTCGCCCAACCGCAGCCGCTGCTCGACCGGGTCGGGACCGAAGGCGGAGAAGAGCGGGCACAGCACACTGGTGTTCTGCAGCGTGCCCAGCACCGTGGTGTACAGCTCGGGGCAGCGGCCCAGCAGCGTGAACACCCGGTCTCCGTGGCCGACGCCGAGGGAGCGCAGGACGTTCGCGAAACGGGCGGTACGGTGGGCCAGTTCCACGTAGGTGACGCTGGAGACTGAGTCGTCCCGGGCGATGCAGCGGAGCGCGGCCTTGTCCCCGTGATCGGACGCCGCGTGTCGCTCGACCGCCTCGTGGGCCATGTTGAGGCCGCCCCCGGGAAGCCCGTCCAGGTTGGTGCGCGCCTGCGACCAGCTGAAGGCCGAGCGGGCCTGGTCGTAGTCGGCGAGACGGGGCGGGACGACCGGTGGGGCGTCCTTGTGAATGGTTTCCCAGTGCATCGGTGCTCCTCCCGGCACTGCCCCCGCTTTCCAGAGTCGCGGAGCCCGGACCGCGCCGCACTTCGGCGGAAGGGCACGGTCCGAAAGGGCGGGCGCCGACCTGAGGCCGACGTCATGGGAGCCGGGGGCCGCCCGCTTCTTGCGGGCCCGAATCACACGGTGCGCGGCTCTGGTCCGCTTCTCCGTGCCTCCTGTGGCCCTCGGCTCAATTCCATGGCACCACTCATCACCGGCGGGCTGTAGAGCCGGACGGCCCCGACCTGGGGACCGTTCGGCCCCTGCCGGCCGGTCTGTCACTCGCGGTGCAGTACGACCTTGAGAGCGCCCGTGGTGATGCCGCCGGCGAACGCCTCGTAGGCATCCTCCATCCGGTCGAGGGGGAGGGTGTGGGTGACCAGTCCGGAGATGGGCAGGTCTCCGTACCTCACCAGCTCCAGCAGCCACCGTGTGGAGGACGTGTCCACCTGCCCGGTGCTGATGGTCAGGTTCTTGCGCCACAGGGACTCGAGATGCAGCGTCACCGGCTTGCCGTGCACCCCGATGTTGGCGATGTGCCCTCCGGTACGGACGGCGCGGGTGGCCAGAACGAAGCCGTCCGGTTCGCCCGATGCCTCGATGACCACGTCGGCACCCGGCCCCTCGGACAGCTCGGCGATCATCTTGCCGGGCACTTCGGCGGCATCGGCCCCCACACCGGCGGCGGCTTCGAGCCGCGCGGCGGACAGGTCCACCACGATGATCCGCCGGGGCGAGTACAGTCGCGCGATGACCACCGAGGCGAGACCGACGGGACCCGCCCCGACCACGACCACGGTGTCGCCCGGGCTCACGTGGCCGTTCCGTACCCCGACCTCGTAGGCCGTGGGGAGGAGTTCGGAGAGCAGGACCGCTTCCTTGAGTGGGACCTTCCACGGCCGCCGGTGGGTGGAGTGGTCGGCGAAGGGAATCCGCACCAGCTCGGCCTGGGTCCCGTTGATCAGATTGCCGAGAATCCATCCGCCGCCCCCGCTGCACTGCCCGAGCTTGGTGTCATGGCATTCCCGGCAGCGGCCGCAGGCCGAGACGGCCGACACGATCACCTGGTCCCCGGGACGTACGTGGTGGACGTCGCGCCCGACCTCCAGAACCTCACCGACGGCCTCGTGCCCGAGGACCGTCCCGGGCTTCACCTCGGGGAGATCGCCCCGCAGGATGCGCAGGTCACTGCCACAGACGGTGGCGGCGTCGACGCGCACGATCGCGTCGGTCGGCTCCTCGATCGCGGGGTCCGGGACGGGGTCCCAGGAGATCTGTCCGGGGCCGTGGTAGACGAGCGCTCGCACGATACTCACTCCCTCGCTCCCCCACTCCACGGTCACTCCCGAGGGATGTGCGGGCAACTGCAATCATCGGCCCGTCTGACCGCCGGCACGGCGGGTTCCGTCGTCTCATCGTCGGCTGGTGTTGCATGACCGCATGGATGGAGCTGCCGCTGCGCCGATCAGCGAGAACCGGCCCGTCAGTCCGGCCGGGTCGGCGGCGCAACATCCCGCCGCGACATTCTGGTAGCGCCCGGCACCCGGTCCCGGATCTACGAGGGTCCACCCGCCCATTCAGTCCGGCTCCATATAGGGGCGGCGGAAGACCGGGGCCTGGCCGGCGCCCCACGGGCGTACAGCTGTCAGCGCCCGGGCGACGGCGGACTCCAACGGGCCGCTGGTGTCGACCGCGACCGCCTCCGGCCATGGCGGTTCCCCGGCCGCCATGGCGGTGGCGATGTCGAGGTCGGCGTCGGAGACTCCGGAGGCGCGCGTGGTCAGGCGGGCGGCCGTCACGTCGCCCGGCACGTGGCAGTGCAGGGCCACCAGGTCGGCGCTGGTGCGTTCGGCCAAGTGCAGTGCCGCTTCGCGCTGTCCCGCGTGGGACCAGGTGGCGTCCAGCACGACGGACTCGCCGGAGGACAGCAGGGCGGACGCGCGGTCGAGCAGGGTGGCGTAGGTCCTGGCCGTCCACTCGGGGGTGTACAGGCCCTCGCCGTAGTCGGCGGCCGCGGGCTGCTCGGCGGGGATGCCCGCCATCTCCTTGCGGAGGCGGTCGCTGCTGAGCAGAGTGACCCCCAGCCGGTCGGCCAGAGCTCCGGCGAGGGTGGATTTCCCGCTGCCCGGCAGCCCGCCGACGAGCGTCAGGCCCACGGCGGAGGCGCGCAGATGGCGCAGCGCCGTCGAGACCAGCCGTCGTGACGCCGTCTCCGCGTCCGGCGCGCCCTGGCGTGCCTGGATCAGGGAGACCTTGGCGCGGACGAACGCGCGGTAGGCGACGTAGTGGTGCCACAGGGAAGGAGGTGCGGGGTCGCCGGAGTACTCGCTGTACTGGGCGAGGAAGTACGCGGCGGCCTCCGGGGCGCCGAGATGTTCCAGGTCCATGGCGAGGAAGGCTGCGTCGTCGAGACCGTCGACGTAGCGCAGGTGGTCGTCGAACTCCAAGCAGTCCAGGACGCGAGGACCGTCGTCGAGGCTGAAGACGTCCTCGGCGAGCAGGTCACCGTGACCGTCGACCACCCGACCCTGCTCGATACGTGAGGTGAACAAACGCTCGCGCCCGGCGAGATAGCGGCGCACAAGCCGCTCCACCTCCGCAACGCCCTCGGGCACGAAGCCGTCGGTAGCCAGCGCGCGGACCTGCTCGAAACTGGCCTCCCAGCGGGACGACAGCGCATCCCGCGTGCCCTGTTCGTCCACGTCCCGGCCGCGGGGGGCCTCCGCGTGCCAGGCCGCGACCTGCCGGGCGAGGCCCCGCAGGATGTCGTCGACGGCGGCCCCTTCCCGAACCAGCCGGGAGAGGCGGCGATCCGCGGGCATGCGGCGCATCACCACGAGCGGTTCGGGCGCTTCCGCGTCGGGGCTGCGGATCTCGCCCAGACCCAGGTACACGTCGGGGGCGAAGCGGCGGTTGAGAGTGACTTCGCGCCCGCACGCGGCTCGGCGGGACGCCAGCGCGGTGTAGTCAAGAAATCCCAGATCCACGGGCTTCTTGAGCTTGTAGGCGTGGTCGCCGACGAAGAACACGACGGAGGTGTGCGTCTCGCACACCTCCGCGCGCGCCAGCGGCTCGCCAGGGTGCCGGGCACCGGAGCGGGGCACTGAGGCGTCGTCCGGCGACACCGACCGAACCGATGTCTCGCTGCGGCCAGGCTCAGTCATGAGGGACGACGGCGACGGGGCAGCGTCCATGGTGGATGGCGGCCTGGGCGACGGGTCCCAGGTGCGGCGCCAGACCCGGTCGGTGTTCGCGTCGGCCGACGACCAGCAGCACGGCGCCTTCGGCAGCCTGTACGACGGCCTTGGCCGGGCTTGCCAAACGGATGCTGTCGGCCACGTCCACCTGCGGATACTTCTCACGCCAGGGTCGGAGCGCCATGCTCAGGTGCTTCTGCGCGTCCCGCTTCATCTCCTCGGTGACGTCATGGTCCACACCCCAGGGCACGCGGGCATGGAGTGGCACGCTTCGACCGTGGACGGCCAGAAGAGGCACGCCCCTGGCCGCAGCCGTATGGAAGGCGAAGTCGAGCAGACTTTCCGAGGAATCGCGCAACTTCAGCCCCACGACCACGCGGCTCACGGGTGCCGGCACCGGCTCCTCCTCCCCGGTGTCGGCACGGACCAGCACCACCGGCCGCTGGGCCCGTGCCACGACCGGCATGCTGACGTCGCCCAGGAAGTAGCTCGCGACGGACTCCAGCCCTCGTGAACCGAGCACGAGCGCCTCGGATTCCGAGGCCGCTTGCACCAGAGCGTTCTCGGCGTCTTCGGCGACCAGGCTCCCGCTGATGGACAGGTCCGGATGACGCGTCTGAAGCTCCGCCTGTGCGGTGTGGACGAGACGCTTCGCCCAGTAGTTCTGATCGACTTCCGCGGGGACGTGGGCCGGTTCCGGCGCCAGCATCGGCCACGCGTGCAACAGGCGCAGGGTGAGCTTGCGCTTCTCGGCCTCGTCGGCCGCCCAGCGGGCTGCCGCAAGGCTCTCGGGTGAACCGTCGAGGCCCACGGTGAGGACTGGTTGCATGGCACCGGCCTCCGTCTCATAGCAAGCTGGACATGACGGCTGACGAGTCCGATTGCCGGACTGTTCGGGTGTTGCCGACATGCCGAGCGTGGCGCGTTCCTCATTCGAGGAGTACCCCAATCCCTTCCACGGCGCATGTGCACCGCAAGGGAGGGGCCGGAGGCGGGCCGGCCGGAGAGGAGGCAGGGGCGATGACGATTCCCCTGGTGGTCGGCGTCGACGGGTCCGAGGCGAGCCTGGAGGCGGTGGACTGGGCCGCCGACGAGGCGGTCCGGCACGGAGTGCCACTCCACCTCCTGCACGCGGCGCCGCGGGATCACGAGGCGTCCGACGTCATCGGTCACGCCTCGGAACGTGCCGTCAAGGGGGCGCCCACGGTGCGGCTGTCGAGCGAGGTGCTGCACGACGACGCGGCCTCCGCCCTGGTCGACAAGGGCCGCAACGCCTTTGCGCTGGTGCTCGGCTCCAGGGGGCTCGGAGACCTCGCCGGGATGCTCCTGGGGTCGGTCAGCCTCGCCGTGGCGGCACGCGCGGACTGCCCGGTCGTCGTGGTCCGCGGCGGGGCGGAGCACCGGAATGCCCGGTTCGGAAGCGTGGCCGTAGGTGTCGAGGAGGGCGAGGGCAGCGGCACGGCCGTGCAGTTCGCCCTCCGCGAGGCTCAGGTGCGGCGCTGCCGGCTGGTCGCTGTACATGCCTGGAGCACACCGGTGGGTGCCCTCACCACAGCTCAGGCCCCCTCGTGGTACGCCCTGGAAGCACACCGCCGGTCGCCGGCGCAGGTGCTCGATGACGCCCTGCGCACCCCGGATGAGCAATACCACGGCGCCCAGGTGAGCCGACGGGTGATCGAGGGGCCGGCACGCCAGGCACTGCTGGAAGCCGCGTCGGAGGCGGATCTGCTGGTCGTCGGCGCCCGCAGACGACAAGGGCACCTGGGCTTGCAACTGGGCCTGACCAACCACGCGCTACTGCATCACGCGCCATGCCCGATCGCGGTCGTTCCCCGGATATGACCGCAGCCGGGGCAGGGACGGATCACGTCGACGGTCGGACCCAACCGGGCCGGAAGTCGGCCCAGCAGGGACCTTCGGCCCTGTGACCGAAAGTCCGCAGTTGTCCGATGGTGGATACCAAGCGGTGGGGAAACGGGACCAGCGACCTGCTGGAGGCCGACTAATGAGTGCACAGAATTCGCCGTACGCGTCCGGTCCATCCCCGTCGCGCAGGGAACTGTCGCCCAAGGGGACGAACCCCCTGCTCCGTCCGTCCGACAGGTTCGAGACCTGGATCCGCCGCTTCCTGATGCTCGTTTTGGTCCTCGGACTACCGGTGGCAGCATTCAGCGCGGGGCTGACAGCGTACGAATCGTCGATGCGCACCGTGCAAGCCCAGTCGGCGGAACGGCAGCAGGTCACCGCCCGGCTGACGTCGAACGTCAAGGGCGTCACCACGGACGGGAAACAACAGGTGCAGGTCCGCTGGACCGACGAGAACGGCACGGTGCGGACGGGAACGACCCTCGTCAACTCGAGGACGCCCGAGGGGGCCACCGTGCCGGTGTGGCTGGACCGGCAGGGAGCCATCACCAGCCCGCCGATGACGACGCTCACCGCGAGGACCAACGGCTGGTTCGTGGGCGGCATGGCCGCGGTCGGAGTGGTCGGCGGGTTCTTCGGGGCGCGAGCGGGCATGCACCGCGTGCTGGACCGGCGAAGGCACGCGCAGTGGGACGCCGAGTGGGATCTGGTGGAGCCCCTGTGGTCCGCGCGCTTTCGCCGGTGACGGGCGGAGACCGGACGCGCACGAGGAGGCGACGTCGATGTCCGAAGCGACGACCACCGATCTGTACGAGGTGACGATGGCCATGTCCTACCTGCGGGAGGGGATGACCGGCCCTGCCACCTTCAGCCTCTTCGTCCGCGACCTTCCTCCTGAGCGGGGCTTCCTGGTCGCCGCAGGACTGGAGTCGGCCCTGGACTACCTGTCCGGCCTCCGAGTGGGCCCCGAGGACGTCGACGCCTTCGCTTCCGCGCTGCACCGGCCCCCGCGGGATCTTCAGCCCCTGCTCGGTCTGGCATTCACGGGTGACGTGCGGGCCGTACCGGAGGGCCGGATCGTGCTCGCGGGAGAGCCTCTGCTGGAGGTGACCGCGCCGCTTCCGCAGGCGCAGTTGGTCGAGACGTACGTGCTCAACCAGCTCAGCCACCAGACGGCGATCGCCTCGAAGGCAGCGCGTTGTGTGCTCGCGGCGGCCGGGCATCCGGTCGTGGACTTCTCCCTGCGGCGCGCCCACGGCCCGCAAGCCGGGTTCCAGGCCGCCCGGCTCGGTGCGATGGCCGGCTTCGCCGGAACCAGCAACGTGGCCGCGGCCACGGCCCTCGGCATCCCCGCCGTCGGCACGATGGCCCACTCCTACGTGGAGGCGTTCGCCACTGAGGAAGAAGCGTTCCGCGCGTTCGTACGCTGCCACCCCGGCCCCGTGACGTTGCTGGTGGACACCTACGACACCGAGGAGGGCATCCGCGTCGCGGCGCGCGTCCTGCGAGACGTCGACCACGCGGCCCGCGGTTCCGGCTCGGCCGTACGGCTCGACAGCGGCGACCTCGGTGCCCTGGCGGCCCGGGCACGCTCCATCCTCGACAGCGTCGGCCTGCCCGAGGTACGGATCATCGCCAGCGGCGGACTCGACGAGTACGCCGTGGACGATCTGGTCCGCTCCGGAGCGCCGATCGACACCTACGCCGTCGGGACCCGGGTCGGGGTCTCGGCCGACGCCCCGTACCTGGACTCCGCGTACAAGATGGTGGAGTACGACGGGCGCCCGGTGATGAAGCTGTCGTCGGCGAAAGTGACCGCACCCGGCCCCAAGCAGGTGTTCCGCCGCACGGCATACGCCGACGTGATCCGTCTCGCCGACGAGCAGTCGCAGGGCGACGGCACCCCGCTGCTGGAGACGGTGATGTGCGGTGGGCAGCGCACCGGCAGCAGGCCCACGCTCGACGCGTGCCGGGAGAGACTCGCCGCCGATCTGGCCGGTCTGCCACCGGCCGCCCGCCGGATACGGAACCCGGTCGCGCCCCGCGCGACGGCCTCCGAGCACCTGAGCGCACTCGCCCGCCGCGTCCGGCGCCACATCGACGAACAGACGTCGGCTCCCTACGCACGGCCCGCGAGCCCATGACGGGCCGCATCCGGATCGCAGTGAGGAGAAAAGTGATGCCACATACGGTGGAATGGAAGGTTCGACTCCACCTCTTCGAGGACGACGAGGGAGCGACGAAGGCACATGTGGTGCTGGACACCGGCACCACGGAGCTCACCGGCCATGGAACCGCACACCGTCATCCGGCGGACACGAACGTGCCGGAGATCGGCGACGAACTGGCGGCGGGCCGGGCCATGCGAGAACTCGCCCAACAACTGTTGGACATCGCCGAGCGCGACATCGAGGGCGTGGGGGTGTCCCGGCCGAGCACCCGTCCGTCCGTCGGCTGGCGCTTGTGACCGACGGCGGCAAGCAAGTCAAGGTACGCAGGCATACCCGCCGCATCGGGCAGTTCGACTACCGCACTGAGCCGGCTGCGTGGCCAGTCACCGGGACGCGTCCGGGGGCCGGCAGGTTCCCGCTTGTTTCCGGAGGGCCGGCGGTCCTGGCGTCGGCCCTCCGCCCGACCACGTTTCCGCGGGGCTCAGCCGTCGGCGGATGAAGGGCGGGCGTCGTCGTTCCGGTAGTCGATGTGGCCGGTGACCGAGACCACGCCGTCGACGCTGCGGCACAGCCGCTCGATGACGGGAATCAGGCTCCTGAACTCGACGGAGCCACCGAGTTCGACCCGTCCGTCGCGCACCTCGGCCGTCACCTCCGAGGGAGCAAGGCCCATCGTGCGCCACAGCACGTCCTCGGTGATCTCGTCGCGGATGGCGTCGTCCCGGCGCAGGAAGATCCGCAGCAGGTCACCACGGCTGACGATGCCCAGCAGCCGGTCCGTCTCGTCCACCACGGGCAGCCGCTTGATGTGATGGACCTTCATCAGCCGGGCGGCCTCGACCACGCTCCACTCCGGACGTGCGCACACCGCGGGAGCCGACATCAGCTCCTCCGCGCGGGACCCCTCCGCCTTGGCCCGCTCCCATGCCTCGAGGTGTGGAACCGGGCTGCGACCGGACGGGTCGGCCTGGTCGGCGCTCTTGCGCAGTAGATCGGCTTCCGACACCACACCCGCGGGACGGTCCAGATCGTCCACGACGGGTACGGCGGTGACGTCGTTCTCCGCCAGCAGTCTGGCGATCTCCTTGAACGGCGTGTCACGCCGCGCCCGGACGACGTCCCGGGTCATGAGTTCCGCGACCGTTCGGTGGCGCATGTCGGCTCCCATCCGGTACGTGACAGTCAGTCATCTCGGCCCACCCTGCGGATAGGGACCGGTCGGCCCATGCGGTGGCTTGTCGCGCGTGGCACGTTGGTTACAACACCATTCTGAGGAGAGGGCGGCGATCATGCGAGCTCACCTCGGCGACCACCTCGTCATCGAAAGCCCGGCGACCGGCGCCACCAGGCGTGACGGCGAGATCGTCGGACTGCACCACGAGGACGGAACACCTCCCTACGACGTGCGCTGGTCGGACACGGACGAAGTGACGCTCTTGTTCCCCGGCCCCGACGCGCACCTCCACCACGTCGAGCACGCACAGCAGCCCGGGACTGCCCAGGGGGCTCCCCAGCCGGACACGGTCGAGCCGGGGCCCGTCTCCGTGGCAGCCCCGCCGACCGGGACTCCCAACCCTGGCGACATCGGTCGGCGCGTGGCCGCGGAACGCCACAGGTGTGGGCTCAGCCTGGGAGAAACGGCCCGCCGCGCCCGCATGTCGCCCGACTACCTGGCGTACCTGGAGGATCAGCCCGCCGACCCGAGTCTGGCTACTCTCATCAGGCTGGCCGACGCGCTGGGCACCACCGTCGCCGCCCTGCGCGGGGGCGGCATCGATCTGCCTCCCGGCCAAGGCCAGGCGCTCCTGCACCCGCAGCTGAGGGATCTCAGCCCGCAGGAGTGCCGCACTCTGCTCTCCACGCACGGTGTGGGGCGCATCGCGCTCCCTACGTCCGACGGTCGCCCGGCGGTGGTCCCGGTCAACTACGAGGTCGTCGACGACGCCATCGTTTTCCGGACGGCGCCCGGCTCGGTGCCGGCAGCGGCCGTGGGGAAGGAAGTCGCCTTCGAAGTGGACCATGTGGACGAAGCCATGAGCCAGGGCTGGAGTGTGCTGGCAGTCGGCCCGGCGCACGTCGTCACGGAGCCCGACGCCGTGCACGGGCTCACCCGACGCGCCCACACCACGCCCTGGGCAGGCGGTGAACGCGAGATGTGGGTGTCGATCCGGCCCGCGAGTCTCACGGGCAGGCGCATCACACCTGCCGACGAGTGAGCCACCGCAGGACCGGCCCCCTCCTGGCCTGCCGCCGATCCGCGAGAGGAGACTCCGGTGAGCGGACAAGAACCGTCCGACGAGCGCCTGACGGACCTGGTCCACGACGCTGCCGCCGCCCCGTCGATGCACAACGCACAGCCCTGGCGCTTCCGCTACGTCCGGCGCAGCCGCACGTTCGAGATGCGCGCCGACTTCGAGCGTGCCATGCCCCGCTCCGACCCCCGTACCCGCGGCCTTCACATCGGCTGCGGCGCCGCCCTGCTGAACCTGCGGGTCGCCGTGGCACACGAGGGCTGGCATCCGGAGACCCGGCTGCTGCACGACCCGTCCGATCCGGCGCTCCTCGCGAGCGTGCGGCTGACCGCACCCGGAATCGGGGAAACCGACCTCGGCACGCTGTATCCGGCGATCCACGAACGGCACAGCAGCCGCTTCCCGTTCGACGAGACGGAGATTCCCGATGCCGTGCGGGAGGCGCTCAGGGAGGCCGCCCGGCGTGAGGGAGCCGAGCTGACGTTCCCCACCTCATGGCATCTGCAGGAAGTGCTGGAGGTGGTCCGGGAAGCCGAGGCGCGCAACGTCACCGACCGCGGCAGTGACCAGGATTTGGCCGAATGGACCCGTATCGACGCTCCGTCGGCGAACATGACCGACGACGGAGTCCCGGAATACGCCTTCGGGCCGCGCAAGCGCGGGGGCAAGGCTCCCATGCGGGACTTCGCGGGCCCACGGCAGGTCGCGGGACGGGACGCCGCGGACTTCGAGCAGAGCCCTCAGGTGGCCCTGGTCAGCACGAGCCACGACCGTCCGGAGGACTGGCTGCGCGCCGGCCAGGCCATGGAACGCGTACTGCTGCTGGCCACCCTGGAGGGCTTGTCCAGCTCCTTCGCCACCCAGCCCCTCGAATGGACGGACCTGCGCTGGCCGCTGCGTGATCCGGTCACCGGGACGGGCTACACGCAGATGCTGCTGCGCTTGGGATACGGCCCCAAAGGCCCCCGCACGCCGCGCCGGCCGGTGTCGGAAGTACTCGACATCCGGCCCTGACCTGCCCGAGGGACCGCAGCCCGTCGGTGCCGGGCGGCGGCCGGTACACGGGTCACTGACCGTTCTCGGGCCTGTCCGGACCGGCTGACTGCCCGTTGAGCTGCGGCTCGACGTCCACGACGCCCTCCACGGCGCGCACGAGGCGCACGGCGACCGAGATGAGCGAGGTGTCGCGGATGTGTCCGCGGAGGGTGACGACTCCCTCGTGCACGTTCACGTGGATGGCGTGGCTGAAGGCCGGAAAGAGGTAGGACACCACGGTGCGGCGGACCTCCTCCTCGATGTCCTCGTCCGACCGCAGGAAGACCTTCAGCAGATCGGCACGGCTGACGATGCCCTGGAGCATGCCCACCTGGTCGACCACGGGCAGCCGCTTGACGTGCCGGACGGCCATGATCCTTGCGGCCTGGGCCAAGGTGGCGTCGGGGTGGACCGTGACAGCGGGGGTGCTCATGAGTTCCTCCGCCGTCACGCCCCCGGCCTTGGCGACGTCGGACAGGCGCCGGCGCTGCTCGAAGAGGTTCGGGTCGCTGTCGCGGAACTCCTCCTTGGGCAGCAGGTCGGCCTCGGACACGACGCCGATGACGCGCCCTTCACCCTCCAGGACCGGCATGGCACTTACCTTCCACTGCTCCATGGTCCGGACGATCTCCTTGAACGGCGCGTCGCGTCCCACGGCCACGACCGTCTGGGTCATCACATCGCTCACGATGTGCGGGGTCTCGGACACCGCGAACCACCTCGTCTCGCCTCGTCAGGGCACCTCGCCCGCGCCGTAGGGCGCGTACAGGTCGAGCAGCCGAACCCGCGCGGACCTGAGCCGCCCCGCGATCACTGCGGCGACATAGGCCAACAGTTCCTGCTTCAGTTCCGGGTCCTTCCCGCACAGCTCACCGACCGCGGCCGCGTCGAACTCGTAGGCGCGCACCGGGCTGGTGGCCTGGGCCCCCAAGTGCCAGTGATGGGGAGGGACCAGCCAGGACCAGCCCAGCAGTTCCCCGGCACCGAGGGTCTCGATGACAGCTGCCCGGCGGCCGGGAACATGGACGTCGAGAGCGACGGTGCCCGTGTGGATGATCCAGAAGCGGTCGGCTTTCGCGCCCTCGTTGAAGATCCGCTCGTCGATCGCGAACGACACCTCACGAGCGAGCGACATGAGCTGCTCCTGATGCTTCTTGGTCAGGGCGCCGAAAGCGCCGGTCCTCACCACCACGATCGTCTCCCTTCACCGTGACCTCGGCGCGGAGCGGGCCCTGTCCGGCCGACGAGACGGCCGTGGCTGAGATGGCAGGAGCGGCACCCGTTCCTTCTCTCGGCCACCTGACTCCACGATCGTCGCAAATCGGCGCAGTGCAACCTGGACGTGGCTGCCCCTGCCAAGGGTCGGTCCACGTGTCGCGACGGGCCGAGGGCGGTGCGACGGTATTCACAGGAACTTCCCGCAGTGCCCGGGGCAGGAAGGTGATGGTGACCATGGAACTCCCGCTGGTCGTCGGTGTCGACGGATCGGAGTCCAGCCTGCAGGCCGTGGACTGGGCGGTGGACGAGGCGGCACGTCTCGGGCTGTCTCTGCGGCTCGTCCACGCCTCTTTGTGGGAGCGGTACGAGGGTCGCCTCCCCTCCTTCAGCACCGACCGTCCGGCCGAAGAGGTTCTGGCCGAGCACATCGCGGCGTCCTGCGCGGAACGCGCCCAACTGCGCAACCCGCAGGTGAAGGTGTCGAGCGACGTGCTGCCCGACGACGCCGTGTCCGCGCTCCTGCACGCGGCTCACGAATCCTTCGCCCTGGTCGTGGGCTCCCGCGGTCGCGGCGAGGTCGCCGGGTTGCTGCTGGGGTCGGTCAGCCTCGCGGTGGCCGCCCGTGCGGTGTGCCCGGTCTTCGTGGTCCGCGGCGGGAAGCGGAACCAACACGGCACCTTCGGCAAGGTCATGGTCGGCGTCGGCGATTCGACGGAGGGGTCGGCCGCTGTGCGGTTCGCCTTCCGCGAGGCCGAGGCGCGCGGCAGCGCCCTGCAGGCGGTACGGGCCTGGCGCCGTCCCGCCCATGAGCACGTGGACCATCCCCTGGTCGCGGACGACGCGGTTGGTGCCCACGAGGAACGGGCCTCCGCGCTCCTCACCGACGCACTGCGCGACGCCGTACGGGACCATCCGCAGGTCGATGTGCATCGCCGAGCGGTCGAAGGACCCGCACACAAGGTCCTCCTGGACGCCTCGACCGAGGCCGATCTGGTGGTCGTGGGCGCATTGAGGCGGCACGGTCACTTCGGTCTGCAGCTCGGCAGGGTCGCCCACACTCTGCTGCATCACGCCGAATGCCCGGTGGCCGTCGTCCCGCAGCGGGCCTGATCCGGCGCGCGTCTCACGCTCCCGCACATCTCGTCGAGCGAGAAGGGGAGGGCGCGGATGTCGGACTGGACATGGGAGTACGAGGGCTACGACCCCACGGCCGAGCGGTTGCGCGAATCACTCTGCACACTGGGCAACGGCTACTTCGCCACGCGTGGCGCGGCGCCCGAGTGCCGGGCGGGCCTGGTGCACTACCCGGGGACCTACGTCGCCGGGTGCTACAACCGCCTGGAGTCGACCGTGGCGGGACGGCAACTGGTGAACGAGGACCTGGTCAACCTTCCGAACTTGCTGCTTCTGCGGTTCCGTGTGCGCCGCGCCGGGGGAGCGTGGTGCCCGTGGTTCTCTCCTGACACGAGCGCGCTACTGGACTACCGGCACGTCCTGGACCTTCGCCGGGCCACGCTCACCCGCACGCTTCGTTTCCGGGACGACGATGTGGGCGTGCTCGGCGTCCGGCAGACCCGCCTGGTGCACATGGGAGACCCTCATCTGGCTGCCCTGCGGACGGTCTTCACGCCCGAGGACTGGTCGGGGGAGATCGAGATCGAGTCCGGCCTCGACGGTGACGTGATCAACGGCAATGTGCACCGCTACCGCGCTCTCAACGGGAGCCATCTGACCCGTGTGCGGACGGGGGCACAGGAGCCCGACACGGTCTGGCTGAGCTGCCGCACCAGCACCTCGGGCATCGGTGTCGCCATGGCCGCCCGGACGGTCGTCGCCGGCCGATCCGCGGCCTCTTCGGAGTTGCGTCCCGCCCGGCGCCGAGCCGTGCACCGCCTGGTGGTCCCGATCGCTCCGGGGCGGCCCGTCGACGTGGAGAAGGCAGTGGCGCTGTTCACCTCCCGCGACACGGCGATCAGCGACCCGCTCGAAGCAACACTCGACCGGGTGTCCACGGCGGGGGGCGTCTCGGAGCTGCTGGAGTCCCACATCGCCGCGTGGGAGCGGTTGTGGCGGCGCGCGGACATCCAAGTGCCCGGCCGGGCCGGCCGCGTCCTGCGCCTCCATCTCTTCCACGTCCTGCAGACGCTCTCGCCGCACACCGCGGACCTGGACGTCGGAGTGCCGGCCCGGGGCCTGCACGGTGAGGCCTACCGGGGCCATGTGTTCTGGGACGAACTGTTCGTGCTGCCGTACCTCAACCTGCACTTCCCCGAGGTCTCCCGGGCCCTGCTGAACTACCGCTACCGACGCCTCCCACGAGCGTGCCGGGCGGCCGCCGCCATCGGCCGGGCCGGGGCGATGTACCCGTGGCAGAGCGGCAGCGACGGCCGCGAGGAGACTCAGGTGTGGCATCTCAACCCGCACTCGGGGCGCTGGCTGCCCGACCACTCCCGGCTTCAGCACCACGTGGGCTCGGCGGTCGCTTACAACGTGTGGCAGTACTGCGAGGCCACCGGCGACACGGAGTACCTGCACACCAAGGGCGCGGAGATGCTGCTGCAGATCGCCCGCTTCTGGGCTGACCTCGCCGACTTCGACCCCGGCACGGGCCGCTACCGCATCCGCGGCGTCGTCGGCCCCGACGAGTACCACGATGGCTACCCAGGTCTCACCACGCCGGGGCTGGACGACAACACGTACACCAATGTCACCGCCGCCTGGGTCCTCACCCGTGCCCTGGACCTCCTGCGGCGCCTTCCCGCCTGGCGCCGGGAAGAACTGCTTGAACGCGTCCGGCTGGGCGGCGACGAACTGCCCAAGTGGGAGGAGGTCTCCCGGCGGATGCGGGTGCCCTTCCACCAGGGTGTCATCAGCCAGTTCGAGGGATACGACGACCTCGCCGAGCTGGACTGGGACGCCTACCGGGCGCGATACGACAGCATCCGGCGCCTGGACCGGATCCTGGAGGCCGAGGGCGACACGGTAACCCGCTACAAAGCGTCCAAGCAGGCCGACGTCCTCATGCTCGGCTATCTCTTCTCGCCCGCCGAACTGCGGGATCTGTTCCGGCGCCTCGGGTACGACCTGGACGACGAGGTCTGGCGCAGGACCGTCGACTACTACCTTCGGCGCACCAGCCACGGCTCCACGCTCAGCGGGCTCGTCCACGGCCTGGTCCTCGCCCGCGCAAGACGAGCCGAGGCATGGAAGTACGTCCAGGAGGCCCTGCAGGCGGACATCGCCGACATCCAGGGCGGCACGACCGGCGAGGGTATCCATCTCGGGGCCATGGCCGGGACCCTCGACCTGGTTCAGCGCGGTCTGACCGGACTGGAGACGCGCGAGGACGCCCTGTGGCTGGACCCGGTCCCCCTCCCGGCACTGTCCGAGTACGGATTCTCGCTGCGCTACCGCGGTCACTGGGGTGTCGCCGTACGCCGCCGGAGAGGGCAGTTGGGGATCGGTGTGCCCGACTCGGAGGAATCGCCGATCCGCGTGGTGCTGGCCGACCGGGCTGTGACCGTCGCACCCGGGGAGACCTGCACGCTCGAGCTGCCGATGAGTTGATCAGCGCACATGGGCGTGCCGGGTCCCGCGGCTGCCGCATGATCCACCACACAGGCCATAGGCTCCGAGAAAGCGGGTTCCGCTTGAGGCGACAAGGGCCGTTGGAGACGTGGATGAAGTGGCTGGTCTCGCTGGTCGGTGCCGGGCTCGTCATGATCTCCCTGCGGGACCTGTTCCACACCCTCTGGCACCCCACCCGCCACGGTGGCCTGAGCCGCCTCGTCATGACGGCGCTGTGGCGACTGGCCCGGCGCTTTCGTGCGCGTAGGCGCGTGGTCGGGCTCGTGGGACCGCTCGCCATGGTGACGGTGGTGAGTATGTGGGCCGTCACCGTCATCCTCGGCTGGGCCATCGTCTACTGGCCCCACATGCCCGGGGCGTTCACCTTCTCGCCCGGTTCCGAGGCGGCGAAGGAGCCGGCGCTGCTCGACTCCGTGTACCTGTCGCTCGTCACGGTCGCCACCCTGGGCCTGGGGGACATCGCCCCCGCTGAAAGCTGGCTTCGCCTGGTCTCACCGCTGGAAGCCCTCGTCGGCTTCGCCCTCCTGACGGCCACGGTCTCCTGGGTGCTGGAGATCTACCCGGCGCTGACCCGCAGAAGGGTCCTGGCCATCCGGCTCGCGCTGCTGCGCGACTCGGACCCGACGACGCAGCAGATCGACTGCACGGCGGGGGCGCTCCTCCTGGACAGCCTGGCCACCGAGGTCGTACGCGTCCGCATCGACTTCACGCAGTACGCCGAGGCGTACTACTTCCACGACGGGGAGGACCACTCGTCGCTGGCGGCCATGGTCGGTTACGCCGATGCCCTTGCGCGACGCGGGCAGGCAGCGCGGCGGCCGGAGGTGCGCCTGGCCGGTGACCTGCTCGCCGGTGCCCTGAGGGACTTCGCCGCCATCCTTGACCAGCGCTTCCTCCATACGGGCGGAACGCCGACGGAAGTGTTCGCCGCATACGCCGACGACCACGGCCGCAGCCGCGCGCAGCCTTGAGCAAGGGTGCACTCTGAGAAGGCGGGGGTACGTCCCGCGAGTCGGTGGCCGGGTACACGACGGGAGCGGTGGATGGCAGCCCACGCACGGAACAGCCCGGACGCGGCTCTGTCACGGACATGAACCGGCGGGAGGGAGGCCGCAGACCCACCGCGAAGGTCGACCGGCTCCCGGGCACGACGCCCGCCACGGGGCTGTCGTCGGTCGAGGCCGCGCGGCGGCTGGCTCTCCACGGGCCCAACGAGATCCCCGCGGAACCGCGGACCCCGGTGTGGCGGCGGGTGCTGCAGCAGCTGCGCGATCCGCTGATCCTGGTTCTGCTCGTGGCGGCCGCCCTGACCATCGGGACGGGCGATCTCTCCGACGCCGCGGTGATCCTGTTCGTGATCATCGTGAACACCGTGGTCGGCGTCGTACAGGAGGTACGGGCGGAACAGGCGGTCATGGCCCTGTCCGCCATGAGTGCCCCCGCCGCCAGGGTGGTGCGGGACGGTGAGGAGCGCTCCGTCGCGGCAGCCGAGGTGGTGCCGGGAGATGCGGTCCTGCTGGCCGAGGGGGACATCGTCCCTGCGGACGGAGAAGTGCTCGTCGCTGCATCGCTGCTGGCGGACGAGTCGTCACTGACGGGCGAGTCGGTTCCGGTGGAGAAGGTCCCCGACAGCGGCGAAGCGCACGGGGCGGTGTCGGCGGGCACGGTCGTCGTCCGCGGCCACGGACGGGTCGTGGTGACCGCGACCGGGGCCGACAGCGCGCTCGGCCGGATCGCTTCCCTAATGGGCGGTGCGCCCGGCCTCACCCCGCTGCAACACCGGCTGGTGAAGTTCGGCCGGACGCTGGCGGCTGTCACGGTGGCGCTGTGCGCGGTGGTGCTCGCTCTCGGGCTGGTGCGCGGCCAGCCCGTGGAGCTGATGATCGTGGCGGCGATCAGCCTCGCCGTCGCCGCCGTTCCGGAGTCTCTTCCCGCCGTGGTGACGCTCGCTCTGGCGCTGGGAGCACGGCGGATGGCGGACCGGCACGCCATCGTCCGCAGGCTGCCCGCGGTGGAGACCCTGGGCTCGGTGACTGTGATCGCCACCGACAAGACGGGCACCCTGACCGAGGGCCGGATGGCGGCAGAGCAGCTGTGGACGTCCCTCGGTGAGGCATCGGTCGTGGGGACCGGCTACGAACCCGAGGGCCGGGTCGTCCGCGACGGCGAGGCGGTGACCGCGGGCGGCGCGCCCGACCTGTCGGCGCTGCTGAGCGTCGCGATGCTGTGCAACGACGCGGCGCTGGAGCCCCCGTCGGACCACTCCCCGGAGTGGAGCGCGCTCGGCGATCCCACCGAAGCCGCCCTGCTGGTGGCCGGGGCCCGCCTCGGGCTGGACCGGGCGGCGCTGGAGAGCGAACTGCCGCGCCTGGAGGAGATCCCCTTCGACAGCACCCGCAAGCGCATGACGACCGTGCACCGCCGCCCGTACGGCGGGGTGCGCATCGCGTGCAAAGGAGCGCCGGAATCCGTGCTCCGCCCGCAGATTCTGGCCGACAACCCTGAGACGGTCGCCCGAGCGGCCGCACAGGCGGAGGCCTTGGCACGCCGTGGATACCGCGTGCTCGCCGTCGCCTCGGCCGACCACGACGGCCGGGCGCAGCCACCCCCGACCTGGGAATCGAGCTTGTCGCTCCTCGGCCTCGTCGGCATCCTGGACCCGCCCCGCAGCGCGTCCGAGCCGACGATCAACGCCTGCAAACGGGCCGGCATCGTCCCCGTACTCATCACCGGCGACCACCCACTGACCGCGCGGGCCGTGGCCGGGCGCCTCGGCATCGCCACCCGGGACGACGAGGTCACCACAGGTGACCGGATCCGGACCGGCACAGCGGGCGATCTGACGGGCGTACGCGTCTCCGCCCGGACCACTCCCGAGCAGAAGCTGGATATCGTCCAGGCGTGGCGCGGGGCCGGGCACGTGGTGGCGATGACGGGAGACGGCGTCAACGACGGCCCGGCCCTGCGTCAGGCCGACATCGGCGTCGCGATGGGCCGGCGCGGCACCGAGGTCGCGCGCCAGGCGGCCGACCTGGTGCTCGCCGACGACAACCCGGCCACGATCGTGGCGGCCGTCGAGGAGGGACGCCGGGGCTACGCGAACGTACGCCGGTTCCTGCTCTACGCGCTCGCCGGGGGCACCGCGGAGATCCTGGTCATGCTCCTCGGCCCCTTCCTGGGGATGCCGCTGCCGCTGCTGCCCGCACAGATCCTGTGGGTCAACCTGCTCACGCACGGCCTGCCCGGTGTCGCTCTCGGTGCGGAACCCGTCGACCCGGACACGATGCGCCACCCGCCCCGGCCTCCCGAAGAGAGCGTGCTGGGGGCCGGTCTGTGGCCGCGGATCCTGTTCATGGGGGCCTTCGTCGCGACGGTGACCCTCGTGGTCGGCGTCTGGGCCCGAGAGACCGGACGTCCCTGGCAGTCCATGATGTTCCTGGTACTGGGGGCGACCCAGCTCGGCGTGGCGCTCGGCTCTCGGGCCCGCCCGGGCACCCTGACCAACCCGTTCCTGCTGGTGGCCGTGGGAGTGGCACTGAGCCTCCAGGCGGCCGGTGTCTATCTGCCGCCCCTGCGGGACCTGCTGGGTACGGAGCCGCTCGCGCTCACCGACCTGGCGATCGCCTGCGTGCTGTCAGGCCTCGGCCATGTCGTCATGCGACTCCAGGCGCGACTGAGACCGGAACGCCCGCCGCGCTCGGGCCTACCGGTAGCACAGGGACATTGAGTGACGTGGGCGCGTGTTCCCGGCATGCGCACGGGAGGTGAGGAATCCACACTGGTCTGGAGGGGCACCGGCCTGGGTGGGCCATGTCGTCGAGATCATCTGGGCGACCCCTTGACCGACCTGTTGTCCTTCGGCCTGCGGCCCTTGAGACCAGACATGGCATGCCGTCGCGCTGAGTCCGCCGCTGCCGATGCCGCACTTACGCATTTTCGTCGAAGCAGGTTCAGGAGGTCATGATGGGACGTCTGAACGAGCGGGTGGCGATCGTCACCGGCGGAGCCAGAGGGATCGGCGCCGCTGTGGCGCGGATGTTCGCGGCCGAGGGCGCGAGCGTGGTGGTCGCGGATGTCCTCGACGCCGAGGGGGAGAAGCTGGCGGCGGAGCTCGGTGGCCCGGCCCGCTACGCGCACCTTGACGTCAGCACCGAGGATGGCTGGCAGACGGTTGTCGCGGAGACGGAGCGGGACCTCGGCCCGGTCTCGGTGCTGGTCAACAACGCCGGGATCCTCGAGTGGGGGACCGTCGAGGAGCAGAGCCTCGAATCCTTCCGGAGGGTCATCGACGTCAACGTCCAGGGCGCCTGGCTGGGCATGAGTACGGCGGCACCGTCTCTTCGCCGGGCCGGCGGAGGCGTGATCGTGAACATCTCCTCGATCGCCGGCCTCACCGGCTACGCCGGCATCGGAGCGTATGTGACCAGCAAGTGGGCTTTGCGCGGGCTGACCAAGGCCGCGGCTCTGGAACTGGCCCCGGACGGGATCCGTGTCTGCTCGGTCCACCCCGGTGCGGTGCGTACCGCGATGACGGCCGACTTCGACGACTCGTTCACCGCCGGACAACCCCTCCCACGGTTCGGCGAGCCAGAGGAGGTCGCCCGCATGGTCCTCTTCATCGCCGCCGACGCCACCTTCTCGACCGGAGTGGAGTTCGTCCTGGACGGCGGTGTCACCGCCGGCCCGCCCACCGTCCTGACTCCCGCCGACTGACCTGGGAGCCAACAACATGCCGTGCGTGGTGGGACCGATGCGGAGCTGCGACGCTGAAGACATGAGCGAGCACCGGCCTGGGGCCGGGCGACGTCCACTCGGTGTGGCGGCCGCCGCGCTGGCCTTGTACGGAGTCTTCCTGCGACCACGGGTGCTGACCTGGGGCACAACACACGACGAAGCCGACCGTGACCTCCCCGGCGATGGCCTCATCCCCGATGCCGACGGCACCTCGACCATGGCCACGACCCTGCCGGCGCCGCCCCAAGAAGTCTGGCCCTGGCTGGCACAGATGGGCTGCAACCGCGGCGGCTGGTACAGCTGGGACCGCCTGGACAACGGCGGACGCCCGAGCGCGGAACGCATCGTCCCGGCGTGGCAGCGCCTGCAGCAGGACCAGCACCTGGACTCCCTGCCGAGCGGCGACGCCTGGTTCACCGTCGCGGTCCTGGAGCTGGAGCGGACCCTGGTGCTGCGCTCGCAGACGAAACTCCCCTCGGGACGCCCCTTCGACGTGCGGTACGAGCCGCTGCCCAAGGCGTACATCGACTCGATCTGGGGCTTCCACCTCCGGCCGGAGCCCGGCGGAAGGACCCGGCTCATCGTCCGCGCGAGGGGGCGCAGCCGCCCGCGGCCCCTCACCCGGACCATGGACATGCTGTTCTGGGAACCCGCCCACCTGATCATGCAGACCCGTCAGTTCCGCAACCTGCGCAGGCGTGTCAGTGCGACGGCATGAATCCAGGCAGGACGCCGTGGCACCCCAAGCGAGGACCGACCTCGTGCGGGTCCTCGTCGAACAGGCGATCCGCACGCCGTCCTCTGCGCCGGATTCATATGGCGGGCGGGCCTGGACTGTTCGCTTCTTACGAGCGCCGGGTTGATGCGTGCGGGACGGCGATCGCCTGTTTGTACACGTGGTGCGCCCACACCTGCAGGCCGAGACTGGCCTCCACGAAGGCGCGGGCGGCAGCCACCCCCTCAGCGGCATGCTCCTTCAGCGCCATGGCCCGGCCGTGACGCTCTTCCACCTGCTCACGGATGATCCCGCAGAGTGCCACGGCCAGTTCGTCCGCTGAGCCGGCATCAAGGGCACGCTCAGCAGCCGGGATCACCGGCCCCACATCGAGCCCGGCCGGCTTCAGTCCCGTGAAGGGAGCGCCTTCTCTGGCGCGGTGGACGCGGACGACCGTCTCGAAGAACCAGCGGTCGGCCACTTCCTGTGCGTCCCGGCCGAACGTGCGCGCCTTGACCGTGAGACTGAACGCCTCTCGGACCTCTGGTTCCCCTTCTTCGGGTACGTAGGGCAGGACCTGGTCGACATCGCCGCCCTCCAGGGCTTGGCGCGCGGCCGTGACGACGGGACCGTCGAGAGAATCACAGTGCGGTGGCATCGCCGGTCACCTCCTTTGCGGCTCACCTCCATCATCGACCCGCCAAGCGCGAGCGGGAGAGTGCTGCCGTCGCAGCCGTGCCCCCGGACGCCGACCGAGGTTGCGGCACGGACCACGCCGCCGGAGCCTGGAAGTGTTCCGCAGACATGGCATGGCCTGGCTGATTCCTCATCGATCGAGAGGAGGCAGGCCGCTATGACCAGCATCGCCCACCGCATGGCCGCCCTGTTCCGGATCAAGGCGAACAAGGCCCTGGACAAGGCCGAAGACCCGCGCGAGGTACTGGACTACTCCTATACCCAGCAGCAGGAGATGCTGCAGAAGGTACGACGCGGTGTGGCGGACGTGGCCACCAGCCGCAAGCGCATCGATCTGCAGATCAATCAGTTGCACCAGTCCGGCGGCAAGCTGGAGGGCCAGGCCCAGCAGGCGCTCGCCGCCGGGCGCGAGGACCTCGCCCGCGAAGCCCTGAGCCGGCGCACCGCCGTGGCCTCCCAGCTCACAGACCTCCAGACCCAGCAGGCGACGCTGCAGGCCGAGGAGGAGAAACTCACCCTGGCCTCACAGCGCCTCCAGGCGAAGGTGGACACGTTCCGCACCAGCAAGGAGACCATCAAGGCCCGCTACACCGCGGCCGAGGCCCAGACCCGCATCACCGAGGCGGTCACCGGCATCGGCGAGGAGATGGGCGATGTCGGCCTGGCCATGCAGCGCGCCGAGGACAAGACCGAACACCTGCAGGCCCGCGCCGGAGCACTGGACGAACTGCTCGCCTCCGGCGCCTTGGAGGACGCCACCTTGCCCGCCGGTGGAGACGACATCCAGGCCGAACTCGAACGCGTCACCGCGGGCCAGGACGTGGACAAGGAACTGGCCCGGATGAAAGCCCAACTGCCCGCGTCCGCCACCCCGCCAGCCGTCGAAGGCAAGAGCACCGAGCAGGGCCCCCCGGACCAGGAGGCGACGTCATGATCATGCGGATTCTCGGCGAGGGCCAGTACGAGATCACGGAAGATCACCTCGACCGGCTCAACGAGCCGGATGCCGCTCTGCAGTCCGCGGCCGACGCCGACGACGACACGCTGTTCGCCACCGCTCTGTCGGCTCTGCTGGACGCGGTACGCAGCTATGGCACGCCTCTGCCGGCCGGGACGATCAGGCCGTCCGACCTGGTCCTGCCCGACGAGGACACCAGCCTCACACAGGTGCGGGAACTGCTCTCCGACGAGGGCCTCATCCCGGGGTGACGGCGATGCGCGGCCCATTCGAGCCCGACCGGCAGCTCACCGCCCGGCCCTCGATGGGGGCCTGCCCCAGACGGCCACCGGCTTCACCCCGAACGGAGCGAGTTCGGTCCGCTTCGCCTGCATCGACGGCGGTGCCTTCGCTGAAGACCAGCAGGACGTACGGGACCTGCTGGGCGCCGACTCCGAACGCAGCGATATGCCCGTGGAGTTCAGTCGCGACGACTACGGCCACTGATGTGGCCGGACGACACGTGAGCGGCGCGCCGTCCGGCCACTGGGGGTCATGCTTGGTAAGCGACGTTTGTCATCATCCCGGCCTCGCCGTGGTAGGCGTTGTGGCAGTGCAGCATCCACTGGCCGGGGTCGTCGGTCTCGAAGAACACGGACAGCTTTTTCTTGGGCAGCACGATCGCGGTGTCCTTACGGAGGCCGGAGCGGCCGAGCTGGAAGGTGTGGCCGTGCAGGTGCATCGGATGCCACATGGTGGTGGTGTTGACGAAGTCCAGCCGGACTCGCCGACCCTCCTTTACCACGATGGCGTTGGCGTCCGGATCGGCCATGTCGAACGGCTTGCCGTTGATGGCCCAGTTGTAGTGCATCATGCCGCCGGTGAGTTCGATCCGGTGCGTGACGTCGGCCGTGGCGGACTCCAGTCGCACGTCGTCGGCCGCGCGGAGCCGGGACGCGGTCATGACCGTGCCGTCGAGTTCCCTCGGGCGTACGGCGGCCGTGGGCGCGCGGCCGGAGCCCGTGCGCACGAGGGCCAGCCCGCTGGTGTTCTTCCCCTCGGCCAGGGCGACCAGCGGGAAGACGCCGTCGGCGAGGGTGACCAGCACGTCGTAGCGCTCGCCCATGCCGATCAGGAGCGCGTCTGTTCGCTGGTGCTGGACGGGGAAGCCGTCGGTGTGCGTGACGGTCATCTTGTGGCCGCTGAGGGCGACCCGGTAGGCGGTGTCGCTGCCCGCGTTGATGATCCGCAGTCGCACCTTGCGGCCGGGCTTGCCCATGTAGACCTCCGGGTCGTCCGGCACACGGCCGTTGACCAGGTGGTAGGGGTACTTCACGTCGCCGGCGTCGCCGCCCAGCAGGTTGCTCTCCGCGCCCATGAGCAGGAATGTGTTGCCGCCCATGTCCATGCCGCCCATGCCCTGCTTGAGTTCGGCGAAGACCTCGTCGGGGGTGCCGGTGACACCGTCGGTCCAGTCGTCCAGGACGACCGCCCATTCGTCGTCGTAGGCCAGCGGCTCGCGCGGGTCCTCGACGATCAGCGGGGCGTACAGGCCGCGGTCGAGTTGGACGCCGACGTGCGGGTGGAAGAAGTAGGTGCCCGGGGCGTCGGCGACGAACCGGTAGGTGAAGGTGGAGCCGGCGCGGACGGCGGCCTGGGTGGTGGGGGGCATGCCGTCCATGTCGTTGCGCAGGGCGATGCCGTGCCAGTGGATCGAGGTGGTGGCCTTGCCCGGCAGCTGGTTCGCGAGTTCGGCGACCAGGGTGTCCCCGGCGGAAAGCCGGATCTCCTTGCCCGGGGTACGGCCGTCGAAGGCCCAGGTGTTGGCCTTGACGCCGCCGCCCAGGTCGACCCTGGCGGGCGCGGCGGTCAGTGCGGTCTTGTGCTGCCTGCCGGTGCCGCCCCGCCTCTTCTCTGCGGCGGCGACGGCGGAACCGGATGGGCTGACCAGGGCAGGGGCGCTGCCGGAGTCGGTGCAGGCGGCGAGTGCGCCCGCGCCGGCGGCGCCGAGTCCGGCGAGCAGGATGGAGCGGCGGTTGATGCTGTTCACGATGGGAGTCCTGTTCTTCAAACTGGCATGGGGCGCGGCGAGGACGGCACACGGGTGCCGTGATCGCGGCCTAGATGCGCAGTCGGGAGAGGACCGACAGGTCGGGTGGCGCGCGGCCGACCGTGCCGGCGGGCCGGGGGCTGGGCTGTGCCTGGTATGGGTCGGCCGTCTGCACCGGAGTGCCCCGTGACGGCACGGGGAGCTTGAGCACCTCGACGTTTCCGCTGGTGCAGTGCTGCATGCCCAAGACGGCGCAGGTGCTGCCGCCGTCGACGCCGTGCGCAGGTGCAAGTGCACCGAAACTGTCCGCGTGAGTGGGGTCGGAGACTTGCCGTACAACAGCAGCGGACGAGGACGCCATGCCCGGCATGGCGTGCCCGATGTGCGTAGAGCGCGTGGCGTGTTGCGCCGGAGCGTTCGAGACAGCGGCCGTCTCGTGGTGGATCAGTACGGCCAGCGCGGCGAGCAGGGCGATGACGGCGCCACCCGCGCAGTGAATGGCATGGGCGCGGACTGTCGCCGTCGCCATCGCCTCCGCTCGGACCTGTCTCACGCAACGGCCCCGTGGCGGGGACTCACTCTTTGCGAATTTACCCCCGTGGGGTTTGACCGGCTCGTCGTCGTGGAGGCGGTCACAGGTCGTCGAACCCTGCCCTCGGCCTTGTGTAACCGAGAAAGACGATCGCCCCCCCGCATCGCGGAGCCGCTACCCAGCCGATGCCGGTCATGCCGCGTGGCGGTCGGCCGGCGGGACGACGTGCGCGGACTTCGCCCCGGCGGCAGGGGACACACGGCCCTGCGACAGGGCCGTCCGGCCCGAGCGAAGGCCACCACTCTGGTCAAAGATGGATTCATGGGGTCTCCGGCGCGCTCCGCGCCTGCCCCAGTCATCCGACGACGTCAGGCCGAACGGCCGGAGGACCAGGAAGGAACGGACATGAAGGGCTTCGTTTTCCACGGCGCCGGGCAGTCCGCATGGGAAGAGGTCCCGGACCCAGGCCTCAAGGATCCCACCGACGCCATCGTCCGGGTCGACGCCGTCACGATCTGCGGGACGGACCTGCACATCCTCAAGGGCGACGTGCCGGAGGTGCCTTCCGGGACGGTGCTGGGACACGAAGCGGTCGGCGAGGTCGTCGAGACCGGCAGCGACGTGCGGACTGTCCGTCCGGGCGACCGGGTCCTCGTCTCCTGTATCACCGCCTGCGGCCGTTGCCGCTTCTGCAAGGAGGGCGCGTACGGGCAGTGCCAGGGCGGCGGAGGCTGGATCCTCGGCCACCTGATCGACGGCACACAGGCGGAGTATGTGCGCGTGCCCCATGCCGACCTGTCCGTGCACCCGCTGCCGGGGGCGCTTGAGAGCCAGGACGCCGTGCTGTTCGCGGACATCTTCCCGACCGCCTATGAGGTGGGCGTGATCAACGGGGGAGTACGGCCCGGTGACACGGTCGTCGTCGTCGGGGCCGGCCCGATCGGACTCGCCGCGATCCTCACCGCCCGGCTGTACTCGCCTGAGCGGATCATCGCCGTGGATCTCGCCGACTCCCGGCTCGAGGCCGCCAGGCGGCTCGGTGCCGACGCCGTCGTCCCCGTGCGGGACGAGCCGGAGCAGCTCGTCGCCGACCTCACCGACGGCCTCGGCGCCGACGTGGTCATCGAGGCGGTGGGAGTGCCGGAGAGCTTCGAGATGTGCACCCGCATGGTGCGGCCCGGCGGCCGGGTGGCCAACGTAGGCGTGCACGGCAAGCCCGCGACCCTGCATCTCGAAGACCTGTGGATCAAGAACGTGACCATCACCACCGGGCTGGTGGACACGTCCTCCACACCCATGCTGCTGAGGATGGCGGCCTCCGGGCGGGTGCCCACCGCACCGCTGGTCACCCACACCTTCCCGCTGGACCAGATGGAAGAGGCGTACGAGGTGTTCGCACACGCTGCCGACACCGGCGCGCTCAAAGTCGTTCTCGGCGGGCAGCGGCACGACGAGCTGGCCGTTCCGGCGGCGTAACCCGAGGGGCGGTGTGGTGCACGGTCAGCGCCTTGTTCCCCGAGAGGCGTCGCAACAGATACCGATTCAGGGAGTGGTCAGCATGCTGGGTTACATCATGGTAGGCCTTGACGGCTCGTCCGAGAGCCGGGCGGCCGCGGAGTGGGCGGCTCGTGAGGCGAAGCTGCGTGGACTGCCGCTGCGGCTGGTGCACGTCTGGGAGCCCGTCCCGGAACCGATGGCGCAGGCCCCGCTTCTCGGTCCGGAGACTCTGCAGCACTGGAGCGAGCGGATCCCGCGCGAGACAGCTGAGGGGCTCCAGTCACGTCATCCGGGAGTGGACGTGAACGCGGTCCACCTGACCGGGCTGCCGGGCGATGTCCTGGTGGACGTGGCGAGGGACGCCGAACTGCTGGTCCTCGGCTCCCGCGGCCTGAGCGGGATCGGAGGATTCATGGTCGGCTCCGTGAGCCAGGCCGTGATCGCGCGCACCGAAGTGCCGGTGGTACTGGTGCGGGCCGGTGAGCAGGCAGTGGACGAGCACACCATGGACCCCGCCGGCATACCGTCCGCGGCGACCCCGTTCCGCGCGGTGCTCCTCGGCCTCGACACCCGCAGCCTTGACGACACGGTCATCACATTCGCTTTCGAGGAAGCCGCCCGTCGCGACACGGCCCTGCGCGTCCTGCACGCCTGGAGCCCCCCGCCGTACAACATCTACGGCCTGTCCGACCATGTGAGCCTGTACGACGAGCTCGCCCGGGAGCATGCGGCCGAACTCACCGAGGCACTGCGTCCCTGGCGGTACAAGTACCCGGCCGTCGAGATGATCGAGGCCTCCCGGGCCGGCAGTGCCGCGGACCAGCTGGCGAACGCCTCCCGCGATGCCTCCCTGGTCGTCGTGGGCCGGCGGATCCGGCGCAGCCGGCTCGGCGTGCACATCGGCCCCGTCGCCCATGCCGTCCTGCACCACGCCGTCGCCCCCGTCGCCGTGGTGGCACACGCCTGACAAGCCGGAATGGTCGTACCAGGAGCGGTCAGCCTTCGGGCACCGCCAGGTCCCGGGCCACCATCGTTGCCCAGGTGCCGATCTGCTCGAAGTCGCGATAGTCGCCGCCCTTTCCGGACTTGACGATCATCCGGGCGACGCGCCCCTTGACGTCACCCTCCAGCCGTCCCCCGAAGGTGGCGTGACCACGTGGGCCGATGCGGTTCATCACCCGCTGTACGCCGGGCGCCGGGGGGATGTCCCGCTCGGACGCCGAGGGGTCGAGGGGCCCGCTGCTGAACAGCCACACCGGCCGCTCGGCCAGGGCCTTGCGGTGCTGCCGTGCGAAGCGTCGGGTGTCGCGATGCCAGCGGCCCCCGTAGAGTCCACCGCCGAGGACGACCGCGCCGTACGACGCGAGGTCGGTGATGTCCGAGGCGGGCCGCACGTCCACGGCCAGCCCTCCCTCGGCCAGGACCTCACCGACGTAGTCGGCGATCTCGGCCGTCGATCCGTTGGTGGAACCGTAGGCCACCAGAACCTTCTCTTTCATGATCGTCAGGCCTCCTCACGGCTTGCGCTGCCAGTAGTAGGGGAGCCCGTGCAGGGTCGGCTCCTCTGGCGACAGCCGGGAGTCGTCGAAACGGTAGGTGAGGTGGTCGACGACCGCGACCACACCGTCCATCCGGCGGCACATCTCCACCGCCGAGGTGGTTTCCACACGCCGCTCCAGTTGTCCGGTGAGCGTGACGACGCCCTCGCGGACGTCCACGTCGACGGCATCGGACGGCAGCCACAAGGCCCGCCCCAGTACCTCGTTCCTGATCGCCTCCCGGATCTCCGTGTCGGGGCGCAGGAAGACCTCGAGCAGATCGCGGCGGGTGACGATGCCGACGAGCCGCTCCTCGTCGTCGACGACCGGCAGCCGTTCGACGCGGTGCTGCGCCATGACGCGGGCCGCCTCGACGACGGTCGCGTCGCTGTGGACCGTGATGGCCGGACGGGACATGAGCTGTCCGGCCGTCAGGGCTTGCGCCTTGGTCCGGCGAGCGCGCGATCCCGGCGTCCAGCGCGGCCGGCGGAGCAGCCGTCGTGGCTCGGACGGGTCGCGGGTCTCCGCCTGCCTGGCCATCACGTCCGTCTCGGAGATCACCCCGAGGACCTTTTCGTCGTCGTCCACCACTGGCAGACCACTGATCCGGCGCGCGGCGAGCAGCCGGGCCACCTCCTTGAACGGCGTGCCGTACTCGGCACACACGACGTCGGCCGTCATCAGTGCGCCGACCTTGCTGTGCTTCATCGTTTTCCGCCTCCTTCGGCGGTGCGCGGACCCGCGGTTCAGCGGAGCCGGCGCAGATAGGGGTCGTGGCCGCGGCGCGGCAGCAGCCGGATCCGCGCGTCGAGAGCGGTGATGTGCTCGGGCCGGGCGAGGACCGGATTGAAGTCCGCCTCCGCCAGCTGCGGCAGGTCGCTCGCCATCCGGGACAGTCGCAGCAGCAACTGCTCAAGACCTGGGAGATCGACCGGACCGGTGCCGTCACGCCCGAAAAGGAGGGGCGCGCAGCGCGGTGCGGTGATCAGTTCGTGCACGTCTGTGTCCGTCAGGGGGGAGAGCCGCGCCGCGTGGTCGGCCAGGACCTCCGTCGCCGTGCCACCGAGGCCGAACAGGACCAGCGGCCCGAACACCTCGTCCTGGACCACGCCCGCGAAGAGTTCGATGCCGCGCGGGGCGAGCGGCTGGACCACCGCCCCGGTCATGACGTGGCCGAAGCGGACATCGAAGTCCCGGAAGGCGGCACGCACCTGGGCGTCCCCGCGCAGGTCCAGATGGATCGCGTGCTGGGCCGTCTTGTGTACAAGCCCCGGCCAGTAGGCCTTGAGGACGACGTGCCCGTCCGGCCCCTTGAGCCGGTCGGCGGCCCACACGGCCTCGTCCTCGGTTTCCACCCAGGCCCACTGCGACTGCGGGATGCCGTAGCAGTCGAGGAGTTCGGCGCAGGTGCGCGGGTCGAGCCAGGCGCCGTCGGGATGCTGCTTCAGGAACCGCTCCACCAGGGTCCGGCCGCGCGAGGTGTCGATGCCTTCCAGAGCCGTGACGGTGCCGGGCGGCCGGGCCAGCCATCGGGCGCGTTCGGCTGCGTGGGCGAGGGCGCGGGCCGCCGCCTGCGGGTCGGCGTACGCCGGCACCCGGCCCGTGTCCGACGGCAGCAGCCGCACCGGTACGTCCTGGTCCAGGAGAACGGCGGCGATCGTGCGGGAGCGGCGTGCCGGGGCGTGGGTGAGGGCATTCACCAGGACGTCGCCGGTCGCTGCCGCGACGGCGGTGGGTACCAGTGCTACGAGTACCGCGTCGACGCACTCGTTGGTGGCGAGCCGGTCAAGGCAGGTGCGCAACTGCTCCTCGGTGACCGCCGCCGTCGCGTCGACGGGGTTGGCGGTGCTCGCGCCCGGCGGGAGAACGGTCAGCAGGTCGTCGACGAGGCCGGGCGGCAGTGGCGGCAGGTTCAGTCCGGCCTCCGCACACGCGTCCGCCGCCAGCACACCGGCGCCGCCCGCGTTGGTGACGACGACGACCCGGTCGGCGGCGGGCAGCGGCTGGGAGTGCAACAGCGCAGCGGTTTCCAGCAGTTCGGGGATGGCGCGGGCGGTGGTGATCCCGGCCTGGGCGAAGAGCGCGCGCCGCGTCATCGTCGTCGTGGCGGCCGCCGCGGTGTGCGAGGCGGCGGCCCGTCGGCCCGCCTCGGTACGGCCCGCGTCGACGGTCAGGATGGGCATGCGGCGGGTGACGCGGCGGGCGGTACGGGAGAAGGCACGCGGATTGCCGAAGGACTCCAGGTGCAGCAGCGCCAGGTCGGTGCGCCCGTCGGACTCCCACCACTGGAGCAAGTCGTTGCCACTGACGTCGTACTTGTCGCCGAGCGAGACGAAGCTGGAGACACCGATGCCGAGTCGCTCCAGCCCGCCGAGCAGGGCGATGCCCACCCCGCCGGACTGTACGGCGACCCCGGCGCTGCCCCGTGCGGGGTGGGCGGCGGCGAAGGTGGCGTCGAGACGGAGCCCCTCCTCGGTGTTGGCCAGGCCGAGGCAGTTCGGGCCGACGAGACGCATGTCGTGCTCACGGCACGCTGCCAGAAGTTTCCTGGACTGGTGGGCGTCGAGCCCGGAGGAGACCACCAGCAGAGCCCGGACACCGAACCGCCCGCACTCCTCGGCAACCTGTGCGACTCTCTCGGCAGGCACGGCGATCACCGCCAGGTCGGGGATCATCGGCAGGGCACTCACGCCCGGGTAGGCGCGGACGCCGAGGATCGACGTGGCCGCCGGGTTGACCGCGTACAACTGGCCCGTGAACCCGCCGGTGGTCAGGTTGTGCAACACGGCCCGGCCCACCGAGCCCGGCCTTCGGCCCGCCCCGACGACCGCGACGCACCCGGGCCGCAGCAGCGGCGCCAGGCTGGCCACATCCGCGGCCTGCCCGCGGCGCTCGACGCTCCGGCGGTAGTCCTCCGTGTCGTCCAGAGGGATCACGCAGTGCACCTCAGGCCCGTCGAAGCGCCGTTCCGCGCGCAGCCCCAGGTCGGCGAAGACCTTGAGCACCTCGTGGTTGTCGGTGAGCGCGTCCGCGGTGAACGTCCTGACGCCGTGAGCGCGGGCAGTGGAGATCAGGTGCTCCAGCAGCAGGGTGCCCACTCCGCGGTGATGGCGTTCGTCCCCCACCGCGAGCGAGATCTCGGCGCTGCCCGCCGTTTTCCCGGCATCGATCTGGTACTCGGCGATGCCGATGATCCGGCCACCGCGCTCGGCGACCAGCGCCCGGTAGCCGGAGTCCTCCGGCTGGGCGACCCTCGCGGCGGCCTGCTCGCCGGAGCGCCGGCTCACTGAGAAGAAGCGCAGCCGCAGGTTCGCGTCCGACATTTCCGAGTACAACCGGAGGACGGCCTTCTGGTCGTCCGGCCGTGCGGGCCGTACGCACACCGTCGTGCCGTCGGTGAGAAGGGCGTGCACCCGTTCGCCGGATGCCGGGGTGGCGCTCATGGCATGCCTTTCGTCGCCGGTCCGCACTTTCAGTCTCGCTCTAGGAAGGCCGCGAGCCGATGGGCCGGACGGGCATGTGAAGGGTCCGACGGTCCCAGGTAGGCCCCTCACGGCAGCGGCTCGCCCGGCTCCGTCTCCATGGCGCCCGCCATGGGGCGCGTAGGACGTCGACGGCGCGCAGCGCCCGCGCCGCGTCCACGACCACGGCCAGACGGGCGCCTTCTCACAGTCCGATGAGGCGGGCGAGCCACCGTCGCGGGCACTCACCACGGTCTCTGGTGGAGGGGCCACCCCGGCCGCTGTTCCATGGCCGTACGGCCCTCACCGGCGGGTCGTACCGCCCGCATGCGGGAGCGACCGTGTCGACCGAGACTTGGCGTAGGGGCCGGTCGGCCCTCCGCGAGGACATGGCGGCCCCTGCACGGCGCCCGGCCTCGGCCCGTGACGCATGGCAGCGAGGAGCACATCGAGCTCAGGAGGTGCGCGTCATGGTTGCGCCTGTCATCGCCGGAGTCGCGGAGAGCCTGGGCGCCGCCCAGCGCGACGAGCTGATCGAGGGCCCGGCCGCCCCTGGGTCGGATGAGAGTCGCCGAGCAGTGCGAAGCCCGGGTGCTGGGCTCACACGGCCTGAGCGATTTCACCGGGTCACCGATCGCACGATGGGTCCGCACCTGGTTCCGTCACCCACGCCGTCGTCCACCAGGTCGGCTGACCCGTGGCCGTCGTGCCGCACGAGTGAGAGACCCGATGCGAGATGAGCACACCGACCCAGTACGTGTACGAGTTCGCCGAGGGCAGCCGGGAGATGGCCGCCCTGCTCGGCGGCAAGGGTGCCGGCCTGGCCGAGATGACTCGGCTCGAACTGCCGGTGCCGCCCGGCTTCACCGTCACCACGGAGGCGTGCCGGGTGTATCTGGAGACTGGTCAGGAACCGCCGGAGCTCGGCGTGGAGGTGGCCCATGCGCTTGCGAACCTGGAGCGTGCCATGGGGCGCGATCTCGGGCAGGCCGACGATCCGCTGCTGGTGTCCGTTCGTTCCGGAGCGCGTTTCTCTATGCCCGGGATGATGGACACCATCCTCGACATCGGTCTCAACGACGACTCCGTGGCCGGCCTTGCCAAGGCATCCGGACGGGAGCGGTTCGCCTGGGACTCCTACCGCCGCCTGCTCCAGATGTTCGGTCACAGCGTGATGGGGGTGGACGCCGGGCTGTTCGAACGACTCGTCGGAGCTCATAAGACCGCGCTGTCCGTGACCGAAGACCACGCCCTGGACGCGGAGGAACTGGCCCACGTCGTCGAGGAGTTCAAGGGCATCATCCGCCGCGAGACGGGAGAGGAGTTCCCGCAGGACCCCTTCGAACAGCTCTACCGGGCCGTCCGCGCGGTCTTCGGCTCCTGGAACAGCGAACGCGCCCGCGTCTACCGCCGCCGCGAACACATCCCCGACGACCTCGGCACCGCAGTGAACATCCAGGCGATGGTCTTCGGAAACCTCGGCCCCGACTCCGGCACCGGCGTCGCCTTCACCCGCGACCCCGCCACCGGGGAGCGTGGCATGTACGGCGACTATCTGCCCGACGCCCAGGGCGAGGACGTCGTCGCCGGCGTGCGCAACGCCGTCCTGCTGGCCGAGCTGGAGCACCTCGATCCCCGGGCGTACAGACAGCTCGGCGATCACCTGCGCACTCTGGAGGCCCATTACCGTGACCTGTGCGACGTCGAGTTCACAGTCGAGCGCGGACGCCTGTGGATCCTGCAGACACGGGTGGGCAAGCGCACCGCCGGAGCAGCCTTCCGTATCGCGCACGAGCTCGGCGAGGCGGGCACGATCACGCCCGACGAGGCGCTGGCCCGCGTCGACGGCACGGAACTGACCCGGCTCATGTTCCCCCGCTTTGCCACCCGCACCTCCGACGTGCCCCTCGCCCATGGGGTGCCCGCCTCGCCCGGTGCGGCGGTCGGCGCCGTGGTGTTCGACTCGGACGCCGCCGTGCGCCGCGCTGCCGACGGACAGCACACCGTCCTCGTCCGCCGCGAAACCACCCCCGAGGACCTGCCCGGCATGATCGCCGCACAGGCGGTCCTGACCAGCCGGGGCGGCAAGACCAGCCATGCCGCCGTCGTCGCCCGCGGCATGGGCAAGGTCTGCGTCTGCGGCGCCGATGCGCTGGTCATCGACTCCGCCGCCCGGCAGTTCACCACGTCGGCGGGTGCCGTGGTGCGCGAGGGCGACACCGTCTCCGTGGACGGCACCGCCGGAACTGTGTACCTGGGCACGGTGCCGCTCACCGCCTCCGAGGTGAGCGGGTCCCTGGAGACAGGCACGGCGACCGGACCCTTGACGCAGGCCGTCCTCGATCTCCTCGACCACGCCGACTCCGTCCGGCGTCTCGAGGTCCGCGCCAACGCCGACACGCCCGAAGACGCCGCACGTGCCCGAAGGCTGGGCGCCCAGGGCATCGGGCTGTGCCGCACCGAGCACATGTTCCTCGGCGACCGCAGGGCCCTGGTCGAGGCGATGATTCTGGCCCACGACGACACCGCACGCGAAGCGGCCCTGGCCGCATTGCTGCCGCTCCAGCGCGAGGACTTCACCGGCATCCTGAAGGCGATGGACGGACTGCCGGTGACGATCCGGCTGCTCGACCCGCCGCTGCACGAGTTCCTGCCCGACCGCACGGACCTGGCCGTCCGCATCGCCTCCACCGCCCACCCCGATCCGCACGACCGCGAACTCCTCACCGCCGTCGAGCGGATGCACGAACAGAACCCGATGCTCGGGCTGCGCGGGGTACGCCTCGGCCTCGCCGTGCCCGGCCTGGTCGCCATGCAGGTCCGGGCGGTCGCCGAGGCCGTCGGCCAGCGGCTGCGTGACGGAGGTCGGCCCCGCGCCGAGATCATGATTCCGCTCGTGGGCACGGTAGAGGAGCTGCGGCTGGCGCGTGCGGAGGCGGAGCGAGTGCTCGCTGAATTCGCGATGGAGACGGGGTCCACCCTGGACTGCCCGATCGGCACCATGATCGAACTACCCCGTGCGGCACTCACCGCCGGCCGGATCGCCGAGGTGGCCGACTTCTTCTCGTTCGGCACCAACGACCTCACCCAGACGACCTGGGGCCTGTCTCGCGACGACGCCGAGGCGTCCTTCTTCCCCCTCTACCTGGACAAGGGCGTTTTCACCACCTCCCCCTTCGAGACTCTCGACCAGGAGGGCGTGGGCCGGCTCGTGGAACTCGCCGTCGAGGCCGGCCGCGCGGTCGACCCCCGCCTGGAGACGGGCGTATGCGGCGAGCACGGCGGCGATCCGGAGTCCATCCACTTCTTCCACCGGGCCGGGCTGGACTACGTCTCCTGCTCGCCGTTCCGGATCCCGGCGGCGAGGCTGGAGGCGGGGCGGGCGGCGCTCGTCGGTGCCGTCGGCAGTGACAGCAAGTGACGTCCGTCAGCCGTACCGCCTGATCCTCGGCGCGAGGCACTTCGTTCCTCGGGGAGGTCGGATGCCGCATGCCTGCGTCGGTGTCACCCGGCTCACCACACAGGGGGCCTGCGGTTTTGCACTCGCCGAGTGGCCACCGCCGACGGAGCCGGGGGAGGCTGGAGGGAGGCGGCGATCCACGTGCCCCGGCAGCCGTCCCCGGTCGCGACGAGGGCCGCGACCGGACAGGGTGTGCATCGGATGGGAGAAGACCCATGAAGGTCGGAGTACTGACCGGTGGCGGTGATTGTCCCGGCCTCAATGCCGTGATCCGCGCCGTCGTCCGCAAAGGCGTCCAGGAATACTCATTCGATTTCGTCGGTGTGCGGGACGGCTGGCTCGGATTGCTCAAGAACGACGTCGTTCCACTCGACATCTCCAGCGTTCGGGGAATTCTTCCCCGCGGCGGGACCATCCTCGGGTCCTCCCGCACGAACCCGTTCAAGCACGAGGAGGGGCTGCGACGAGTGGGGGACACGCTCGCAGCGCATGATGTGGACGCGCTTGTCGTGATCGGCGGGGAGGACACGCTGGGGGCGGCCACGGAGCTCAGCCGACAGGGGATCAATCTGGTCGGCGTGCCGAAGACCATCGACAATGACGTCTCGGGTACCGACTACACCTTCGGCTTCGACACCGCCGTCGGTATCGCGACGGAGGCCATCGACCGCCTTCACACCACCGCCGAGTCACACATGCGCGCCCTTGTGGTGGAGGTGATGGGACGGCATTCCGGCTGGATCGCCCTGCACGCCGGCATCGCCGGCGGCGCCAACGTGATCCTCATCCCGGAGCGGCCGTTCGACATCGAGCAGGTGTGTGAGCAGGTGAAACGCCGGTTCCAGATCAACTACGCGCCGATCGTCGTCGTGGCCGAAGGGGCGACCCCCAAAGAGGGGCAAATGATCGTCAAGGACCAGTCCCTGGACGAGTTCGGCCATGTGCGGCTGTCCGGCATCGGTGAATGGCTGGCCCAGGAGATCTCCGCACGTACCGAGAAGGACGCCCGCACCACGGTCCTGGGACACATTCAGCGAGGCGGTACCCCGAGCCCCTTCGACCGGTGGTTGGCCACCCGCTTCGGGCTGCACGCCATCGACGCGGTCAAGGAGGGGGACTTCGGCTGCATGGTCGCCCTGCGGAGCACGCGAGTCGTCCGTGTGCCCCTCGCGGAAGCCACAGCGGAGAACAAGGTGGTGGAGCCGTCGCTGTACGACGAGTTCGAGGCGTTCTACGGCTGACCCGTCATCCGGCGTGCGGTACGACCGCGACCGGGCAGCGGGTGTGGTGCAGTACGGCGTGGGTGACCGGGCCCAGTCGGCCTTCGGCCGCCTGCGGCTCGGTGCGGCGCCCCACGACGAGCAGGCCCGCACTCCGGGAGGCATTCAGGAGTGCTTCAGCTGGGTGGAGGAGCATGACGTCGGAGCCGACCGTCACACCCGGGTACTTTTGCTGCCACGGACGCAGGGCGTCAGAGAGCCGCAGAATCTCCTGGTCCTCCCAGGTGGCTCGATCCTCCTCGGTCACCACCAGGATGCGGGGTGAGACGGACTCGAAGGGAAGGGCCCAGGCCTGCACCACGCGCAGAGGTGCCGCGCTGGCCTCGGCGGCCGAGAAAGCGAAGTCGGCCGCCTCACCGACCGGCCGCTGCGCGTCGAACCCCAGCACGACCTGGCCGGTGCCGCGCACCGCAGACACCCCATCGGCGAAGGCGCCGGAACGGTGAGGGACGAGCACGACGGGGCAAGAGGCCACTGCCGCCGTCCGCAGGGCCACCGAGCCGACCGCCAGCCCCTCGAAACCGCCCGTTCCGCGGGTGCCGACAACGAGGAGTGCGGCATCACGTGCCGCGCTGCGGAGAACGTCAGCCGGGGAGCCATCGGCATGCTCGCCCTCCACTTCCAGGTCCGGGTACCGGTCGGCGAATTCCGCAGCCGTCCGCTGGACCAACTGGGCGCCCATCTCCTGCAACCGGTCCCGTGCCGGGCCAGGCACGACGGTCCCGGGAAGCTGGGGAGAGGCGTGGAGCAGTCGCAGCGGAACGCCGCGCAGCGCGGCCTCCCGCGCTGCCCAGTCGGCTGCCGCCGCGGCGCGCTCGGACCCGTCGATGCCCACCAGCACAGGGGGACGCATCCTGGCCTCCTTCGTCCGGCCCGAACCTTCGCGGGCGCCATGGGCCCATGACTCCTGTCCTCCACTGTTCCACGGCGGGACCGCTCCGGCGCCCGGGCCGGAAACGGAAGCCACAGGGGCTCCGGCAGCCTGTCCCGGCGCGGTCGTGGTGCTCGGCCTGAGGGCGATCCGTGTCACATGAGCCCGGTGGTCGGGGGAACCCGGGTGCCACCTGTCCCACGTCGCATTTCCCGACCGACCGAAGAGGCGAGCCGATGACCGACATCCAAGGCTTGCTGGGCGATGAGGCCGATGACCTGCTGGCCCACACCGCTCACGGGATCCCCAAGGAAGACCTGGTGCTTCCAGGCCCCGACTTTGTGGAGCGGGCCGTGGCCGTGTCCGACCGCTCCCCCCGGGTCCTGCGCAACCTGCAGTCTCTTTTCGACCATGGCCGTCTGGCGGGAACAGGACACCTGTCGATCCTGCCGGTCGACCAGGGCATCGAACACTCGGCGGCGTCCGCCTTTGCCGCGAACCCCCGCTATCTCGACCCCGGGAACATTGTCGAACTTGCCGTCGAGGGCGGCTGCAACGCGGTCGCGAGCACGCTCGGTGTGCTCGGTGCCGTGTCACGGCGCTATGCGCACCGGATCCCGTTCATCGTCAAGCTCAACCACAACGAGCTGCTGACCTACCCGAACCACTACGACCAGGTCATGTTCGGCGATGTCGAGCAGTGTTTCGACCTGGGCGCGGCCGGTGTCGGCGCCACCGTCTACTTCGGCTCTGAGCAGTCGGACCGACAGTTGCAGGAAGCCCGCGAGGCATTCGCGCGCGCCCATCAGCTGGGCATGTTCACCGTGCTGTGGTGCTACCTGCGCAACCCGGCGTTCAAGAAGGACGGCGTGGACTACTCGGTGTCGGCCGACCTCACCGGGCAGGCCAATCACCTCGGTGTGACGATAGAGGCCGACATCATCAAGCAGAAGCAGCCGGAGAACAACGGCGGCTATCTCGCGCTGGGCTTCGGCAGGACCGACGAGCGTCTGTACGACAAGCTCACCACCGATCATCCGATCGACCTCACGCGCTGGCAGGTGGCCAACTGCTACATGGGACGCGTCGGGCTCATCAACAGCGGCGGTGCGTCGGCCGGCAAAGGAGACCTGGCGCAGGCCGTACGGACCGCCGTGATCAACAAGCGGGCAGGAGGCACCGGCCTCATCACCGGCAGGAAGGCCTTCCAGCGTCCCACTGCAGAGGGCATCGCGCTGCTCCACGCCGTACAGGACGTCTACCTCGACGACGACGTCACCGTGGCCTGACCAGCAAACGGCGCCCCGCCGTGAACAGGCGCACCCGAGGGTCGGCTAGGGGGCGTCCTACACATTCGCGTACGGGTGTAAGGCATTCGGTAACGCGGGCATCGTGGCGCTCCAGCGGACCAGCTGTGAAGCGCCACCAACGACGCGCGCCCCCAGAGCAGTCAATGGCTCGACAGTGACCACGGCATGACTCACAACGACGTCGGGCACCACCGCCCGTGCACGTTCGACCGCCGGGGAACGTCGTGTCCGAAGCCTCACCCGCTGGCGCGGCTCAGACCGAGGGACGTCCGCCGCTCAGCGCAGTGAGAGTGGAATCGAGGTCGGTCGCCTTGGGCCGGTTGTACGGGAGCTTGGCGAGCAGGCGGGCCATGCCGCAGGTGTCGGTGACCGCGGAGAAGACCAAGCCACCGGCGACACCTGCGGAGATCCACCGCGCCCCCGGGCGGAGCCGTCCGGCGAGGAGGCCCGACAGGACGAGGGACCCGGCGGCCAGGCGGACCTGCCGTTCCATCGGCCAGGGTGCGCGGACGCCGGCGGGGCGGTGGACGTCGTGGCCGAGCTGGGTCCAGGTGCTGGTGCCTCCGGTGAGGGTGGCGGCTGTGATGCCAGCCTCGGCCAGTCGCCGGCAGGCTTCTACGGAGCGGGCGCCCGAGGCGCACACGACCAGGAGGTCGCCGCGCTCGGCGGCCACCTTGAGCGCGGGCAGGGCCGCGTCGAGGTGGTCGAGGGGGATGTTGTGGGCGTCGGGCAGGTGGCCGGTCGCGTATTCGCCGGGGGTGCGTACGTCGATGACGGTCAGCTCGTGAAGGCGGGCGCCGGCCTGGTCGGCGGTGAGGGCGGTGTGTGCCACGGGAATTTCCTTTGCTCTCTGTACGTCACCCCTTCGGTAGGATACCCACGGGGGTATCTGCGAAGGAGTGTGGGCTGTGGAACTGGTGATGGCGGCTGAGGAACTGAGGACGGTGGTCAACAGGTTGCGCCGGGCGCAGGGCCAGATCGCCGGTGTGATCAAGATGATCGAGGAGGGGCGGGACTGCGAGGACGTGGTCACGCAGCTCTCGGCCGCGTCCCGGGCGCTGGACAGGGCGGGCTTCGCGATCATCGCCACCGGCCTCCAGCAGTGCCTGGCAGACGGGGACATGGCGGCATCCGAAGACCGCGAGGTGATGCGGGCACGGCTGGAGAAGCTCTTCCTCTCATTGGCCTGAGGCTGTCCGGTCATGTCAGGGCGTCGGTGAGCATGAAGGCGGCCACTGCCAGCAGTACGACGGCGAACGTGCGTTGCAGCAGGGGGCCGGAGATCCTGGTGGCCAGCCGCTTGCCGTCCCAGGCGCCCAGGATCGCGGCCCCGGTGAACGGCGCGATCACCGTCCAGTCGACGCCCGCCGTGGTGGCGCCCCGGGTGGCCAGGGAGGCGAGCGAGTTCGCGGAGATGACCAGCAGGCTCGTGCCGATCGCGGCCTGCATCTCGAACGCCAGCACCGTGACCAGAGCCGGAACGGCAAGAAAGCCCCCGCCGACGCCGAGCAGTCCGGTCAGCGCCCCCAGCCCCGCGCCGGCTCCGGCGGCCCGGGCCGGCCGTGTGCCCTGGGGCCCTGCGGGAAGGCCCCGGGCGGGGCGCAGCATGCGGACGGCCGCGGCAGCGGCGACGGCGGCGAACGCGGCGGTCAGCAGCGGCTGCGGCAGACGCCCTGCCAGGGCCCCGGCCACGGCGGCGGGCAGGAGACCTGCCGCCGCGAACAGGGCACCCGTTCGCCACCGCACGTTCCCGGCGCGGGCGTGACCGTACAGGGCGGTCAGCGAGGTCGCGACGACGATGAGCAGTGCGGCCGTGGTGGCCGCCGCCGGTGTAAAACCGAGCAGATAGATCAGCGCGGGCACCGCCAGGACGCTGCCGCCCCCACCGAGCGCGCCGAGCGCCAGCCCCACCACCCCTCCGGCGATCAGGGCCAGGACCAGCTCACTCACGCTATGACACCGCCACTGCCGTTCACGCCGGTGACCGGCAGGCCCTGCCGGGCCCAGGCGGTCATGCCTCCGGTGACGTCGGTGGCCTCAACGCCGACGGCGGCGAGGAAGTCCGCAGCCGTGCGGGAGCGGTTGCCGGAGCGACAGATGGCCACCACCCGCCTGCCCCGCATGGCGGTGGGCAATGGCGCTCCCGCCATCAAGCGGGTGAGAGGCAGGTGCAGCGCGCCGGGCGCGTGCCCGGCGTTCCACTCCTGCGTCTCGCGGACGTCGAGGAGGACGGCTTGCCCGTCGGCGACCAGCCGGTGGGCCTGTTCGGGGGTGACGCGGCCGGAGCCGCGTCGGAAGAAGGGCGACATGGTGCGTGTCTCCGTGCGGAAGGTGGGATGTGGTTCAGTCCTTGCCGGCAGGCCCGATGAGCGACAGCCCGGCTTCGCCGGCGGCGGTGAAGGCGTCGTCGACGGCGACCACCTCACGGCCGGCGGCGTCCAGCAGGGAGGCGGCGATCGCCGCGCGCATCCCGCCGGCGCAGTGCACCCACACCACACCTGCGGGCACCTCACCGAGTCGGCCGTGCAGCTCGTGGACGGGGATGTGCACCGAGCGGTCGACGAACCCGTCGGCCCGCTCGGAATCGCGGCGCACATCCAGCACCACCACCTGCTCACCCCTCTCGCGGGCCTCGGCAAGATCGGCGAAGCGGGCGCGACGGAACGAAGCCGGCCGCTCGCCTTCGCGGACCCAGGTGTGTGCCTCTCCGGTGGCGGCGGCGGCCGGACGGTCGATGCCCACGCGGGCCAGTTCCCGCTGCGCCGCAGTGATCTGCTCCGGCGTGGAGGCCAGCAGGGTGACGGGCTTGCCCCAGGGGATCAGCCACGCCAGGTAGGTGGCCAGTTTGCCCTCGCCCTCGAAGTTGAACGAGCCGGCCACGTGGCCCTCGGCGAAGGCGACACGGTTGCGCAGGTCCACCACCCACTCGCCGGCCGCCAGCCGGGAGGCGATCTCCTCGGCGTCGGCGGACCGCGGCGGGGTGAGGTCGACGGGCGCGGGGCCGGAGGCGTTGGCCGGACCCATGTGCGCGTAGTAGGCGGGTACGTCGTCCAGGCCGGCGAGCATCTCCGCGACGAAGGTGTCGACGTCCATGGTCAGGGCGTCGTTGTTCTTGCGCTCCGCGCCGATCGTCGTCGCGTCCCCCTCGGCCTGTGAAGAGGAGCAGAAGCTGCCGAAACCGTGCGTGGGCAGCACCCGCACGTCGTCGTCGAGGGTGTCGGCAAGTCGATGTGCGGAGGCGTGCTGGGCGCGGGCCAGCCGCTCGGTCAGCCGCGGCTCCACCAGGTCCGGCCGCCCGACGCTGCCGATCAGCAGTGATCCACCGGTGAAGGCCGCTACGGGCCTGCCGTCCTCCTCCAGGACATAGGACGTGTGGTGCGGAGTGTGACCGGGAGTGGCCATGGCGCGCAGCAGCAGCCCTTCGTCGACCGCGATCGAGTCGCCATCGGCGACGGGCGTGCGGTCGAAGGACACCGAAGCCCCGGCCGGCACCAGATAACGGGCCCCGGTCGTGCGGGCCAGCTCCAGGCCGCCGGTGACGTAGTCGTTGTGTACATGGGTCTCGGCCACGTACGTAATGCGCACCCCGCGGCGGGCGGCTGCCGCGATGACCTGATCGATGTCGCGCGGGGGATCCACCACGACGGCGGCATCCGGCCCGCCGGCCAAGTAGCTGCGGTTGCCCAGGCCCTCGACTTCCAGGGTGTCGACGAAGAACACGGATACGACTCCTCTCGCGACGGTGTACCCCGGGGGGTATCTGTCCTTCACCATAACAGAAATACCCCCGGGGGTATTTCGCGGAGGTGCCAGGGGCTCTCCCCGGGAGCCTCTCTGTGCCTGAAGCGCAGGTCATCAAGGCTGGGGGACATGGAAGGCGGCGCTGCGGACCGCGTCGCGAGCCGGAGGCGGCCCTGCTTGCGTCCGTGGCTCGTGTTCACACTCGGACGGGATGAGACGCCGCACCGATCAGCGTCAGCCAGTCGGTCAGCCCGGCCGGGTCGGCGGTCCCGCACTGGAAGCCGACATGCCCGTCCGGACGGACCGCCACCAGACCGCGGCCCGGGCTGTTCGCCAGCCGGAGGACGGTGACCTGGGAGCCGGCCACCACCTGCGGCGGCGGGGGAGCGGCGTTGCGCTGCAACAGCAGGTGCACGCCCGGGCCGGCCAGCAGTTCGTGGAGCCTCCGTGGAGCCGCTCCGAGGCTGACGGCCGCGTCCGGCAGGCGGTCTCCTGGGCGGGGAGCTCCCCGCAGGGGAGGTGTTCCCTGCACCGACAAGGGGCTGTGCCGGTAGTTCACCCGCAACTGGGAGATGACGCGGATGGCCTCGGCGACCAGCCTGCGCCGGTCCAGCAGGGCGGGCACGAGCGAAGCCGCGTACGGGGCGGCCACGCCGCGCAGCCAAGAGGGGATCCGCCCGGTCGACGCCTCTGCCCAGAACGCGATATGCGTGAGGACGATCCGGCGGTGGGCAGCCGGCCTGCGCTCCTGGTCGTAGGAGTCCAGCAGCATGTCGTCACCGGGGTCGCCTTCGGCATGCCCTGCCGCGAAGCCGAGTTTCCAGCCGAGGTTCACCGCGTCCTGGATGCCGGCGTTCATGCCCTGGCCGGTGGCAGGCGAGTAGTTGTGGGCCGCGTCCCCCGCGAGGAAGAGCCGCCCCTGGCGGAACCGCCGTGCGAGGCCACACCGCAGCGGCACCCTCGCGGACCAGGCCAGGCGCTCGATCCGCGCCGGCGTCCCCGCGTCGCTCAGAAGGCGCTGGAGCTCGGCTTGCGGGACGGCGGCGCCGGGCTGACCGAAGTCCCGCCCGGCTTGGCTGGCGGCCGCCCGCGTGGCCAGCAGGCGCCAGGCGGCCTGCTCTCCGAGCGGGAAGAGGAACACCAGCCCGTCACGCCCCGCGAACACTTGAGCACCGGAAGGACGGGGGCGACCCGCAGCACCCGCCAGATCGAGGTCGGCGAGGATCACCTCCACGGCATACGGCCTGCCGTGCCAGCCGATGCCGGCACGGGCCCGCACGGTACTGGCCGGGCCGTCGCAGCCGACGACGTAAGGACAGCTGATCTCCTCCGTGCCGCGCGGCGATCGCAGGATGGCCGACGCGTTGTGCCCGTCGTCGCGGACGGTGACCAGCTCGGTGCCACGTTCCACACGCACCCCGCGGTCGGCGAGCGCCCGCGTCAGCACTTCCTCGACGTCCGTCTGCCGGACGAGGGACAGATGCGGAAACGTCGTCTCAGGCAGCGCGAAATCGGCCAGCTTGGCTTCGACGACACGGGAGCCGAGACGGAGAACGGCCGCGGGGGCGGTGTCCGCCCGTTCCAGCACGGCGTCGGTGACCCCAAGGGGGCGCAGCACCTCCAGGGTGCGCGGATGCAGGATGAGGGCGCGGGAGGGTCGGAAGGACTCGGGCCGCCGCTCGACGATCCGGACCCGCGCCCCGTGGTCATGGGCCTCCAGCGCCAGGGTGAGGCCGGTCGGCCCCGCCCCGACGACCAGGACGTCCACCGTCATCAGCGCGTTCCGACCGCCACGCGCCACCAGTCCGGGGCCTGGTCCCGCGCCGCGCCCTCGACCAGTCCGGGGTCCGCGAGGACGTCGTCGCGGCGCAGCCGGGGCAGCACGGTGTAGCCGATGGAGCCGGGCACACTGACCAGGGCCAGTACCCGCCACAGAGAACGGGCGTAGTGCTCGGCGCGCTGCGGGTCGTCCCATTCGTACAAGCCGCGGTAACGGCCGTCCTCGTCGTGGGCCAGCCACAACTTCGAGGCGAAGCCGGGGAAACCGACGAACAGTGGAGTGTTCAGCAGGCTCTCCGCCCGGAACAGCGCGTGTCCGGGACCGCGGATCAGGCGCAGCCGGAAGACGACCACCAGCGTGCACGGATCCTTCGCCAGGCCGCTGCCGAGGCGGGTCTCCCGGTACACCCGGGCCGACGTGCCGTCGGCGAAGCGGATGCGCGTTCCCACCCGATCTCTCGGCAGGTGGACCCGGCGCCGGGCGAGCAACATCCAGGAGGCGAGGAAACATCCGGCGACAGCCCGCCATGCCTCCGGAGGGGCGAGCGGCCTTTGTTCGCTCATGGTGGTCTCCTCCCGCGAAGGGACCGGCCCCGTACCACCACCATGCGGGAACGTGCCACGACGCGCGACCCACGGACATCCGCCTGCACGCCCGGCCCCGGCAGGCGACGCCCCCGCTGATCGCGCCCTTCTGGCTGCGGGCGTGCCTTCACCGGGCCGTGGAGCTACTCAGAGTAGATCCGCTTGCACTCAACGACCGCTGTCGGGCGCGCTCGATGGATCACTGCAACGAGGCGAGGTTCGTGTTGAGGATTTGGGCTGCTTTGCTGATGGAGCCGGGCATGAGGTGGCGGTAGATCATACCGGATCTTGTACGGGTCAGGACACTTCGACCACCGCGACCGCGGATGCTCACACTCCTTGAAAAACGACCCCATCCCACGAACCAGGGCAGTGGAACTCACGGTTGCTGACTCCTCCGGCACCGATGCTGCAGTTTGCTAACCGTCGGCGGTCCGGAACGCCACTGACCTGCGCTGATGCGCGCAGGATCCACTATGTTCTGGAACTGGATCGGGCGATCGCAGGGGGAGATCGAGCAGGCGCGGCGGGACTGGATGGAAGGCTCCCGCTTCGGTGAGGTGAAGGGGTACGACGGGGCTCCGCTGCCCGCACCGGAACTGCCGGCGGTGCCGTTGAAACCGCGGGGGAGGGTGCGCTGACCTGCGAAAAACACGTCGGCATTGGTGGCCGCAAGGGGGAAGACGTTCGGGCCATTCTCGCTGTCTTCCGCCTGCTTTCCGGAAGGTGTCCGAACAGCCGGCCGGCTCAGGCCGGTGTGGCCGGTGTGGTTGGCGATTCCACGGGGCGGACCGTCCGGCGGCCGTTGCCGGCATGACGGTCGCGGCCGTCGGCACCATCCCGCTGAAACGGGGTGGGGGCCTCGGCGACGCGTTCACTGCGTGCGCCGTGGCGGCGGCTGTCGGTGCCATCGTGTCCTTGTGGCTCAGACAAGAGCAATCAGCCCTGGACGGCCCTCGGCGTTGGCGGCCGTCCAGACCGGCGGACGATGCGACGTCACGCGGGCGCGCCGAGCGGGGGGTGTTCGAGCACGCGGGGCTTGTACTCGACCAGCTGGATGCGGCCGTCGAAGGTGCGGTGCCCGATCATCTCGAGGGCGACGTCCGGATAGCCGTCATAGATGCGTTCTTCGCCCGTGGCCCCGGTGATCACCGGGAACATCACGACCCGGAAGCGGTCGACGAGTCCGGCTCGTAGCAGGGACCGGCACAGACTGAGGCTGCCGATCGTGCTGAGGAGGCCCGAGCCACTCGACTTCATGGAGCGGACCGCCTCGACGGCGTCGTCGCGGACGAGCGTGGAGTTGGCCCACGTCAGTGGCTCCTCGAGCGAGGAGGAGAACACCACCTTGGACGCTCGCGTGAGCTCGTCGACGGATGCCTCTTCCTCGGGCCTGAACTCGTCCTGGCCACTCGGGACTTCGCCGGCGGCGAAGCCCGACATCAGGCGGTAGGTGTTCGCTCCCATCAGGTAGGTGGCCTCGGGCTGCTCGCCGAGCCATGCGAGGTACTCCGGGCCCTCCAGGCCCCAGAAGCCGGGCCATCCCTCTCCCGATGCGTAGCCGTCGAGGGAGGTGATGAAGTCGACGAGAAGCTCCGACATGGCGGTGTCCTTTCCTGGGTGTCACCAGCTTGGACCGGCCGGGAACCCGAAACTCATCGGCCGCGCCGCAGCCGAGTGACTGGGCCTCTCCGCCGACGAGCTCATGGCCCGCCTCGTCGGCCGCGGTCGCGAGGACGGCGCGATCCAGCGGCTGCTCGCTGGTCACGGTGACCTTGCCCGACGGCAGGTCCACCTGGACGTCCTCTACCCCGGAGACACCACAGGACGTCTGGGGCGAAGTGTTCCCGAAGGTTCGGGCCCCGCCTCCCCGGCCGGAACCAGCCGGTCGCGCACCATAGCGAGGGGACGAGAACGGAGGTCGGGCGCGATGGACGCATGGCAGCCGATGCTGGTTCTTCTCGGCGTGGTCGGGGCCGGTCTGGCTGCCCTTTACGGGCTGAGCCTCTGGCTGGCGGCGGCCCGGGCTCCCCTCGAAACCGGTCCCTTCGCCGGGGGTCTCGAGCCGGGGGAGCACGCCGTGTCGCGCTTCCATGTGCGCTGGTACCCCGTCACCATGATCTTCCTGGCCTTCGACATGGAGATGCTCTTCATGTACCCGTGGTCAAAGGTCGTCTCGGAGGTGGGCACCCCGGCCGTCGTGGAGATGTTCCTCTTTCTCGGCATCCTCTTCGCGGCTGTGGCATACGCCTGGCGCGAGGGGGCTCTGAGGTGGACCTGAGAGGCGCTCTTCGGCGTACGGCGATGAACCGCCCGGCGGTGCTGGCGGTGACGTTGCCCGGAGCGACGGAGCTCCGGCTGGAGGCCGAGGCGGAGGTACGCCGGCGGGGATGGCCCGTCGTGAATGCTCCCGCAGCCGCGAATCTGCTGCTCGTCTGCGGCCCTCCGGCGCCCGGGGACGCGGAGTGGCTGGACGGCATCGAACGTTCCATGCCGGAGCCCGCCCGGCGCATCGTGGCAGGGGAGCGCGGGCGGATCGCCGCCGCGCTCGACGTGGCTCGCGAAGACCTGATGGACAGGACGGCGAATCGACGCGAGGCCGACGGTGCGGACGAGCCCGGTGCTCGTGAGCACGGCGATCGAAGGGGCCACGGTGACGGACACGGCCGCGGCACGCACCACGACAGCTCGCCGCCCGAAGCCCACGACGATCGAAGTCATGACCACCACCGCACGGACCACGGCCAGAGTGACCCCGGCGCTCGGCCCGGCCACGAGGAGCATGGGCACCACCGACCCGCCGACCACGGGGCGCACATGGACCATATGGATCACATGGGTCACGACATGCACGCCATGGGCGAGGTGGCAGGTCTTCCGATGGCCGGGAGGGGCGACGACCGAGATGCGCTGAGGCTCGACCAGCTGCACGTGCCGATCGGTCCCGCCCTGAGCGACTGGCCGACGGGGCTCGTTCTCCGTCTCACCCTGCAGGGAGACGTCGTACAGGTGGTCGAGGTGGACCACCTCACCGTGCCGCCCGGCCATCGGATGCCCTTCTGGGACGAGCCGTGGCTGCGGGCGGCGCAGGGCGAGGAGGTCACCCGGGGAAGTGCGGCGCGGCGGCGCTGTGCCGCGCATCTGGACAGCGTGGGACGGCTCCTTGCCGTCGTCGGCTGGGACGACGTCGCGGCGCGGTGCCGCCGACTGCGGGACGAGGTGCTGTCGGGGGTGTCGCGTGAGGGTGTCGGCGGTGATCTGTGCCGTACCGTTCGCAGAGTCGGGCGGTCCCGGGTGCTGCGCTGGTCGATGGCTGGACTGGGGGAGTTGCCGGCGGACAGGGCGCGGGCGGCCGGAGTGACCGGACCCGCCCTCGCTGCGGACGGGGACGCGTACGACCGGCTGCTGATGTGGCTGAGCGAGATCGAGCGCGGCCTCGAAGAGCTCGACGACACACGGCCGTTGGCGCCGGACGACCGGACCGGCCCGCGTGGCCGGCTGGACGGACCGCAGCCGCCGTCGCGGGCGCTGCTCGACATCCTCCCCGAACTGCTGACCGGCGCGGAGTTCGCCTGTGCTCGGATCATCGTGGCCAGTCTGGACCCCGACCTCGACGAGTTCGGGCTCGCGCCCGTTCCCGGAGCGGCCCATGCCTGATGCAGCGCCCCTCTGGGCGACGGTCGTCCTTCCCCTCGCCTTGGCCGTGGCGGCCGTGGCCGCGGCGGGGTTGGACGCGGTGCTGTCCGGGTCGGCCGAGCGCGGGCCCGCCGGGAGCGTCCGGAAGGCCGGGCTGCGGGCGCTGGCCCCCTTACGCGAAGCCCTGCGGCTGCTCGTCCAGCAGCCTCGCCGTACGACGGTGGCCGACCGTCTGCTCGGAAGGCTGGGCGTGGTGTTGGTCCCAGTGGCGGCCGTGCTCGCAGGTGCCGTACTGCCCTGGGGTTTCCGTGCCGTGAGCGATCCCTCCGTCGGCATCGTGTGGTTCAACGCGATGGAGGCGCTGGCCTGGGCGGCGGTGTGGATGGCGGGCTGGGGACCGAACTCGGCGCTGTCGCTGATCGGTGGGTACCGCTTCCTGGCGCAAGGCCTGGCGTACGAACTGCCGCACATGTTCGCGATCACCACGGCGGCCCTCGGGGCTGAGTCCCTGCGGGTCGGTGACGTGGTCGCGGCACAGGACGGGCTGTGGTTCGCGGTGTGGATGCCGGCCGCGTTCGTCGTCTATCTGCTGAGCGCGCTCGCGATGGCCTTCTGGGGTCCGTTCGAGTACCCGGTGTCGCGGGACGCGGCCGGTGGTGCGGCCGCCGAACTGGCGGGGGTGGACCGGCTGGTGTTCCTGGGCGGGCGGTGGCTGCTGCTGGTGGTGACCGCCGGTTTCAGCGTGCCGCTGTTCCTCGGCGGCGGACACGGCCCGTTGCTGCCGGGCTGGGCGTGGACGCTGATCAAGACCGCCGCCGTCCTGGCGCTGCTGGTGGCCGGGCGTCGGGCACTGCCCGTGCTGCGGATGGAGCGGTACATGGAGGTGGCCTGGATGGTGCTGGTACCGCTGACGCTGCTTCAGGCGCTGTTCGTGGCCGTCGTCGTGCTGAACCGATGAGGGGGAGGGGCGCCGCCGATGCTCGATGACGTGATCTTCTGGGTGCTGGCTCTGCCGGCGCCGGCCGCCGGAGTCATGGTGTTCCGGTTCGACTCCATGGCCCGGGCGACGTACGCGCTGCTGACCTCGCTGCTCTGCGTAGGTGGCGAGGTGCTGTTGCTCGGGCTCGACTACCTCGGCGTCGTGATCGTGCTGATGATGACCATCGAGATGGCCATCATGGCCGTGTTCATGGTGATGTACATGATGAACCCGGCCGGTCTCATGCCGATGACCATGGTCCACAACAAGAAGGGCGCGGCCGCGGTCTGCGCGGCCGTCTTCGCCGTCCTCGTCGCGGGGATCCTGCTCTCCCCGTGGCCGTCCCGGCGCGGCACACCGTCGGCCGATCCGACCATGGACCTGGGCCTTTCGTTGATGGGCCCTCAGATGCTCACCATGGTGACTCTCGGCCTCGCCCTGTTCGCCACGATCGTGGCGACCGTCGTGCTGGCCACTCGCCGAGGTCGCTACGACCGCTTCGGCGACGACCTGAAGGCGCGGACCGCCGACGACGCGGTACGCGGAGGGATGGGCCGATGAGCCTTGAGGTGTTCCTGCTGCTTGCCGCTGCGCTGTTCAGCATCGGCCTGTTCGGCGCGCTCACCCAGCAGTCGATCGTGATGCTGATGATGGGGCTGGAACTGATGCTGGGCGGCATCATCGTCGGCGCGGCGGCCGTCTGGCGCTACATCGCCCCGGCGGCCGCCGACGGGCAGGTGCTGGTCGTCCTGGCGGTCACGGTCATGGCGGTGGAGATGGCCATCGGCTTCGCCGTCGTCACCGCGCTGTTCCGATCCCGCGAGGTCGACATGACCGACATGGCGGCGGAGTTGAAGGAGTGAGCGCGCTGCTGTGGGGGCTCGTCGCGCTGCCGCTCACCGTGGGGACGCTGCTCGCGGTCGTCGGCCGCCCGGCGGACCGGTACGCCCCCGCCGTCGCCGTCGGCACGACGATCGCCGCCCTCGGCCTCGCCGTCGCGGTGGCGTTCGAGCACCCTCGGGCCGAGGCGCCGCTGCTCGAAGGGCTTCCCGCCGGACTCGCGGTCGACGGGCTGTCGGGCCTCATGGCCGTGACCGTCACGGCGGTGACCGCGGCCGTCCTCCTGTTCAGCGTCGCGGACATCGGACCGGGCGAGGCACGTGCCCGCTTCTTCGGGCTGATGCTGCTGTTCAGCGGCGCGATGCTGACGACGGTCACCGCCACCACACTGACGGTTCTGCTGATGGCGTGGGAGGTGATGGGCGCCACCTCATGGGCCCTGATCGGCTACTGGTGGCGCGACCCCGAGCGCGCCGGCGCCGCCGACACGGCCTTCCTCACCACCCGCGCCGCCGACCTCGGCCTCTATCTCGCCGCCGGGGCGGCGCTGGCGAGCGGGCAGGTCGGCTCACTCGCCCTCGCCGAGCTCCCGGACGCGACCGGCGCGTGGTCGGCGGTCATCACCGCCGGCGTCATCGCGGCCGCGTTCGGCAAGTCGGCCCAACTGCCGTTCAGCTTCTGGCTGTCTCGGGCCATGCAGGGACCGAGTCCGGTCTCCGCGCTGCTGCACTCGGCGACCATGGTGGTGGCCGGCGCGTATCTCCTGCTGCGGCTGGAGCCGCTGCTCGCGCAGTCCGGCTGGGGCGGACCCGTGGTGGCGTGGACGGGCGCGACGACGACGGTGGCGCTCGGCCTGGTCGCCGTCGCGCAGACCGACCTCAAACAGCTGCTCGCCGCCTCGACCTGCGCACAGATCGGCTTCATGGTGCTCGCCGCCGGAGCCGGTGCGGTCACCGGCGGAACCCTGCAACTGATCGCCCACGCCGCCGCGAAGAGCCTCGCCTTCCTCGTCGCGGGCGCCTGGCTGACCACCGTCGGCACCAAAGCGCTGCCCGCCCTGCGCGGCGCGGCCCGGCGGCACCGTACGGCCGGGATCACCTTCAGCGTCGCGGCCCTGTCTCTGGCCGGGGTCCCGCCCTTGGCGCTGTGGGCGGCGAAGGACGTTCTCCTCGCCGGCGCACTCGAGGACAACGTGGCGCTGTACCTCGTCGGGCTGGCCGGCGCGGTGATCTCCGCCGTCTACAGCGCCAAGACCCTCTGGTTCGTCTGGCAGCCCGCTCCCGTACCGGACGACCATGAGGAGCCGCTGCCGTACGCGACCCGGCTGCCGCTCGTGGCCCTGGCCGTCGCCTGCGCCGCCCTGACGGTCACGTCCTTCCCGCCCGTAAGGGACGCGGTGGAGCGGGTGCTCGGCAGCGAGGAGCAACCGAACCCGCATGCATGGGAGTTCGCTCTGTCCGGCGCGCTCGCGGTCGCCGTCTCGGCCGTGATCTGGATGCGTGGTCCTCAACTCCTCGGCCTCTCCAGCCGGATCACCGCGCCGACGTCGGAATGGCTTCGTCTGGAGACCGTCGCGCGCACGCTCCTCGTGCGGCCGGTACTGCGCCTCGCCGACGTACTGGCGGCCTTCGACGACCGGGTGCTGGACCGCGCCGTCGATGACACCGCCCGCGGATCGCTGCGGCTGGCCCAGTGGACCGACGCTCAGGCGGAGCGTCTCGTCGACGGCGTCGTGGAGGCCGTCGCGGGCGGTGCCGGCGCGCTCGGCCGCCTGGCGCGCCGGCCGCAGACCGGGCAACTGCACCAGTATCTCGCCCAGGCGGTCGCCGCCTTCACCGTCCTCGCCGTCGTCCTCGTCCTCGTGAGGTGACCGCCGTGCTCACGGCCATCGTCCTGCTCCCGACCGCCATGGCGGCCCTCCTGCTGTGCGTGCCGCGCAGCGCGCCCCGCACGCTGTTCCTCACGGCCTGGGCGGTGACCACTTCCGCGGAGCTGCTCCTGACGGTGATCGTCTGGGCGGGGTACCAGGCCGACGGCGGCATGCAGTACGAGACGCGGGCCCGATGGATCCCCAGCGCCGGCATCAGCTATCACGTCGGCGTCGACGGCCTGTCCCTTCCTCTGGTGGCCGTCACCTGCGTGCTGTTCCTCGCCTGCACTGCGTACGCGTGGCGTGAGACCCGACGGCCCCGGGAATTCGCGGCCCTGTTCCTCTTCCTCCAGACGACGTGCCTCGGCCTGTTCGTCGCCCTGGACCTGATCCTGTTCTTCGTCTTCTTCGACCTGTCCATTGTGGCGATGTACTTCATCATCGCCGGGTGGGGTCACAAGGGCGCAGCCCGCGCCGCCCTGAAGTTCTTCCTCTACACCTTCATCGGCTCCCTCGCCCTGCTGCTCGGCTTCATCGGCCTCTACCTGGCAGCCGACCCGCACACCTTCGACATCGTCGAACTGACCGCAGCCGACCCACTCGCCGGACGCGCGACGCACGGCGCCCTCGTCCTCCTCGCCATCGCTGCCGGACTGGCGGTGAAAACCCCGACCGTGCCCTTCCACACCTGGCTGCCACCCGCCCACACCGATGCCCCGGCCGCAGGGTCGGCGATCCTCGCCGGAGTGCTGCTGAAGATGGGCACCTACGGCTTCCTGCGCATCGCCATGCCCGCCCTGCCCGACGCCTGGCGCGAGTACGCCCTCGTCTTCGTGGTCGTCGGTGTGGTCTCCGTGCTCTACGGCGCTCTGGTCGCCCTCGCCCAGACGGACTTCAAACGCATGGTCGCGTACACCTCCGTCAACCACATGGGCTACATCATCCTGGCGATCGGAGCGGCCGGCGCGGTCGGCGCGAACCAGGAGGCCCGACGTCTGGCCGTCACCGGCTCGGTCTTCCAGATGGTCAGTCACGGGTTGCTGACCGGCGCGCTGTTCCTGCTGTCCGGCGTGCTGTACGAGCGAGGGCGCACGTACGAGATGTCCGCGTACTCCGGCGTGGCCGGGCGGGTGCCCGTCTTCGCCGCGCTGACCGGCGTCGCCGCCTTCGCCTCGCTCGGACTGCCGGGCTTCTCCGGCTTCATCGCCGAGTTCCAGATCCTCACCGGGAGCCTGGGCCCGGAGCCGGTCGCCACCGGCCTGGCCGTGCTCGGCATCCTGCTCACCGCGGGCCTGTTCCTGCGCGCCCTGCAGCAGATTCTCCTGGGGCCGCTGCGGCTGCCGGTTGCCGCGCCCGGCACCGACCGGCCGTTCCCGGACATCCGGCTCCACGAAGGGATCGCGATCGCCCCGCTGCTGATCCTGGGCGTGGTCCTCGGCCTCGCTCCCCGGTTCGTCCTCGACGTCATCGAGCCCGCCTCGCGCACCGTGCTGGAGCTGCTGGCGCGATGAACGAGATGACCGGGATGAACGAGAATCCCCTCGACCTTCTGCCCGAGGTCCTGCTCGCCGCCTCCGCCGTGCTCGGGCTCCTGCTCGGAGCCTGGCTTCCGCGCCGCCGGCAGTGGCTGACCGGTGCCCTGGCGGGAGCGGCCTGCACCGCGGGGATCGTGGCCGCCGGGATCGCCGCAGCCGGTCCCGTGGAGACGGCTTTCGGCGAGTCCTTCGCCCTGGACACGCTCACCGCCACCAGCCGGATCGTCATCCTCGGCGCCACGCTGCCGGTCCTCGTGCTCGCCATGCCGCGCCTGTACGCCGACCCGCGCGAGACGGAGTTCTACGTCCTGCTCCAGCTCGCCTCCGCAGGAGCCCTGATGATGGCCGGAGCCCAGGACCTGCTCCTCCTCGCCGCCGGTTATCTGCTGGCCAGCGTGCCCGCCTACGCGCTCGCAGGATTCCGCAAGGACGGCCCCGGCACCGAGGCGGCCTTGAAGTTCTACGTCGTGGGTGCCCTTCTCGGCGTCGTGATGCTCGCCGGCATCACCGTTCTCCTCGCCGCCGGGCGCGCCACGTCGTACCCGATGCTGCGCACCGAACTCACCGAGGCACCGCCGGGACTGGTCGCGAGCGGCACGCTCGCCCTGCTCGCCGGTGTCCTGTTCAAGGCCGGAGCCGTGCCCGGCCACTTCTGGGTACCGGACGCGGTTCAGGGCAGTTCGGCGCCGGTCGCCGCCTTCCTCACCACGATCCCCAAGATCGGCGCGCTGGCGGCGTTCTATCGGCTCGCCGCCGTGCCGCTCGTGGACGCCGGCCTGCCGTGGGCCGACCTGGTGGCGGTGCTCTCGGTGGCCTCGATGACCTTGGGCAACCTGGCGGCCTTCTTCCAGCAGGACGTCAAGCGGCTGCTCGCGTACTCCACCATCAGCCAGGTCGGCTACCTTCTGCTTCCGGTGGCCGTCGCCGGGCGCACCGGCCTCGACCAGGAGGCGCTGCTGTACTACCTGTCCGCGTACGCGTTGACGAACCTCGGCGCCTTCGCCGTCGTCTGCGCACTCCCCGACGCCCACACCATCGACGACTACCGCGGCCTGGCACGGGCGCACCCGGCCCTGCTGGCCTCGCTCGTCGTCTGCCTGCTCGGCCTGGTGGGCACGCCCCCGACCGCCGTCTTCCTCGGCAAGCTGGACGCCTTCAGCGCCGCTTTCGACGGCGGCTACGCATGGCTCGCGGTCGTCGCGGCCGTCAACACCGTGGCCTCCCTCTTCTACTACTTGCGCTGGATCGCCCCGGCGTTTCTCTCGCGCGGACCCATGGGTGATCCGGGCGCGATGTCGAGATCGGCCGCGGTCGTCGCCTACGGCACAGCCACCGGATCCGTCGCACTCGGGCTACTCGGCGGGGCCGTCCTGGACGTGCTGGGAGGACCGCTCGCGCGGTGACGGACCTGGTGGCTCGTCGGCCTACGGATGCGTAGCGGGGGCGGCGCCGCCGAGCACCAGGCGTGGGCCCGAGCACGTGGACACCCACCCGCTGAGCTGCCACAACCCGCGCATTCCCGACCGGATCGTGTTCGAGCACGTGATCGCCGCCCTGGTGCACGGGAACGGCTACGAGCGCACCGCCGGGCCCGGCTGTTCGGACCGCACCGACGGCGCCTCACATACGGGGCGCAGGGCCTGAAGCGCTCGGTGGCCTCCGAGGCCCGCGGCGTCCCACTCGGTCTGGTCTCAGCCGGGGCCAACCGGCACGACTCGCCCCTGCCGGCGCCGACCCTGGAAGCCGCGAAGACCCAGGTCGGCCCGCTGCCCGAGCAGGCAGACGTCAACCTGGACCGTGGCTACGCCAGCGACAAGACCCGTTGTGCCCTGGCGGAACTCGGCTTCACCGGCGAGAGCGCCATGCCCCGGACAGGATGACGGTCCCCGTGCGGCAGCGGGTCGCCGGCCTCACCCAGCCCTGGTACGGCGGCCCGTGGTTCCCCACGTCATATGTGAGGGACGCCATACCTGAAACTCGCACAACCTCCCGCCCTTCCCGGGGGTCTGGGTCGGCGGTGGGAAGGCACCGTCCTCCCACCGCCGACCCAGACCGAAGGAAGGCATGAACCGAGCCACTCGTGCGTCCGCCCTCGCCGCGACCACCGTCCTCGCGACGACCGGAGCCCTGCTCACGTGCACGTCCGTCGCCGGTGCCGCCACGGCGACCGTGACCTGTAAGTCACCCGTCTTCAAACGGCAGTTCTACGCGAACACGACCTTCTCCGGTACGCCGAAGAAGACCGACTGCGATGCGAAGATCGATCAGAACTGGGGCACCGGCGCCCCCGCCGCCGGGCTGCCCAGCAACTACTTCGGCGTGCGCTGGACGGTCACCCGGGACTTCGGCTCCGGCGGCCCGTTCTCGATCCCCGTCGCGACCCGCGACGGCCTGCGTGTCTACCTCGACGGCACGCGCAAGGTCGACATCTGGAGGAACGTCTCGACGACCCAGACGAAGACCGTCAACATCACCATCCCGTCCGGGACGCACACCCTCCGCTTCGACTTCGTCAACTGGACGGGCGCCGCGGACGTCAAGGCGGACTACCTGCCCCGTACGTCCGCCACCGTCGACACGGTCAAGCCCCTCGTGCCCACCGGCACCTCCCTCACGTACGACTCCTCGTACCAGGCCGGCTTCAGCTGGACGGCCAACAAGGAGATGGACCTCGCGGGCTACCGCGTGTACCGCCGGCTCCAGGGCACCTCGTACGGCACCAAGCCGCTGGCCACGACGACCTCCACCTCGTACACGGACACCACGCTGCCGAAGAACGGCGCGGTCTACTCCTACGAGGTCCGCGCCTTCGACAAGGCGGGCAACGAGTCCGCGGGTACGGCGGACAAGTCCGTCACCACCGTCGACAAGAGCGCTCCCGCGGCGCCGAAGGGGGTCGAGGATGCCTGGAAGCCCGACTACTCCGAGAAGGTCAGCCTTTCCTGGGGCGGGAACACCGAGGCGGACCTCGCCGGGTACAACGTGTACCGCTCCACCACCGGCAGGCCGGTCGCGCTCACCGCGGCGAACCGGCTGAACGGTGACAAGCCGCTCACCTCCTCCTGGTACCAGGAGTCGCTGCCGCTGACCGGGGACACGTACTACTACGTCGTCACGGCGGTCGACACGCACGGCAACGAGTCGGCGGCTTCCGGCACGGCGGAGTTCTACACGCGGGACAAGACGGGCCCCGTGGACACCGCGCACAACGCAACGGCGGTCGAGGACGAGCGCGGGGTCACGCTGACGTGGGACAAGTCCGAGACCACCAGCGAGGACTTCGTCGGGTACACGGTCCTGCGCTATGACAAGCCGCGCACGGAGCCCGGGCGCACGACCGTGGAGGTCGCCAAGGGCATCCGGGGCACGTCCTTCACGGACGCGGCCCCGCCGCCGGGCGCCACGTACTACTACTCGGTCGTGGCTGTGGACGACGCCGGGAACGGGGGCGCCCCCTCCGTCGAGATGCCGGTCGCGGTCGCCGGAAACAACACGCCGCCGTCCCCGGTGACGGGCACGACCGCCACCGCCCAGGAGAACGGCGTCTCGCTGAGCTGGGACGCCAGTGACGATCCCGGTCTCGACCACTACCGCATCCTGCGGGGCACCCTCGTCGACGGCGAGTGGGTCTACAAGCCGCTCATCGACGCCTGGACCCACAAGCCCAAGGAGTTCACGGAGACCCGCCACCTCGACCGTATGGCCGCCGACGGTGAGCAGTTCCGCTACAGCGTCATCGCCGTCGACCAGTACGGCAACCAGCTCACCGTCGAGACCGGGGCCCCCGTCCAGGACGTCACCGAGCTCGACCTGCGCCCCGACGCCGACGCGGGCCCCGCCGTGGGCGACACCCCGATCGGCCACCTCTACGGCGACGTGAACGGCTGGGTCGCCTGGTGGCTGGGCAGCGACACGGGCGTCAACGGCAGCAAGGTGACCGGCTTCACCGTCTACCGCTGGAACCGGTCGACCCACGTCTTCGACAAGGTCGACGTCCAGACGCGCGGTGACAGCACCAGTTGGTCGTACGTGGACACCGCCCGGCCCAAGGCGACGACCACGTACTACCGCGTGACGGCCACCCTCGCGGACGGCACGGAGACGGCCGCCCGCGAGATGGCGTTCGCCTCGGAGAGTTAGCTCCCGCCGGGGGAAGCAGTGGAGGCGCCCGGCCGGAGGGGGGGGGGCGGGGGCGCGCCGGGTGGTTGGGGTGTTTG